>CALFBM010000001.1 GCA_937951645.1 uncultured Rhizobiaceae group bacterium
TCGCCTTGGCTCATACGAACTTCAACTGCTCGTAACTTCGCAATAATCTCTTCGGGTTTGGCTCTCTTGCCCATAATTTAACTCCATAAGTGAAGCTAACTCTAACGCAAATACCGGACCACTTTCATTGGGGCAGTCCAACCTGAAATACCGATTAAAACAACAAAGCCCAAAATAGCCAACTCAGGTCTTGCCTTTACCTCTTTTACAATAACGGTTGCGGCAACCATCAACATGAGGAGCAAATAGATACCTTGCATAATCCAGTGCGGTTTATTTGCAGGATACCGTTCAATAATCCCTTTTGCTTCCGTAACCCTGTCAAGCCAGCGTTCTTTCAACTCTGGCCCTACATTGCTATAAGGGCCATCAATACAATGCGGGAAAAAATAAAACAGCGATATGGTAATTGCCAAGGCCAAAATGCCGCCTACTGCCAGCCTTGATATGGTAGCATATTTACCTGTTAAAAATTGCTTGTGTGAAATCAATGCGAGCACAACAAATGTAGCCGACAAAAGTAAAAGTGCATTCAGGTAAAACAATGAAAATGCGTCACATGCATTGTTTGTAAACCAGCGATCAACCGGGAAGCTTGTGACATAAAAAACAAGACTTGAAACGCTCATGGCAAGTCCGGTTTGTAGCAATCGATTGGCAGAACCTTGTTTTTGAAATGCCCACTCAAGAGCAAGAAACCCAAGAATTGCAACAATGATCAGTAAAGAATCCAGCCCTGCAACTATAGAGCTCACAATAAAACCGCCAACAAGATAATTTGAAAACTTGCCCAACCCACGGGTTACACCAAGCAGAATAAGGACGAGCAAAAGAATCTGGACATTGTGATGATCTAGCCTGCCGGGTCTAAACTCTGCCAATGTATTAATGGAAAGAACAAAGAAAAACAGCGCCAATAATCGATGTTCCTTGCCTGCAAGTCGGTCACAAATCATCACAATCGCAGAAACGGTTAGCAAGAATAAAAACAATGGCCAGGCAATTGCTGCCAATCGACTTGCGCTCGTTAAATCTGTCATCAGGTTGAAAATATATATGAGCCCTGCAATTGGGAGATCCACAAACCTGGTCCAATGGATATCAGCACCAGCGGGTGGAAATATTCTGTAAGCAGTTAAATCAAACCAGCTTTGCCCACCAAGAAAATTCTGTGCCTGGTGAAGCCTGAGAAAATCATCCGGGCCAGGAAGCAGACCTTCATTGTATACCAGAACCATGGTGCGAAAATTCCAGACCATGTAAAATAAAAAAGCCCAAAGAATAACCTTGGCCCAGGAATAATAAATTGGCTGTTTTTCAATATTAGTCATGAGCTGCCCGAATCAATCGCTGTTAAAGTTGTAGGGAATATAGCCAGCAATGATTAATGCTATTTTTACTCACCCTTAATAATATACAGCTCAATTGATAATCATGGGGTTCCGTTTTGGCAAAATATTCAGACGTCGCTGTTATAATTCCTTGTATGAACGAGGAAATTGCGATTGCTAAGGTTGTAAAGGATTTCAAGACATCCCTGCCAGGATGTGCAGTCTATGTTTATGATAATAATTCAACTGATGACACCGTAAAAGTGGCTAAAAAAGCTGGTGCAGTCATCGGCTTTGAGCCGCGCGCAGGCAAGGGTAATGTTGTGCGTCGGATGTTTTCTGAAATTGATTCAGAAATCTATCTCATGATTGACGGCGATGACACCTACGACCCAAAGGCAGCTCCAAAAATCATTGAAGCTGTTCGAAATAATGTCGATATGGTTGTTGGGACACGTTCTGGTGCACTGGAAAAACACGAACGTTCCGGCCATGCTTTTGGTAACAGTCTTTTTAATATTCTTTATAACATGTCACTTGGACAAGAGTTTTCAGACATTTTCTCGGGCTACCGCGGATTTAGTCGTCGTTTTGTAAAAAGCTTTCCTGCTCTTTCTGTCGGATTTGAAATTGAAACGGAGCTTTCTGCACATGCTTCGCAACTTCGTCTTCCCGTAATGGAAATTCCGACAAAATATTCAGATCGTGCAGAGGGCTCTGAAAGCAAGCTTTCAACCTTTAAAGATGGTGCACGAATTTTAAAAACGATTATCGTTTTGATGAAAGAATACAAGCCACTGTATTTCTTCGGATTTATTGGCCTGTTGGGGGCATTGTTCTCGATCTTTCTGTTTTTACCCGTCTTTTTGTCCTATTTGCAGGATCCAACCGTTTCACTTATTCCAACCGCAGTTCTTTCGACCGGGATCATGCTGGTTGCCATACTATCAATTACAGCCGGGGTTATTCTAGATTCAATTCGCCGTTTCCGCGCTGAAGTAAAGCGTATGTTTTATAATATTTCCTGAGTGGATCAAACATGACCAATTATCTCATTATTCTTGCCGTAGTCAGTATTTTGGCCGTTGGTCAACTTATGTTTAAAACTGTAGGCTTGCGCATTGGTGACAAGGGTTTCATGGCCCTTACAACAGACCATACTGCCCTGGCAATTTTCATTGGTTCACTTGCCTTGTATGGCGTTGCTACAATCGGCTGGATATGGGCGCTTCGCCAAGTGCCATTATCAACAGCCTATCTGTTCATGTCACTTGGCTTTATTCTGGTGCCCATCATGTCACATTATGCATTAGGCGAACCATTAAGCTACCGCATTGCAATCAGCAGCGTCCTGATAATATGCGGCATTCTGGTTGCAGCAACAGCCTGATTACAAACCAAGGCCACCAATACAAACGTATTTTTCTTCCAGATAATCCTGAATGCCCTGGTGGCCGCCTTCTTTGCCAACGCCCGACTCTTTAAACCCGCCAAACGGTGCTTCAACTGCAGTAATTACACCTTCATTGACACCAACCAAGCCATATTCAAGTTCTTCCATTACACGGAACGTACGACCCAGATCTTGAGTATAGAAATAACAGGCAAGACCGAATTCGGTATCATTTGCCATGCGGATAACTTCTTCTTCTGTTTCAAATTTGTAAACAGGCGAAATAGGAGCAAATGTTTCTTCTTTTGAGAACTTCATCTCCAATGTAGCGTTCGTAATAACGGTTGGCTCGAAAAACCCATGACCCAATTTATGGCGCTTGCCACCAGTGGCAATCTTGCCACCCTTGCTTACAGCGTCTTCAACAAAGTCTTCGGTTTTTGTTACTGCTGCCTCATTAATAAGAGGACCTTGTACAACACCCTCCTCATTGGATTGCCCAACAATCATCGCAGCACTTGCCTTGGTGAATTTTTCAACGAATTCATCATGAATGCCAGACTGCACATACAGACGGTTGGTACAAACACAAGTCTGGCCAGAATTGCGATATTTGGAAGCCATTGCACCTTCAACAGCCCTATCAAGGTCTGCATCATCAAAGACAATAAAGGGTGCATTACCCCCCATCTCCATTGAAATTTTCTTCACTGTGGAGACAGATTGCGACATCAGGATTTTACCAACGCGCGTAGAGCCTGTGAATGTAATTTTCCGCACAAGCGGGTTACTGGTCAGTTCCTTGCCAATTTCAACTGGATCACCTGTCAGAATGTTCACAACACCTTCAGGAATTCCAGCCATTTCACATAACTTGCCCCATGCAATGCCGGAGTAAGGTGTTGCTTCAGCCGGCTTACATACAATTGTACAACCTGCTGCAATTGCTGGTGCAATTTTACGGGCGAGCATTGATGAGGGGAAGTTCCAGGGCGTAATAGCACCAACCACACCAACAGGTTCCTTGGTGACCAAAATTCTACGATCAGCCCAAGGAGATGGAACCGTATCGCCGTAAACCCGTCTTGCTTCTTCTGCAAACCACATTACGTAAGATGCCGAGAAGCGAACTTCGCCACGCGCTTCTGCAATTGGCTTGCCTTGTTCTGCTGCCAAAAGTTGGGCAAGTGCTTCCTGATTTTCTATAATGACCTTTTGTAATTTGCGCAGCATGTTCACGCGATCTTTTACAGAGGTCTTTTTGAAAGTCTTGAATGCCTTATGAGCTGCTTCAATTGCACGTTTTGTTTCAGACCCGTTTGCATTTGGTACAACACCAATGACTTCTCCCGTTGCCGGGTTTTCGACATTAAAGGTTTCACCACTATCGGCTTGTACCCATTTGCCATCAATATAATTGGCTTCCAGTTTGAATTCTTTTGCAATTGCGAGCATAATTTTCTCCGAATGTCTCACGGCGCCCATGTTTTATCATGTCGCTCATATTTAAACCTGTTTTAGGCTATTGGGACATCAAGGCAAGGGGGCAATTACTTTTTCAATAACAAGTTTCAGTCATGAATATAACAATCAGGTGAGACGTAAAAACATGAAATCAATTTGCATAAACCGCATTGATATTTTTAAACCCCTTTACTTCAATCGGGTTTCCCGAAGGATCCAGGAAGAACATTGTTGATTGCTCTCCCGGCTCTCCCTCAAAGCGTGTTTGAGGTTTAAGAACAAACTCCATACCGCAGGACAAGAGTCTGTCAGCAAGGGCTTGCCAATCCTCTTGTGGCAAAACAATACCCAAATGAGGCATGGGCACCATTTGATCACCTACTTTGCCAGTATTTGCTGTTTTGAAGGGATCGCCCAAATGTAGTGAAATTTGATGCCCAAAGAAATCAAAATCAATCCAGGTTTCAGTGCTACGCCCTTCCTTACAACCCAAAAGCTCACCATAAAATGAGCGTGCTTTTTGTAGATCAGTTACATGATAGGCAAGATGGAATAAGGAATTCATCAAGATACTTTCTGGTTATATGAGTCATAAAACAGTATCATATATTGGAAATTATACTGCCATTATGGCACAAGAAAAAATATGTAAGTTTTAAGTGATTATCAGCGCAATTTACATCGGCTATAAAACCTATATGGTTCCGGATTGTTATGTTCAAGAAAAAGAATGCCCAACAAGAAATCTCAAAAGGTATCCCATCTCTTTATCCAAGATTATGGCGATATTGTCTTGCGCTTACAAGTAATCCTGAGCGTGCAAATGACCTTGCGCAATCAACTTGTCTGAAAGCGCTTGAAAAAGCAGAACAATTTGAACAGGGAACACATCTCGACCGTTGGATGTTTAGAATTGCCCAAAGATTGTGGATCAATGAGCTGCGCTCAGATGCAGTGAGACGCGGCGGTGGCCTGGTTACAATTGATGAAATTGAATTGCCGGATACAAAAAATTCGGATCAGGAAACGAATTTATTTGCCCGTCAGGTGTTAATGAAAGTAATGGAACTGCCAGAAGCACAGCGCATGACTGTAATGCTTGTCTATGTTGAGGGCTTTAGTTATCAAGAGGCTAGTGAAATCTTGGATATACCCATTGGAACAGTTATGAGCCGCCTTGCAACATCAAGGCAAAAGCTGGCGAGTAACATGAAAAAAATCAAGGCAAGGTAACGGAATGAGTACCAAATTTTCAGATGAAGAGCTAACAGCTTATCTTGACGGTGAAAAAGAACACACACCCTACAGGGAAATTGAACAGGCACTCAAGACTGATGAAGCCCTGCAAATGCGCTTGGGCGAACTGGAAATCAGCCAGTTGGCTATTTCCAGCTCCATGGATGAATTATTGAAAAGTGCGCCTCCTGCACCACCCCAGTTAAATGTAAAACATGCGGCCAATAACAATACTCCATGGCTTAAAGGCCTTTTGTTGGCCAGTTGTGCGGCATCAATAATGCTGTTTAGCGGCATCGTTGGTTACAGCATTTCAGATCGGCAAGTAGATAGCTGGCGTGAGTATGTTGCTGCATATCACTATCTCTACATTACCAACACCCTGGCCAATGTTGAAGGTACTGAAAAACAAATTCAAGATGAACTTGTCCGTGTTGGCGATGCAATCAGCAAGGATTTCTCGCTTGCCTCCTTGAAAGACTTTTCAGGACTTGAGTATAAGCGTTCACAAATTCTGGGGTTTGAGGGAAAACCACTTGCGCAGATGACCTTTCTTTCCAAAATGGGAACACCCGTAGCGCTTTGCATTATACGTTCCGGCACTCATTCAGAAGAGGTGATTTCCAATATCACAATGGAAGGCATGGCTTCTGCAACCTGGTCGAAGGGTGGCTACGAATACCTGATTATTGGCGGCAAGGACAATGCCTTGATTGATGAGGCTGCAAAACATTTTGCTGCAAGCATCTAAACACTTTCACTCATGGCCAGAATCGAAGATAATAGCGCCATGATGAACACGCATGACCAAAATTCAGGACATAGAGATACCACAAAACCTTCCGCACCTTCGGTTATTCGGCTGAATGAAACGGTTGTTAACCAGATCGCGGCTGGCGAGGTTATTGAGCGCCCTGCAAGTGTCATCAAGGAACTTGTAGAAAACGCAATTGATGCGAATAGTACCCGCATCGATATTGTCACTTCATCAGGTGGCAAAACAATGATGAGAGTCACAGACAATGGCCATGGCATGAATGCGGAAAACCTGGCACTTGCTGTTGAGCGCCATTGCACCTCTAAACTGACCGATGATTTGATGGATATCAGAAGTCTTGGTTTTAGGGGGGAAGCGCTTCCTTCTGTAGGGTCGGTCTCAAGACTGACCATAACCTCACGCATAAAAACGGATGAAAGTGCATGGAAGATCAATGTATCAGGAGGCAAGATTACAGGCCCGTCCCCTGCAGCGCTTAGTGAAGGGAGCGTGGTTGAAGTCTCGGATCTGTTTTATGCAACACCTGCCAGACTTAAATTCTTAAAAACAGATCGTGCAGAAACCAACGCCATTACTGATGTTTTCAAGCGGGTAGCCCTTGCATTCCCACATATCAGGTTTTCCATTTCCGGTGATGATCGTTCTTCACTGGATTATCCGGCAACTACGCAGTTTGATCGCCTTACGCAGGTTCTTGGAAAAGACTTTACTGAAAATGCGATGAAGATTGATGCAGGACGGGAAGATGTATCCCTGCAAGGTTTTGCCAGTGTCCCAACCTATCATCGGGGCAATGCGCTCGCGCAATATTTCTTTGTGAATGGCAGGCCTGTTAAAGACAAGGCTTTGCTCGGTGCTGTTCGGGGTGCGTATATGGATGTGCTGCCGCGCGGCAAGCATCCTGTGCTGGCACTTTTTCTCGATCTTGATCCCCATATGGTTGACGTGAATGTTCACCCTGCAAAGGCCGATGTGCGGTTTCGTGATGCTGGCCTGATCAGGGGCTTGATTGTTGGCTCTCTTCGCCAATCCATCAGTGCTCAAGGACTTGATGATGGCCCACTGACAAGCCGTGCAGGCGCCAAAGACATGATGGATGCTTTCAGGACAGAGACCCATTATCAAGCGCCAGGCAACAGTGGGTTTACGGGTTATCAGGAAAGTTTTGTCAACAACACCCGCTCCTCGGCAAAAGAAGCTGAAGCCGCCCGTAATTGGGCGCGCCCTTTGGATCAGCAACCTTATAACCATGGCGCATTCAATGAACCTCAAGCCGGTTTTGATATTACCGATGCGCCCAGTGGTAATATTGCCGTACAAAATGAAGATGTCCCAAATAATAATTTTCCATTAGGGGCTGCACGTGCGCAACTTCATAAAAACTATATCGTTTCGCAAACTGAAAAAGGACTGGTGATTGTCGATCAACACGCAGCACACGAACGTATTGTTTATGAAACTCTTAAATCAGGTATGGAAAACGGCATTCCAAGCCAATTGCTACTGGTTCCTGAAATTATTGATATGCCTGAAGAAGATGTAAACCGCCTTTCTGGCTTTGCAGATGAATTTCATAAACTGGGCCTTGAGATTGAAGCCTTTGGTCCAGGGGCTGTCGCAGTTCGGGCAACGCCTGCCTTGCTTGGTGAGACAAACTCTCAACAACTCTTGCTTGATCTGGCAGATGAAGTTGCAGAATGGGGCTCTGCTGAAGGGCTTGAAGCAAAACTTCATCATGTTGCAGCCACCATGGCATGCCATGGATCCGTGCGTTCCGGACGCATTTTGAAGCCACAAGAAATGGATGCGCTTTTACGCCAAATGGAAAACACACCAAACTCTGGTCAGTGCAATCATGGCAGACCGACCTTCATAGAACTTGATTTGAAAGACATTGAAAGACTATTCGGCCGGTAGTTTCTTGCGCATTTGCTTATCCTTTTGCACGCTTCGCGATCAAAAGGGCAAAGGCTGGCCTTCATAGAACTTGACTTAAAAGACATCGAACGATTATTTG
>CALFBM010000002.1 GCA_937951645.1 uncultured Rhizobiaceae group bacterium
TCATTTGCGCCCGAATTAATGGTTGAGGCTGCCATGTTAATTGCATCAAGACCAGAGGCACAAAAGCGGTTGATCTGCATGCCGGGAACCTTGTTGTCATAACCAGCTTCAAAAACTGCGGCACGTGCAATGTCAGAACCAGCTTCACCTACCGGATCAACGCAACCAAGAATGACATCGTCAATCAGGCCTGTATCAGAAATTTCATTGCGGTCACGTACAGCTTCTAGTGTTTTTGCAGATAAACGAACGGCAGGCACTTCATGAAGTGAACCGTTTTTCTTGCCACGCCCTCTTGGGGTGCGAACATGATCATAAATAAATGCGTCAGCCATTTTTGGTATCTCCCAGTTAGGCAATATAAATTTCGTTAGCCATCAAATCCTTCAAGTAAAATGATACTTGCGTTTGAAACGGCAGTTCTGTTCTTTTTGGCTTCTTGATAGGTAGTGCTATTGTAGCAGGCTTTTGCATCTTCCAGGGACGCAAATTCAATCACTACGTGTCGCGCACCGAGATCTTGCCCTTCAGCAATGATAAAATCTCCGCCACGTGCAAGAAACTTTGCACTATATTCAGCAAATACAGGAGCAGCACCTTCCACATAAGCTTTGTAGGCATCGGAAGAAAAGCTTGAACTATCTTCAGCGCTTACATGGGCAATCCAATATCCTTTTGGCATTTAATTTCCTATCTTTAAAGTGTGCGAGAGATGAGAACTTTCATTATCTCATTTGTGCCGCCATAAATTCTTTGTACTCGTGCATCGCGGTAAAGCCGTGCAATCGGGTATTCATTCATAAAGCCATAGCCACCAAAGAGCTGCAAGCATTCGTCCATCACTTTACCTTGCAAGTCTGTAAGCAGATATTTTGCCATGGATGCTGTTGCGGTATCAAGTGCGCCTTTCAAGTGTTGTTCGACGCATTGATTAACGAACGCCTTTGCCATGGTTGCTTCCGATTTTAGTTCTGCAAGCTTGAATTGTGTATTTTGAAAATCCAGAATTGTTTTGCCAAATGCCTTGCGCTCTTTGACGTAATCAATCGTAAGTGCCAAGGCCAATTCAATGGAGCCCATTGCTTGATTGGCAATAATAAGCCGCTCTTGCGGTAATTGGTTCATAAGTTGGGAAAAGCCCTTGCCTGCTTCATGGCCGAGAAGATTTACTGTTGGCACTTTCACATCGTTGAAAAAAAGTTCTGATGTGTCGTTTGCTTTATAACCTATTTTATCAAGATTACGCCCACGCTCAAAACCTTCGGCTTCGTCGGTTTCAATGACTATCAACGAAGTGCCTTTTGCTCCTGCCGATGGATCAGTCTTTGCAACAACGATAACAAGGTTGGCATTTTGGCCGTTTGTTATGAAGGTTTTTGAACCGTTTATGGCGTATTGGTTTCCATCCTTTATAGCAGTTGTTTTTACGCCTTGAAGATCAGAGCCAGCACCTGGCTCTGTCATGGCAATCGCACCGATTAATTCACCTGTTGCCAGTCTTGGTAACCAACGTTGCTTTTGTTCTTCAGTGCCGTAGTCGGTAATGTAGGGGGCGACAATGCCTGAATGTAATGCAATGCCAAAACCATCGACACCATTATGTGCAATTGCTTCTATAATGGCGGCCTCTTGTGCATAAGTTGCCCCGCCACCGCCAAATTTTTCAGGCACAGAAGCACAAAGCAGCCCGTTGGCCCCAGCTTTTTCCCAATTAGTACGAGGGACAATTTCATCCTTTTCATACTGTTCGTAATTGGGTGCTATTTCTGTTTCCATAAAGCGTCCGGCCATATCCCTGACCATTGCATAATCTTCATCATGCCATGAGGGAGCAGGGGAATTGAGAACTTCTTGCGGCGTTGTCACGTCATAAACCTTTATGAGCTCAATTTGATTTATTAAAATGCTTCTGCTTCTAAAGACATCATGCTCTCACAGCCACTTTCAATACGAGCTAAATGAGCAGCATTTTCTGGCATGACCCGTTCCATAAAATAACGCGCTGTCATGAGTTTGTTTTCGTGGAATTCTTTGGAATCGCCCGCGCCTTCTTGTATTGCCTCTTGTGATTTTTCAGCCATTAAGCCCCACATATAACCAAGGGCAACAAGGCCAAACAAGTGCATGAAATCTGTAGATGCAGCACCTGCATTGTTTGGATTTTGCAACCCATTTTGCATAAGCCAAATAGTAGCTGCTTCAAGTTTTTTTACACCATCGCGTAGAGGTTTGGTGTAAGGTTGCATGGCATCATTATTCATGTGCTTTTTGGTAAAGCTGTTTACTTCTTCCATGAACGCACGCATGGCACGGCCACCATTTGCAGGGAGCTTGCGGCCTACAAGATCAAGCGCCTGAACACCATTTGCACCTTCATAAATTTGAGCAATGCGAGCGTCGCGAACAAACTGGCTCATGCCCCATTCTTCAATATAACCATGCCCGCCAAATACTTGTTGGGCATTGACGCAGTTCTCAAAACCTTTGTCGGTTAAAACACCTTTGATAATAGGGGTTAGAAGACCCATTAAATCATCAGCTGCTTCGCGTTGTTCTTCCGATTCTGCACGATGTGAAATATCACCTTTAAGAGCTGTCCAGAGCATTAGGGCTCGAGCAGCTTCGTTAAAGGATTTAATATTCATCAAAATGCGGCGAACATCTGGATGCACGAGAAGGGGGTCAGCTTTTTTATCGGGTTCTGCAGGTCCTGTTAGTGCGCGTCCCTGAATGCGTTCTTTTGCATAAATTGCTGCATTTTGATAAGCGGCCTCTGATTGAGCCAGTCCTTGAAGACCAACACCAAGACGCGCTTCATTCATCATGATAAACATGGCCTTGAGGCCTTTGTTTTCTTCACCAATCATATAACCAATGGCTTCATCATGGTTAAGTACACAAGTGGAGTTTGCATGAATGCCCATTTTTTCTTCGATGGCACCACAAGAAACACCGTTACGTTCTCCAATCGACCCATCGTCGTTGACGTGGAATTTTGGCACAACAAAAAGTGAAATACCTTTTGTGCCCTCTGGCGCACCTTCAATACGGGCAATTACAAGATGTATAATGTTTTCTGCCAAATCATGTTCACCAGCTGAGATAAATATTTTCTGACCAGAAATTTTATAGGAACCGTCTCCAACGGGTACTGCTTTAGTGCGCAACATGCCAAGATCGGTTCCACAATGTGGTTCGGTAAGGTTCATGGTACCTGTCCACGTGCCATCAATCATTTTAGGCAAGAATTTTTGTTTTAATTCATCAGATGCATGGACTTGCATGGCGGCAATTGCACCTTGGGTTAGACCTGGATACATTGCAAAGGCCTGGTTGGCTGAAGAAAGGTATTCACCAACGGCAGTGTGTAAAGTGTAAGGAAGCCCCTGACCGCCATAATCAGGATCAGCAGGAAGACCCATCCAACCGCCTTCCTTATATGTTTCATAAGCTTCCTTGAAACCTTTTGGAGTTGTTACAGACCCGTCTTCATGGCGTTCGCAGCCTTCACGGTCTCCTGAAAAGTTAATGGGTTGAAGAATTTCCTCGCTCAGTTTGGCTGCCTCACCCAATATCGCCTCTATAAGGTCCGGCGTTGCTTCTTCAAAACCTGGCAAATTGTTATATCGGTCAATATTGAGAATATTATTGAGAATATAAAGCGTATCTTGGATAGGGGCTGAATAACTTGGCATATGGGTTTCTCCTCAAACAACATTGAACGCCAGTTCTAATTTCCAGTAACTAACGTCAGCACTAACAAAATATCATTATAATGCTCTTTTGGGTTATATATATCACCAAAGGAACATTTAAAGCAGTATAAGCAAATTATTACTTTGACGTAAACGTCAAAATTAAAAAATAGGTTATTTTCTGCAATTTTCGTTGCTTAGAATTAAAAATGCTTGTCAGGATTTGTCTTTAATGAAGCTGATAACCTTGCCCAATTCATCAATAGAGCGCTCGAGCTCTTCTTTTTGATCAGTCAGCCTGGCAAATTGTTCTGTAAACTTTTTAATAAGATAGCTAATGTCTTGTTCATTGCTTTCATTATCATAGATTTTTAGGAGCGACTCGATATCAATCAGCGAAAAACCAACGTTTTTTGCCAGAATAATAATTTTCAATCGTTTTCGGTCTTCACTTGAATAAAGACGCGTCGAACCTGATCTATTAGGACTTATTAGACCTCGATCTTCGTAAAACCGCAGTGTTCTTAGGCTCACATCAAATTCGCGCGCCAAGTCGCCAATTCTGTAAATTTCTTTTATTTCAGCATTATTATCAGCAAAACTTTCAACAAGATGCTCTAACATAGACTGAGCAGTTATATAGCCCATTTTCATTCCTATTATTCCAGCCATAGATAAGGAGTGTGTTTTTGTAGGGTTCCTACCTGACCGTTAGCATAATTCAAAAATTATTCAAGGCACACACTACTTCGGTATGACTACCATTGTATGAAGAAAACAAAATTTACGCAATTAGAACTATGTTGCATACCCTAACATTAAGAAATTGATAAATATTTAGTAACGAAATCCTTAACAATTAACGCATTATTTACCCTGTTTTGTAAAAGCTGTCTCTTAAGAGATTCGGAATTTCTTTCGAAATAATTTTAATATGTAAAAACAGGTTATCCCGAATGCGTAGGGCAAGATCACAATTAAATAAACTAATACAGCAGCAAGCTGGCAATAATGTTGGGTTAAATGCTCCTCAAAGTCCTTATGCCATAGGTGGTGAAGTTGATGAAATTCAGCGCAGACTTGATGCATTACAATTCCAACAGGCTGGTATGCATGCTAGTACTGCCCATTTAAATGATTTTGCCCCTAACCTTGGTTTCCCTCAGCCTATGCCAAGTTCTGGCGTTCACCAGCCAGTGCCTCAAAATCAAGCGTTTCACCAAGCTGTACCTAATCCAGCGTTTCAGCAACCTGCCATAAATCCTTATGCCGCTGCAAATATGGCTGTTGAAAATCCTGGTCTTTATGGCGGTAACTTAAATAACACACCCAAAAATACTGATGCAGGTAATCCACAACTTGATACTATTAAATCAGCTTTGGAACAAATGAGTTCCAAATTACAATCAATTAATAATGCAAATGCTGCAAGTAGCAATAATCAAAACACAGCACTTCAACAAAGTGAGATTTTAAAACAACATTACAATCATATTAATGCTGAGCTGAAGGAATTAAAAGCTTCGATCTCTGGCATAGCATCATCTGACAGTTCAAATGCGGGCCTTGAAGTCATTCAGCAAACGCTTTCCGCAAACTATCAGGCAATCATGCAGCAACTTGAGCGATCGCAAAATTCAGGGATTGACGGGGCTTTATTTTCATCTGCTTTGGAAGCAAGTCACAAAGAGCTTTCACAGCAAATTATAGATATGAAGCAATCAATTGATGCAACCTTATCAAACCCGAATATTTATGCGAAAACACTTGAAGTAAGTCATGACGATATCACCAAACGTCTTGATGATATGCACAATGCCTTGCAGACATCCATTACCAAACCTGATTTGTATGTGAGTACAATTGAAAATAACCATAATGAAGTATTACAGCAGGTTTCACAATTACAACAAGTAATAGAAAATCTTGAAAACGGTTCTACCGAAGCAACGCAAACTGATCTTTCAAGTATTGAAATGCGTCTTGAGGAAATAACAAGGGCTGTAGTAGCGCTTTCTTTAAATGATGGCAGTAATAATAATCTTGAGCGTATCGAAGCACGCGTTTCTGATATTGCCAAGACACTAGATGGTTTTAACGAATCAGCCACACAAGCAGATAATTCAAAGTTTGATAAACTAGAGTCAAAACTATCTGATATTGCAAACCTAATGCATTCAAGTTCACCCGATCTGAACAGCATGGAAGCGCAAATTGGTATGCTGTCTGAAAAGCTTGAAAGCTTCTCATCAGTTTCAACACCTATTCCTCAAGACACACAAGCTGATAATGCACAGTTTGATAAGTTGGAGTCAAAACTATCTGATATTGCAAACCTCGTACATTCAAGTTCACCAGATTTAAACAACGTGGAAGCACAAATCGGCATATTGTCTGAAAAGCTTGAGAATTTTTCATCAATATCAACTGCCGCCCCTCTAAGCAATGATGAAAATAACGCTTTACTGCAACGTATGGATGAGCTTGTCAGTCAAATTAGCAATACTCAAACTCAATCGAATAATGACATATCCAATGAGATGATAGCTCAGCAACTTGAGCAAATTTCTGGTGCTGTTGATAGGCTATCAATGCCAGTCGCAATGGACGTGAGTGATGATAACGGTATAAATGAAGTTATCATTCAACAGCTTGAGCAAATTGCTGGTGCTATCGATCAATTATCTCAGCCATCAGCTGAAAATATGTCAGCAGGACAATTTGCTTCTATTGAACAGCAACTATCAGAAATTTCCAACCAGCTTGTTGCTGCGCCTTCACTTGGAGAAGTATCACTGGATCCGATTGCCAATCGCCTAAGTGGTATAGAAGAGCAGCTTGGTGCTAATCGTGATATTACAATTGAACTGGCAACAAAAGCTGCAGAAGATGCCGTTAAAATGTCTTTTCAGGCTATGCCACAGCCAGCATCTGGCAGCTCTCAACTCGACACTAGCGTACTAGGTTCCATGTCGGAACTTCTTGCACAATTAAACCAGCATGCAGAAACAAATAATGCAACAAATATTGAAGCATTTGGTGCTGTTACACAAACACTGGATTTGATGGTTAAGCGTTTGGGGAAAATTGAATCTGATCTTGTTGAATATAATTCTGCTCCACAAGCAATGCCAGCACAAGTAATACCAGCACAAGTAATGCCAGCACAAGCATCTGCACCTGATGCGCCGAATATTGTTCAATCAACAGAAGAAGCATCCATTGTACAGGCGGAAGTTGAAGCTCCAATTGAGTCTCAGGAAATTGTTAAAAAAGTTCGTAATCCAGCAGCGGATTTGGTTAAAGCTGCACGTTTGAGTGCTGCAACTGAACAAAATGCCTCCAAGCCAAAAAAGGAACCAGTCGTTAATACGCTTGTTGAGCAAGCACCGGTTGACGGCAATCAAAGTGTTGAAGAACTTGTTTCACAAGGGGGCGAAGAGACCACTCTGCCTGAAGTTGAAACGCCTGCTATGGCAATGGAGTCCATGCCGGAGATCCAACATCATAATGAATCAGAGCAAGAAATTGATCCCGATGTTGCTTTGGAACCTGGAACCGGTGGGCCGGATTTGGCAGCCCTGGTGCGCCAGGCTAATGATCGACGCAAGAATAATAAAGGTACAGATATAGAATCATCTGGTACTGACTTCATTGCTGCTGCCCGCAGAGCAGCGCAAGCTGCTGCGCAAGAAGCAGGGGCTGTTGAGGAAGAAATTGAAGAAAAGAAAAGCAAGAGTCTTTTTGCGTCACTCCCTGAACTTTTTGCCAAACGCAAAAAGGTTATCGTAATGGCAGCAGCAGCAGCCCTGTTTGTAGCGCTTGCAGTACCGCTTGCTACACAGTTTTTTGATGGGCAAAATTCTGAAGTCGCCTCAATAGATAATAATATAACAATTGAAAAGACAGTTACTGAAGAAGCGCAGCAAGCTTCAGTTATACCTGCCCAAGATACAGTATCACCAGTAGTAGAGATACCATCAGCTGAGACAGCCATAGTAGATAACACACCTGTAAATTCTGTATCTGATATCCAATCAGTTAATGCATCAGGCCCCGAGCTTCAAGAATCACCAAAAGAAGTAAATCTTGCCAGCGTAAATTTAGATGAAAACCCAACACCCACAAGCTTTATAAATACAGAAGGCTTGAACTTTGCGCCTTCTGGATTGAAAGATGCTGTTCAAAAAGGTGAGCCAGCTGCAATATTTGAAATTGGCAGACGTTATACAGATGGTATTGGAACGAAAAAAGATTTGAAAAAGGCATCTGAATGGTATGAACTTGCAGCTCAAATGGGTTTCGCTCCTGCGCAGTACATCATTGGTAATTTCAATGAAAAAGGTCTTGGAATTGAAAAAAATCCCGCCATAGCTGCTGAATGGTATGAGCAGGCTGCAAAAGGTGGGAACATAATAGCAATGCATAATTTGGCTGTACTGACTGCTACGCCAAATGCCCTTTCTGCAGAACCTGATATGAATGAAGCATTCAAGTGGTTTAGTAATGCAGCAGATTATGGTGTCAGGGATAGTCAGGTAAATGCAGGTATATTCCATACCAAGGGACTTGGCACCGAAGTTAATTTGATCGAAGCATACAAATGGTTCGCAATTGCTGCAAAAGCGGGTGACAAAGACGCTGGCAATAAACGTGATGTTATTATAAATGCCATCCAACCCGATCAACTGGAAATTGCAAAAGCATTGGTCAAGGACTGGCAACCGCTAGAAGTTGTAAAAGCTGCAAATGAAGTACCTGTAAATGAAGCATGGAAATCAGATCAAGCAGTAGCTACAGCTCCAAAAATAAAAATTGACCGGAATACAATAGCACAAATACAAACACTGCTATCAAAGGTTGGCTTTAATGCCGGCGCAGCAGATGGTGTTATGGGACAAAAAACCCGTAATGCAATTGTTGCTTTCCAGCAAAAATCAGGCCTGCCTGTAAATGGGCGTATTGATGACAAGTTTTTAAAAGCTCTTAAGGCAGTTGCTATTTAATAGACACGTAAACAAAGATTCTTATATGAGATTCATAAAGGCAATTAAGAACGGTTTTACAAACTACGCAAATATTAATGGCGTTTCAAGCAGGGGCGATTTTTGGTTTTGGGTACTGTTTATCTGTCTTTTTTTATGTATGACGCTCATAATTGACGGTGCTTATCTTGGCCCCTGGATTGGAAACATTTCTGGTGAAGAAGTCATGGCATTTGATCAGGATGCACCTAAATGGCTTTCTACAACAAGCCTGCTTCTTTTAATAATTCCAACTTTGTCAGTCGCAATGAGAAGAATTCAGGATGCTGGGTTTTCCAGGTGGTGGATATTGATAGGTGTGACAATTATCGGGTGTCTTCCGCTCTTGTTCTTGTTTATTAAAAAAAGAAAAAAACCGCTTAAATAATAAGTGTAATTTTGGATTACGCTTAAATAATTCCCTTCATTAAATTTATGAAATTTGTTACATTTCTTACGTTGGGGCAAGAGATTCGTAATAAGGAGAGAATTTGATGGTTAAATTCTTGAATAAGAACTTCTTGGCTGTATTGTTTGCAACACTTGCGATTAGTCTCATATCACCTCAGGCAAAGGCCAGAACCTATATTGTAAATGGATTAGCCAGTGCTGTGCCTTTCATCGGGTATGGGATGAACAACCTGGGCAAGAAAATATCAGGTTCAAAAGTCTTTAGCTATATTACCTCTATTGAAGGCAATAGAATCATCAAGCCTAATATTTTGAAAGACATAGAGGCAAGATATAAGCGTAATCCAAATGAGCCTATTAATCTGATTGGCATTAGCTATGGGGCAAACATGGTGAGTGATATTGCCAATCGTCTGGCTAAAAAGGGTATTCCGGTAAATTATCTCGGTATCATTGAAGGTACATCACTCAAATCTATAAAATCAAACGTAAGGCGAGCGCAAAATTTTATTTGCACCGCTGCTGAGTGTTCCAAGCGCAGGATAGGGCTTGCGAGCGGTAATACGGTTACAAAGCTAAACCAATTTACCTATGATGATGGTCATATTGATCTTGGCAATAACAGAGGTGTTCACAGTAAAATTCTGAGTGGCATTCGCTAAAACCTGATTGTGATGCAACTGGATCCATTATTTTAAATATTTGCGATGTTTCATCCATTGACATTCGCTTTTTCGAGGCGCAATAAATCGCTAATAACGCCTGTTGGCAGCTGAAACTTATTCTCGCCAACTCCTAACAATTCATGATTTTTCTGGAGGATGCCGTGAGCATCTATCTTCCGATAGCGGAAATGTCCGTTAATATTTTCGTCCTTTTTGGAATGGGAGCTGCCGTTGGCTTTTTGTCAGGCATGTTTGGTGTCGGCGGAGGGTTCTTGATGACCCCGCTACTGATCTTTTACAATATTCCTCCAGCAGTTGCTGTTGCTACTGAGGCAAACCAGATTGTTGCTTCATCTTTTTCCGGTGCTCTTGCACATTTAAGAAAAGGAACAGTAGACATCAAGTTGGGGATAATGCTCTTGATTGGTGGTTTGATTGGATCAACATTAGGAGTTTATATTTTCTCATCCCTGAGAAGTGCTGGTCAGCTCGATCTGATTATTTCTATTCTTTATGTTGTTTTCCTGGGATCTATCGGTACCTTGATGACGATTGAAAGTCTCAATGCAATTCGAAAATCCAAGAAAGATGACACGCCACCAAAACGCAAAACCGGTCATGATAGCTGGATACACGCACTTCCGTTTAAAGTGCGTTTTCGTAAATCAAAACTTTATCTGAGCGTAATTCCTGTTCTGGTGCTTGGCATGTTGGTCGGTATTCTTGCAGCAATCATGGGTGTTGGCGGGGGCTTTATCATGGTGCCCGCAATGATTTATCTTCTGCGTGTTCCAACCAATGTTGTGATTGGTACTTCGCTCTTTCAGATTATTTTTGTGACGGGTTATACCACCATTATTCAGTCAGCAACCAACCAAACGGTTGATGTGGTGCTGGCCCTTATCTTGATGGTGGGTGGTGTTATTGGTGCACAATTTGGCGCTGCTGCTGGACACAAACTCAAAGGCGAACAACTTCGCGCACTCTTGGGGTTGCTTGTTTTGGGCGTGTGTATTCGCCTTGGATTTGATTTAGTTGCTACGCCAACCGACTTTTTTAATATCATCGGCAGCATGGATGAGGGAGGCCACTAATGAAACATTCGCTCTCTCTTGTCTTTGTGTCCATTGCGCTGATCTTTGCAACCTTGATATCTTCTAGGGCAGAATCTCTGCAAATGGGTATTTCAGTTGATACAGTACCTGTAAGCTCAAGCTTCGATGGTGCAGAAATTGTTATTTTTGGGTCGATAGAAACAAAAGAACAAGCTGCACTTTATCGCGGTGAATATGATGTTGTTATTCGGGTAGAAGGCGATGCTGAAGATGTCATAATTCGTAAAAAAGATCGCATCGGCGGGATTTGGATCAACAACCAGTCGGAAAATTACGAGTCGGTTCCTTCTTTCTATTCTATATTGTCCGCCCGTCCATTAAATTTGATCGCAAACCCGATCGTACTGGCACCTATCAGTCTTGGTATTAATAATCTTGGCAAAAATGTCCCGGTTGAAGGTGAAAAGACACTCATTATGAACCCCGGTGAATTTTCAGATGCCTTGCTCAGGCTTCGTATTGAACAGGACCTGTTTTCTGAAATTCCCGGTACCTTGAAGCAATTAAGTCCGAGTCTTTTCCGTGCGACTTTAAGCATACCGGCAAATGTTCCAATCGGAGAACACATGGTAACAGCCTATTTGTTCCGTAATGGTAAAATTCTGGACACAAATGAATCCAGTTTCACAATTGAGAAAGTTGGTTTTGAGCGCTGGATTTATGATCTGGCCCATGAACAAGGCTTGTTGTACGGTATTATGGCAGTTCTGCTTGCTATATTCACGGGTTGGGCTGCAAACGCCATGTTCCGCAAGAATTAGAAGAGAGGCTCCAGTTTACTTAATATGAAAACAGCAAATCTAGCTTGGGGACTGTCTTTAGCAGGTTTTATTCCTTTCGTAATTCTGGCTGCAGGTCTTTACCTAATTGGAGCAAGCAATGAGTTGTTTGTGAGTCTTTTTGATATTTTCAAAGTCTGGTCAGCACTCATCCTGTCATTTCTGGGCGGCATTCGTTGGGGGTTTGCCATTGCACATGAGCCCCTTGAAAACAGAAATTTGCTAATTTCCGTAATACCAACCATTTTGGCATGGTTTGTCCTGCTGCTTCCCGATGCTTATACCATACTTGCTTTATTGGTTTTATTTTGCCTGCATGGTGTCTGGGACAGTTTCTATATCAATGAGGGCAAGGTCGCACCCTGGTTTGGAAAAATCAGAATTGCGCTCACCTTTCTTGTTGCTGCTTCACATATCATTGTCTTGTTTGCTATTGCTTGAGCAAGGTTTATTTTACAAGTTTTCTACCCTCAATTTCAAAAACATGATTACCGCTAAGCATCCAGCTTTTGAAATTTCGTCCCTTGAAAAAGCCTGAGTAAGCTTCATCCAAAACATTTAACCCACCTGTGAATGAACCAAATGCTGGCATGACAAACCGTTTTTCATCACCGATAAAACAACGTCGCCTGACAGATTTCCCTCTTTGTTTGATTTTTGCAGATGGGTGAAGGTGTCCGGCAATTTCCCCGGGCTTACAATCAAGCTTGGGTTCGTGACAAAAATTGAGATTGTCTATCTGGATACTTTCACAGAACGTTCCACCAAGGTCTTGCGGTGGTGAAGGATCGTGGTTGCCACTGATCCATATCCACTCTCGCCCTTGCATTAATTGTGATAGATGCTGTTTATAACTATTGGGCAGTCTGCTGGCTGCATTATCATCATGAAAACTGTCGCCTAAAGACAACAAGGTTTGTGGTTGCCAATAAGCAATCCGCAGAGCCAGGGTTTCAAGTGTTGCCTGTGTGTCATAGGGGGGAATGAACAAGCCTTTTTTGGCAGCATATGAAGATCCTTTTTCAAGATGAAGATCAGAAACAACAAGAAGGTTTTTTTCTTTCCAATACAGACAACCTGAAGGATCAAGTACAAACGTATTACCCATGAATTGCAGTTCCATGACGATGGGTTCGTTTGTTGGTTGCAATTCATTCATTAATCAATATCCGCTAATCCCGTTGCAGCTTCTTGTAGAAGCGCTTCTTGTGCTTCACCAGCAATTCCTTCTTTGCCAATTTCCATCATGATGGGAACCGCAAGAGGAGAAATTCTGTCGAGAGGTTTATGCACGATTCGCGACTTGATGCGCGAGAGCATTTCTCCAAGTCGTCGAATATCAAGCAACCCATAAGCTGCTTCCTGACGTGTTGCCTGAAGTAAAATGTGATCGGGTTCATGGGTGCGCAAAACATCATATATAAGATCAGACGAAACAGTCATTTGCCTGCCTGTCTTTTCCTTGCCAGGAAAACGTCTTTCAATAAGACCTGCGATGGTAGCGCAATCTCTAAATGTACGTTTAAGCAAAAAACTTTCATCAAGCCAGGTTTCCAGATCATCTCCGAGCATATCCTCATCAAACAGCATTTCAAGGGAGGGCTTGCCGTCCTTGAACAGTCTGGAAAAGTCTTTCAGTCCCCAAATTGCGATAGCATAGTCACTTGCAACAAAGCCTAGCGGCTTGGCACGCATACGCTCTAATCGCCGCGTTAAAAGCATGCCTAATGTCTGGTGCGCTAGGCGCCCTTCAAAAGGATAAGCAACCAGATAATGGCGGTCACCACGCGGGAAAGTTTCAATTAGAAGTTCATTTTGCTTGGGTAAAATTGAATGATCCTTTTGAATGGTGAGCCATTCACTAACCTGAGAGGGAAGTTTTTCCCAAAGTTCAGGATCGGCCAACATCTCGCGAACAAGATCAGCCAGATAAGTTGAAAGTGGAAAACTGCCACCCAAATAGGATGGAACTTTGGGGTCGCTATCATAAGCTTTTGAAACATAACAGGCGGCTTCACGAATACCCTCAAGGCGCAAGGTATTTCCTGCAAACATGAATGTATCACCAGGTGACAAACTTTCAATAAAACCTTCTTCAATCTTTCCAAGCATGGGGCCGCCCTGGAAGTTTGCATTACGTCCTTTTTTGCGTGTTAATCGAACATCCAGCATCGGAGCCTGAATGATTGTACCGCAATTCATTCGGTAACGTTGTGCAAGGCGAGGGTGGGTTAAGCGCCAGCTGCCATCTTCAACTTTTCGAATTTTCGCATATTGTTCATAGGTTTTCAGTGCATACCCGCCAGTTGCCACAAATTGCAAGACTTGATTGAAGTTTTCACGCGACAATTCTGCGTAAGGTGCTGCTGAAGTGATTTCATTATAAAGCCCATCTTCAAAAAATGGGCCCGCACAAGCTGTACCTAAAACATGCTGGGCAAGCACATCAAGAGCCCCCTCCCGCAAGGCTGGTGTATCTTGTGCGCCAAGATAATTTGCATCCAGTGCTGCTTGACATTCCATCACTTCAAAACGGTTTGATGGAACCAATATAGCCCGCGAAGGTTCATCAATCCGGTGGTTGGCGCGTCCAATACGTTGCGCAAGGCGACTGGCTCCCTTGGGTGCGCCCACATGCACAACCAGATCAACATCTCCCCAGTCAATGCCCAGATCAAGTGTCGAAGTTGCAATTACAGCACGTAATTCATTTCTTTGCATGGCATCTTCAACCCGCCGACGCTGGCTTACATCCAGCGAGCCATGATGGAGCGCAATTGGCAATGTTTCTTCATTAATAGTCCATAATTCCTGAAACAGCCTTTCTGCCTGACTGCGTGTATTTACAAAAAGTAGAGTTGTTTGATGTTGTTTTATAGCTTCATAGACATCTTTTATTGCGTAACGAGCAGAATGGCCAGCCCATGGCATGCGTTCATCAGATTTTAAAATGGTAATGTTTGGTTTTGCACCACCTTCCAGCTTGATCAGTTCTGATAACGCAATCTCACCCAGTGGTGGTTGTCGAACCAGCCACCTGCGCAGATCATCAGGCTTAGAAACGGTAGCCGATAAACCAATGGTTTTAAGGGCAGGCTGCAAGGTTCTTAATCGAGCAAGCCCAAGGGCTAAAAGTTGTCCGCGTTTTGAAGTAACCAGTGAGTGCAATTCATCAAAAATTACGGTTTCAAGATCTTCAAAAAACTGACTTGCGTCCTTGTTGGAAATCAATAATGCCAATTGTTCAGGCGTAGTCAGCATTATTTGTGGTGGCGATAGTTTTTGGCGTTGGCGACGAGAGGCAGATGTGTCGCCAGTGCGAGTTTCAATCTCAATGTCAAGGTTCATCTCTTCAATAGGCTTTTCAAGATTGCGCTTGATATCAACAGCAAGTGCTTTTAGAGGCGAAATATAAAGTGTATGAACACCTCTTTTTCTTTCTCCGCGTTTTTTCTTCTTTTGTAGTGAAAGCTCGACCAGGGTTGGCAAAAATCCGGCCAACGTTTTGCCAGCACCAGTTGGCGCAATAAGCAAGGTTGAGAGCCCGGCCTGTGATTTTGCAAGTAGTTCAAGTTGATGCGCGCGCGGTTGCCATCCGTGCCCTGCGAACCATTTTTGAAAAGGTTCGGGCAGATTAAAAGGCAGTGTGCTACCGCTGGATTTGAGTGTCGTATTTTTGTTCACACCATGTAATGTAGTGAGGGTGAGGTCGAAGGTCGAATGAAAAAAGAACTATTTAATATCATTTTTTTGGGCGTGATAGTGTTTGTCGTTGCCTGGCTTTATTGGCCTAAAGAGGAGACTGTCGGACTGCGTGAGCCAATTGGCTATAAAAGTTATATTTTGGCTTTAAGCTGGCAACCAGCATTTTGTGAAGGAAAACCCAACAAGCCTGAATGCCGTTCTCAACATAAGCTACGTTATGATGCCAGTAATTTCTCACTCCATGGACTTTGGCCCCAGCCACGAGACAACGTATATTGCGGAGTGTCAAAGGATATCGTTGAAACTGATAAACGTGGACGCTGGAATGAACTGCCCAAGCTGGAAATTCAAGGCAGGCTAAGAAAAGAACTTGCAAGACGAATGCCTGGTTATCGATCAAACCTGCACCGTCACGAGTGGTACAAGCATGGCACTTGTATGACTGACGATCCTCAGCGTTATTTTGAAGTATCTATTGATATAATTGATGAAATAAACAAAACACTGCTTCGTGACCTATTTGCCCAAAATATAGGTAAAGAGATTACAGCAACACAAATTATCAAGGCAATGGAGCATGGTTTTGGAAAAGGTGCAGGTAAAAGGATTACCATTTCGTGCAAGAGAGATGGCAAAAGAAGCATCATCAATGAGATAAGACTAAGTTATGGTCACAAAATCGGTGTTGGTATCATTCAAGAATTTGCGGAAGATTTACGAACATCACCCAAACTGCCCATTGGCTGCAAACGTGGCATTGTTGATCCGGTAGGTCTGCAATAGGACTAATAGTTTTCCTTGAAAAGCATAAGTTGCATCTATACCTATGATGCAGAAGAATTTTAAGGGAAGAACCATGTCTGACAAGCTAACCACATTTCTGGGCGATAGCCTAAGTCGTACAATCATAAAGTTACTGGTTATATCCTTCGTGGTTGGTATTGTGATGAGTGCGTTGAACTTTACGCCTTATGATGTTTGGTATGGAATCAGGGATTTTTTCGTAAGCCTTTATGATCTTGGTTTCGAGGCGCTTGGACGTGTCGGGAAATACTTCCTTTGGGGTGCAGCCATAGTTGTGCCCATCTTCTTGCTTCTTCGCTTTCTCAATTTTAAAAAATGAGTGACGCTTCAGTTTCAGGCAAACCCAGGAAATTTGAAATAACCCATAGATCGGTTTTGCAGCTAGCAATCCCAATGACACTTGCCTATATCACAACCCCTTTATTGGGTTTGGTTGATACAGCTGTTGTTGGCCGTTTGGGTGTTGAAGCCTTGATTGGAGGGTTGGCGGTTGGTGCGATCATTATTGACCTTGTCTTTACAACCTTTAATTTTCTGCGTGCTGGAACTACAGGTCTAACATCGCAAGCCTTCGGCTCGGAAGATGAAAAAGAGAAACAGGCAATTCTTTTTCGAGCGCTCGCAATCGCAATTTCAAGTGGAATTGTCATGGCCTTGTTAAGTCCGCTTATTATCGCTTTAGGTCTGTGGTTCATGGCGCCAAGTGAAGCAGTTGCAAAGGCAACCCAAACCTACTTTTTGATACGCATGATCTCGGCACCTTTTGCACTTGGAAATTATGTCATAGTGGGGTGGCTCCTTGGGCTTGGTAGATCTTATACAACGCTGGCAGTTCAAGTCTTGCTCAATGGCACCAATATTCTTTTCAGTATCTATTTGGGACTGGTTCTTGAATGGGGAATTGAAGGTGTTGCGATTGCTACCATCATAGGTGAGGTACTGGCGTTCATAATAGGGATTTATATTTGTTGGCGTATGCTGGATCATTCAATCAGACCTTCACGCACCCGCATTTTGAATAAGGCCGCGTGGTCGCGACTTGTGAACCTTAACGCAGATATTATGCTGCGCTCTTTCATTCTGCTTTTTGCTTTCGCATATTTCACCGCACAAGGGGCAAGCTTTGGTGATTTGACCCTGGCTGCAAATGCAATTCTAATGCATTTCTTTTTGATATCAGGGTATTTTCTGGATGGGTTAGCCACTGCCGCAGAGCAGATTGTCGGTCGTTCCATTGGTGCAAAATACAGATACGGTTTTTGGCGAGGTTTTAAGCTGACGCTTTTCTGGAGTACGTTAATGGCCTTTATTTGCTCTTTGGCTTTTTGGCTTGCAGGACCTTCTCTTATTGAGGTTATGACAACCATTCCCGAAGTCAGAAGTGAAGCAATGATCTATCTTGCCTGGGCTGCCTTTATACCACTTTCTGGAATGTTGGCTTTTCAGATGGACGGGGTTTTTATTGGAGCTACTTGGTCACGTGACATGAGTATTATGATGATTGTATCATTTGTTGGCTATTTGTTTGTCTGGTGGCTTGTCAAGGAACCAATGGGTAATCATGGATTATGGCTAGCCTTGCATAGCTTTGTAATTTTCAGGGGCATTACACTCTCGGCGCGTTTAACCCCTAAAGTTCGCCAAACATTTCCTGCTTAAAGAATATTCAAAACCTGTTCGGGAGGGCGACCGATTGAAGCCTTGCCATTGGCAAAGACAACTGGTCGTTCAATAAGAATTGGGTTTTCGTGCATGGCTTGAACAAGCACCTTGTCAGGCGTCTCTTTTGAAAGTCCAAGCTCTTTATATTTGACTTCGCCAGTGCGAATGAGATCATGAGCGCTTAGACCAAGCTTTACAAGCGCTTGTAATATTTGTGTGCGATCTGGAGCATCTTTTATATATTCAATCACCACTGGTTCGTGACCATTTGTTTTCAAAAGCTCCAGTGTTTGTCGCGACTTGGAACACCTTGGGTTATGCCAAATTGTTACGTTTTCCATGATCTAAACTCCAAGCCAGTCATCAGTTTTTGTTCCAACGAGTTCGCTAATATGACCGATTTCATTTTGGTCGAGATAAGCGGAAAGCTCTTGCATGATTTTTGTTGGCAGACATGGACCGCCATAAATAAGACCTGTATAAATCTGCACCAGTGATGCACCGGCTTCCAGTTTTGAAATAACATCAGCAGCACTTGATATGCCGCCAACACCAATTAGTGGCATGTCGGGTCCCAGTCGTTGCCGCATGTTAGCCAGCACCCTTGTTGATTTTTGAAAAAGCGGTTTGCCGGAAAGCCCTCCTGCTTCATCAGCTTGCTTCTTGTTTTTTAAACCGGAACGATCAAGCGTTGTATTTGAAACAATAAGCGCATCCAAATGAGAAGATTTAATAACTTCGGCAATATCATCCATCTCATATTCAGTAAGGTCCGGCGCAATTTTCAGGAAGACCGGAACAGATTTTCTTTTCTTTGTCTCACAATTTCCGACAGATTCAAAAATTCGTTCTAGCAGTTTCTCCAAAGCTTCTGCAGCCTGCAGGTTTCGTAATCCTGGTGTGTTCGGAGAAGAAATATTTGCGGTAAAATAAGAGGCAACATCAAAGAATTTTTCAATTCCCTTTTCATAATCAGCTACGAAATCCTCTGATGTTTTATTGGCACCAATATTTACACCAACAATTCCGTTGTTTATGCCACGATGTTTTAGTCTTTCAAGGGCAGCGTCATGGCCTTCATTGTTAAAGCCCAAACGATTTATAACAGCGTCATCTTCAACGAGGCGAAAAATACGCGGTTTCGGATTGCCCGATTGTGCCAAGGGGGTAATTGTTCCAACTTCTGTAAATCCAAAGCCTAATCTCAAAACGGCATCGGGCACTTCCGCGTTTTTGTCATAGCCTGCTGCAAGGCCTACCGGATTTGGGAAGTTTAGACCTGCAAGTTTTACGGTCAGGCGTTTATCATGAGAAAAGGTGGCACCTGGAACCATCCCGCTTTTCAAGGCCTTGATTGAAAGGGTATGGGCCTTTTCAGGAGAAAATGAAAAGAGTGCAGGGCGCGCCAATTGTGAAGCAAATTCAAATATTCCCATTATAGCTCATCCGGGAAGATATGACCGCCAGTACCATCTTCTTCAAGATCAATGACGGATAATGCATCACTGGTTTCAAGATGAGCATATAGATGAGGAAAAAGCGCACCGCCACGTGAAATTTCCCATTTTAATGCGTCCCCTAATGGATGAGAGGCTACGGTTACGAGCTTTAAATTTTTCTGTCCATGAAAATGCTTCGCAGCCGTTTCCCTAACCTGTTCTGCAGTCGAAAAATGAATATATCCATCTTGCAAATCAATTGGCGCACCTTTGAAAATACCCAAAGAGACTGCTTCATCCCATTGTTCTTGTGTTGTTATTTTATAGATATATTGAGGGGCGTTATTCAAGAGTTTGATCCGATCAATCGATTTAGAAATCCACTCATTCTTTTACGACTTTCCTGAGCTTGTGCAAGGTCTGGAAAATATTGAAACACATGACAACCACCTGGGTAAATATCCAATTCTGTATCAGCTTGTGATTGCACCCACTTGTTGGCCATGAAAATGGAGTCATCAAGCAATGCGTCACGTGTTCCAATACTGAAGTGAGCAGGGGGCATGCCATTTAAATTCGCGTAAAGTGGTGAAACATCCGGATTTTTCATGTCTTCATTGTTTTGTAAAAATGCCTCATTAAACTTCTGCATATCGCGCGTGGTCAAGACAAGCTTGGTATGGAAATTTTTAGTGCTTGGTGTACCGCCCATATCAAATGCACCTGCCATGAAAACTGCTGCTGAAAAAGGCATAAGCTTATGTTTGTCTCGTAACCGCAAAAGCGCGTTCGCCGTTAAATGTCCACCTGCACTGTCACCGCCTATTGCCAAAAAACCAGTATTGAATTTCGTTTTCCCTTCGGTTGCCAACCAATGGGCAGCAGATTCACAATCATTACAGGCCGCAGGATAAGGAGCTTCTGGTGCAAGTCTGTAATCAACTGAAACACAGGTTAAGCCTGTATCATTTGCTATATGCTTTAAACGTTCATCTTGTAGATCGGCAGCACCCAGCATCCAGCCACCACCATGAATATGCATGAAGACTCCGCACGGATTTTTATGATCAGGCTGTATGGCGCGTAGCATTAAATCACCATCAGGGCCGCTAATCTTAAAATTCTCTGCCTTGGGGTCTTCCATTTCAAGGGGGAAGATACTTTTTCCTTCCCGCCTTGCTTGACGAATGGCAACAGGAGAAAATCGCCACATATCAGGGCCTGCTTCAGCAAGCCCTATCAGTTTTTCATTCAAGGCCTTGGTGTCAGCTGGAACATTTTCTTCCTTGAAAAGGTCAGGATCAGGCAGGAGCATCAGATTTCGTCTCATTGGTATCTTTTGCATTGGGTTTTCTATGAGAATATTTTGACATTAAAAGCGAAACACAGAATGAAACTGCCATGCCGATCAATCCCATGCTCAATGGTTGAACTTCATTTGTCAGTTTGGGAATATTAAAAATAATTTCATCTCCATTTGTGGCAACGAAATCCAGTCCAAAATAAGATAACCAGAGCATTGAGGATGTGATGATGAATCCTGTGAATATTCCTGTAGTGATTTCCAGCTGCGATAGGTTTTTTATCCAAATTTTACAGATTAATGCAGGAAACAGGCACGCAGCAAGAATGGCAAAGCATGCTGAAAATACAAAACGCGGATCAACTTCAATATTAATGACCAAATAGGTCGATATGGCAATTATAAGAACCAAACATACGCGTGACACAAAAAGTCTCGAACCCATTGGTGATTTAGGTCTCATTAATGAACGATAACCATCTTCGGCAAGTGCATTGGCACTAACAAATATGAGCCCATCTGCTGTGGACCAAATGGCAAGTAATGCGCCCGTTGCAAGAAGCGTTGTCATTAAATCAGGTAATCCGTTGATGTCGCCACTTGATAGGAGTAACATATCACGATTGAGACCTATGTCCTTGCTTGAAATAAAGTAGTCTGTTGTTTCACCGCATGCAGAAAATGCTTGCGATGCATTCGTTATGTAAATTCCGCAAATTGATATGACAGATGCACCATTCTCATTAAGTGCAAATAACCAACCGGCTTCTTGTTCAAGCTCGGATAATTGAAGACCTAGCAATGAAGTATAAATATCAAGTTTAACAAAAGCGGCTACAGCAGGAATAGCAGTCAGAATAATCAATGAAAACCCAAGTCCCCAAACGCCTGTCTTTCGAGCTGCAGTAGCCTTTGGGAGCGTTGTAAAATGTTGTAGCAAGTGAGGCATTGCGGCAGTACCAAAAGCAATGCAAAGCAATGCCGAAAAATGATTAAAAACATCATAGTTCAAACCATCATTTGTGATATTGAAAATATCGTCCGGCTCTGCAAATCGGGCGCTTATCATCTCCTGATCAATTTCCGAAATTGCCTGAAGAGCACCCGCACCAAAAGAGAGTTGAGGAATTGGATTACCGGTAATTTTGTAAGCAACCCAGATTATGGGAACAACAAACGAAATTATAAGTACAGGGTAAGCAATCATCCTTATTATGGAAAGGGATTGTATTCCACCCATAATCAGACAAAAGCCAATTGTAAAAGCAGCAAGCATGATAGCTATATTTTGGGGAATTCCAAAGAAAGCCTCGCTGACCAAACCAATTGCAGAAAGCTGAACATAAAGTAAGAGCAGGCTGGTGATAATAATAATTGCAAGAACAAAAAGCCCGTTTGATTTAGAATCACCCCTGGCATTAAACAGGCTCGGGAGTGTTGAATTATTTGATCGGTTTATGGGGGCAGCAAACAAAATGGTCATCAATGCGACACCTAAAATCAAACCGCTATAAAGTGTCAGGGCATCTGTTCCAGTCGTATAAAAATCTCCGGCAAGGAAAATAAATACGCCGCTTGAAATTATTCCTGCTGCCAGTGATTGTCCAATATAAAAGGCTTTACCTGTTCGTTCCGCATTCCGAAAAACGGGCAAGATCATTGTTTTTGCAAACATGCCGGAGAATAGATATCCGCCAACTATCAGTGCAAACATCATTAAGTTTACATAATTGCCAGGTGTGCCAATCTGTTTGAGCAAGGCACCAAAAAAAATGCATAAAAGAAAACTTGCTGCATACATAAGCGTTAAGGATGCGGAGGAATTAAGGGGAGGCTTTTGCATTGGCTCTTCAGTCGTTTTCTGTTTCTAACTGATGCCTGTCCAGATTATCAGCAAACTTTACAGCCCAGTTTGTAACAAAAAGTATAAGTGCAGGGCCAATTAAAATAATGTAGAAGTACATAAAGGGGATATTGAATAACTGAAATTGTGAGTTATTGAAAAACAGGGGCAGGGGCCAAGCCAAAATAATCAATACAATACTGGTAAACCAGACAAATTTGCCTGGTTTTGCAGAATTGGTTCTTAATTTTTTCCGTAACTTGTAAAAGATCATTTGGGCGTAAGCTCTTGTTAGTTCTGAAGGTCAGGGTTTTTTAACATAAAGCTTGGGTCTTTGTAATCATATGATTTGCGTTATTGGGCATATCCCATATTATGAGGCTTGTGTGTTGGAGGACACTATTTTGCTACCAGTTGTTATTATTGCGGATGACCATCCCCTTTTCAGGGATGCAATCAAACAGGCAATCGAAGGATTAATGCCTAATTGCAGTTTTCGCCTTGCAGGCAATCTTGATGATTTGCGACAGCAATTACGAGATACAGAATCAGTAGAACTGGTTTTGCTGGATTTAAGCATGCCTGGAACGACGGGGTTTTCAGGTTTGTTATCCATTAGGTCTGAATTTCAGGAAATTCCTGTCATTGTTGTTTCTGCTACGGAAGATCCCATTACAATCAGAAAATGTATTGAGCTTGGTGCATCAGGGTTTATTCCTAAATCTTCAGGAGCAGAATATATTGTCGAAGGTATCAAATCTGTGCAGATTGGCGAAGTATGGACCCCGCCAAACGTGGATATGGAAGCGGATATGGACGATGCGTCAAGCGAACTTTTAACAAAAATCCAATCCCTCACCCCCCAGCAAACGCGTGTACTTTCCATGCTGGCCGAAGGCTTGTTAAACAAGCAAATTGCATATGAACTAAGCGTGTCAGAGGCAACCGTTAAGGCGCATGTTTCAGCCGTTCTTTTAAAACTTAATGTAGATAGTCGTACCCAGGCTGTCATCATGATGAACAAGATTGCTATCAATCAATCAGCGAGCGTAACCTGAGCCAAATATAAATACTTATTCAGCTGCCATGGGTCTTCTCTTGTTTTGAGACACAAGAGCCCGTAATGCAGCTGGTTTTACAGGCTTGTTTAAAAGACTAAGTCCTGCATTTTCAGCCAGGCGTTTTACTTCCTCGCTGCGATCTGCTGTAATAAGAACGCCAGGCAATGGCCTGCCGACTGTCTCCACTAGGCGTTTATAGACTTCTATACCTGTTGTATTTTCCAGATGATAATCTGCAAGGACAAGGTCTGGCAATGCAAGTTTGTTAGAGGCTTGTTCTATAGCTTGGTCCAAATCCTGGGCAGTGGGAACGATACATCCCCATTCTTCCAATAATGCTGACATACCCTTTAGAATTGCCGGCTCATTATCAATACAAAGAACGGTGGTTCCTGTTAATTGTCCCGGTTTCCTTTTCCGAGAGGGTAATTGAACTTTCTTTGTAGTATCTTTTGCTTTCACCCGCTTTAGCAAGATCTTAAAGTGTGTACCTTTTTGCGGTATGGAATCCAGTTCGACATTTAGTTCCAGGAGTTTGGAAATACGCTCGACAATTGATAGGCCGAGCCCAAGACCTGGAACCTGATTTGGCATATTGTTAAGGCGCATGAATTCACCAAAAATATGCTCTTTCTCTTCTTCACGGATACCAATACCTGTATCAAGTACTTCTAATGAAATTTGGTCTCCATTGCGCTTGCTGCCAACAAGCACTGTACCGGTCTCAGTAAATTTCAATGCATTGGAAATCAGGTTTTGCAAGAGCCGTCTGAGTAAAGCGCGATCTGAATAAATCCAGCAGGATGAATGAACAAATTTAAGTATCAAGCCCTCAGATTTTGCAATGGGCTCAAATTCAATCTGTAATTGTTTTGTAATATCTTGAAGTGGGAATTCACTAAGGCGGATTTCCGGGTTTGCAGTATCCAGTCGGGAAATTGCAAGAATTGATCCTAAAATTTCTTCAACAGAGCCAAGGGATTTGCTTATATTATCTGCCAGTTCTGCATCTTTGTTTGCGTTAACTCTTTCCATCAGTGTCGCTGAATAAAGCCTGGCAGCATTCAAGGGTTGAAGAATATCATGGCCTGCTGCAGCAAGAAATCTGGTTTTACTTGCATTGGCCTGGTCAGCAAACTGTTTGGCTTGTTCAAGTTCACGTGTGCGTTCTTCCACGCGACCTTCCAGGGTTTCATTGGCTTCTTTTAAAGCCTCGGCTGCTTTCACGCGTTGTGTAATATTATTCCAGGTAACAACAATACCACCTTCAGGCATTGGACTTGTACTGATTTCAAGTATTTCCTCAGTGTTAGGCAATTCCAGCTGCCATGATACTGATTGATTGATAAGCTTATAACCAAGTTTTTCGCCGTCTGAATCAAATTTATCCAATTGGTTATGATGTACGATTTCGCGTACAACCTCAGATAAAGGAAGTCCCGCCCGCCCAACTTTCGCTGGTAAATTCAAAATACTGCGAAACTGTTTGTTCCAGGATGCCAACCGGAAGTTACCATCAAAAACCGTGATGCCTTGTTCAAGTTGATCTAGCGCGGTCTGCAAAACGTCGCGGTTGAATTGTAATGCGCGGGACGCCTCATCCAATAACTCAATATTTGTGGAACTACTTTCATCAAAGCGTTTCATCAGTAATGTGTGAACAAGTCTTGATGAGGATGCACCAATCGCACTGGCGAGCAATTGTTCAGAAAATCTTAAAATGTCATTATCAACATTTCCATCATTTTCAGCTTTTATGCCTTGGGTTTCCCAATAGGCATCAAACGAACGTTCCGTACGTTTTTTCCCTATATAGCGTGCCAGAGTATCTTTCAGCTGACTAACTCTTACAGTTGATTGTCCTATATTGGCATAACGCGCAACAGGCGCTTGATAGGTTACAAATAGCGAAGCCTGCATACGTTCTTGAGGGTCTGCATGACGGCTATATGAGCCAATAACAAAGGCAATTGAATTAAAAAACAAACTCCAGATAACACCATTGGCAATCGGGCTTAGTGAACTTCCAAAAAGGGCTTCCGGCTTAAGAAGTTCCAAATCAAATAGCCCGCTGGTAACAAATGAATTATCTGCTGAAAGAAGCGTCGGAAGTAACAAGCAATAAGTCCAAACAAAAAAGCCTGTGGTCATGCCAAACATGGCGCCCCGTGCATTGGCACCTTTCCAAAATAACCCCCCAAAAAATGCAGGAGCCAATTGCGCAATCGCGGCAAAAGATACAAGGCCGATGGAAGCAAGTGCTGCTGAATTGTCAGCGGCTTTGTAATAGACATAAGCAAGAAATAGAACGACAAAAATGGATGTTCGCCGAATATTGAGAATATTACTTTCCATATTCTCTGGCTCGGATTGACCAAGCTTGGCGCGAGATCGCAGAATTAGCGGCAATACCAGGTCATTCGAAATCATGATGGCAAGCGCCACTGTAGCAACAATAACCATTGCGGTACCTGCAGACAGACCACCAATAAAAACGAGTAATCCCAAAACGCGCTGTTCTTCAAGCAATGGCAATAAAAGCACGTAATCATCTGCATTTGCTACAACACCAAACTGGATTGTACCTGCAACAGCAATCGGTATGACAAACAGGTTTATTGCTACAAGATAAAGAGGAAATAGCCATCTGGCTCTTTCGAGTTCTTTGATTGAATTGTTTTCTACAACAGCAACATGAAATTGTCTTGGCAGGAGCAGGAATACACTTAGGCTCAAAAACGTAAGAATAAGAAAGTTCCCAACATCAAAACCCTTGGCGACAATTTTTTGGACATTTGCATTTTCCACTGCCTGAGAAAATAAATCCTGAACGCCGTTAAACATGAACCATGTAACGAAAATACCAATACACAAGAATGCAATAAGTTTGATAACCGATTCCATCGCAACAGCAAGCATTAGCCCATGCTGGTGTTCTGTTGCATCCGCATGACGTGTTCCAAAAAGAATTGCAAACATGGCAAGTGCAATTGCCACGACAATAGAGATGTCGCCAAAAGGAGGGGAGCCGGATGGGAAGCCATTGTCAAAACTCACCAGAAGAGTATCCACAGAACCTGAAATGGCTTTCAATTGAAGGGCAATGTAAGGAACTGTACCTATAACTGCAATGATTGCTGCAACACCGGCAACCTTGATGTTTTTGCCATACCGTGAGCCAAGAAAATCAGCTACAGAAGTTATACGTTCTTCCTTGGAGAGTTTGATAACACGTCGCATAAGCGGGAAGCCAAGCGTCACAACCAGTATCGGACCCACATAAATTGCAAGGAAGTTAATGCCGCTGGTTGCAGCCAAACCAACAGATCCGAAAAAAGTCCAGGTTGTGCAATAGATTGCCAAGCTAAAAGCATAAATATTGGGTTTGCTACGATTTTTCTCATAGCCAAGTATTTTGCGGTCGCCATAACTCGCAACTACAAATAAAAGCAGCACATAACAAACAGCGACTATTAATGTGATCCACGGTTGGATCATGCTTTGATTCTCCCCAAAAGCATGCGTTATTTTTATCAATTATTCTTACATTGATATCAGCATATTTCACAATCATTTGTCTAATTTCCATTTTCCTTTACGTAATGGCAAAAAATATCGAATTTTGAGACTTTTTTACGGGATTTTATAAATTTAGGTCTTAACTTAAAGGTTAAAATTGCGTAAATAACGTTAGGGCATCAATTGTGGTGTATTTATTATTTCTAGAGGGGAATACAAATGGTTAATGAATTTAAAGACTTTATCATGAAGGGCAATGTAATGGACTTGGCAGTTGGTGTGATCATCGCTGGTGCCTTTGCTCTTATCACAGCATCTTTGGTTGGCGATATTATTATGCCGATCGTTGGTGCTATTTTCGGCGGTTTGGACTTCTCGAACTACTTTATCGGACTTAGCGACAGCGTAACGGCTACAACGCTTGAAGCAGCTAAAGAACAAGGCGCTGTACTTGCGTACGGTTCATTCCTTACAACACTTATCAATTTCGTTATTATTGGTTTTATCATTTTCATGATGGTGCGTTTTGTTAAAGGTCTTGAAAAGAAAAAAGAAGAAGAAGCTCCTGCGGCTCCGCCGGCACAAGAAGTTCTTCTTGCAGAAATTCGCGATCTTTTGAAAAAGTAATTTTTAAAAGATAGTAACTTTAAAACCCTGGATGAAAATCCGGGGTTTTTTATTTTCTGGGATACGTTATTTTCGTAAGCCTGAATTAATTTTTCTGCTATAAACCATATTTGGAGATTAGGTGTGTTGCACCAATCTGATGAGGCAAATAAAGGACTTACAAAATGGAAAATCTTGCGAAGGCAACACGCGGGTTTAAAGGCACGATGATTATCATCGCATTCTTTTCATTTTTTGCAAATTTATTGCAATTGACGATCCCTCTTTACATGTTGCAAATCTATGATCGTGTCCTGCCATCACAATCCAGTAATACACTTGTTTTTTTATCAATTCTTGCAGCATTTGCTCTGATTATTCTGGGCTTGACAGAAATGGTTCGCCAAATCCTGGCAACAAGAGCAGCCGCAAAACTGGATGCTGTACTTGCAAACGATGTGATGGAGCGCGTCATTACTGAGGGTCATAAAACAAATGGTGACATTCAACCTTTAAGAAATTTGCAGGCCGTCAGAAATATTTTGTCATCAAAGATACTATTTGGTGTTATCGATTTTCCATTCTCGCTGATTTTTATTGCATGTCTTTATCTGGTGCATCCTTCTTTGTTTTGGCTCACAGTTGTGGGTGCCATCGTCTTGATGGTTGTAGCAATTCTGAATTTGAAATTCACTGAAAAATCTTCTGGTGAACAAGTGCATGCAAACGTGGTTGCTAACCAACAGTCTGAATTTTTTGCTCGTAATTCTGATAGCATTATCGCGATGGGGATGATGAAAGACGTTGTTGCAAGCTGGGGGAACTGGAATGCAAATGCCTTGGTTGCAGCAGATAAGTCTGCAAACCGAAATTCATTTTTCGGTGGTATCTCACGTACGATACGTTTTGGTATTCAGGCTGCAATGTTGGGTTATGGTGCATACCTTGTTCAACAAGGTGAGATGACTGCAGGCATGATTTTTGCCGCGTCTATTATTTCTGGGCGCGCGTTGCAGCCAATTGACATGGTGATCAATTCCTGGCCCCAGTTAAGTGCTGGAAGGCGCTCTTGGGAAAAAGTCAAAGATTTTGTATCACAGACTGAGCGCCGTGAAAATTATACACAGGTTGCGGAACCTACAGGCCAGCTTGCAGTAGAAGGCATTCTTCAGCCTAATCCGGTTGACCGCAAAAAACCACCCATCCTGAATCGTATTTCATTCAACCTTGCGGCAGGTGAGTCTGTTGCTGTAATTGGTCCTTCAGGCTCAGGGAAATCCACGCTTGCCCGTATTATTATTGGTGCGTTTAAACCTTTTGCAGGTGATGTTCGTATTGATGGCAATAATATTTCAAACTGGAATCCACAGGATTTAGGGCAATACGTTGGTTATCTTGCACAGGATGTTGAACTTCTGCCTGGAACAATTGCTCAAAATATCGCACGCTTCAGACCTGAGGCAAAGGATGAAGATATTCGACGTGCGGCGGAAATGGCACATGTAGAAGACCTTATCAAGAAAATGCCTCATGGTTATGATACTCCGATTGGTCCAGGTGGACTGTCTGTTTCAGGGGGGGAAAAGCAACGTATAGGATTGGCAAGAGCCTTTTTTGGCGACCCCAAGATACTGGTTCTGGATGAACCAAATTCCAGTCTGGATCGTATGGGTGAAAACGCTTTACTTCGTTCATTGCTGGAGGCAAAGAAAAGTAAAATTACAGTCTTTCTGGTGACCCAGCGTGACAGCGTCATCAAGGTGGTTGATAATATAATGCGGATGAATGATGGTCAGATTGTTGATTATGGGCCTAGTGAAGAAGTGATTAAGGCCACAAAAGAACGCGCCCAAAAAGTAGCGCAAATACGCCAACAGGCATCAATCAAGGTTGAGGGTTAAGATATGGAAAATATACCAAATATGCTTGCCCAAAACGACTGGCGTAAAAGAGTACCTACAAGCATTAAAAAACCTTTGTTAATGGGACTTGTGGTAATCGGTGTATTTTTTGCGGGCTTTGGTTATTGGGCAATCCGTGCGCCGATTGCAGGCGCTGCTATTGCGCCTGGTGTTGTAATTGCAAGCGGGCAAAACCAAAGCATTGATCACTTGGAAGGTGGTATTATTTCAGAAATCACGACTAGAAATGGTGCCTTGGTTAAGCAGGGTGACGCATTGGTTTATCTTGATCCAACACAAGCTGCATCAAGCCGAAACCGCGTTGAAAAATCATTGGTGGCACTTTCTGCAAACCTTGCCCGCATGACTGCAGAAATGTCAGGTGCGGATGAAATTCGTTTTCCTGATACATTATTGGAGCGAGCAAATAAAAACCAACAGACTCAGCCCCTGGAATTGCAAAAGGCAGAGTTTGAATCGCGTCTAATTCAGCACAAGTCGGAGTTAAGTGTTCTTGATGAGCAAGTGAGTGCGATTGAACAGGAAATGTCTGGTATAGAATTGCAGATTGAAGCTGAGAAGACCAAGCTTGTTGTTTTAAAAGATGAGATAAAAGCTAAAGAGTCTTTACTCAAGCGGGGCCTTACGCCAAAAAACCAATACAATGCCTTATTGCGTGAACAGGCAGACACCAAAGGTGCGATTGGCGCTCTTGCAGCAAGAATTGGACAACGCAAGAAGTCAATTTCAGAAGTCAGGGTTCGTCAGGAAACAATTCGTGCAACCCGCCGTTCGGAAGCTTCCAGCCAGATAAATGAACTGCGAACACAAATTGATGATCTGGATGAACAGCTTACTTCACGCGCGGATATTCTGCAGCGCATGGTCATCCGTGCACCTGTTGATGGTGTAATTGTGAAAATTGAAAAGAACACCATTGGCAGCATCATACGTCCTGGCGAAACGGTTTTGGAGCTTCTGCCAACTTCAAGTGATTTGATTATCTCTGCGCGTGTTTCTCCAATCGATATTGATATTGTGACCATTGGCCAGGAAGCAAGCATTCGATTCTCGGCACTTAATGCACGCACTACGCCAGAAGTTCCCGCAACAGTTGAATATATATCTGCTGACCGTTTGATTGATCAGGCAACCCAGGAGGTCTATTTTGATGCGCGTTTGAAGTTGATAGATGATCTTCCTGAAGATTTTAATCCTGAAAAAATCTATGCAGGCATGCCTGTAGATGCTTTCATAAAGACAGGTGACAGAACCTTTGTTGAGTATTTGGTAAAACCCATAACGGATAGTTTCAGAGGCGCATTTACAGAAGAGTAATTTTAAAAAAGATCGCCTTGTGAAGATGGTTTTTTTGGCGTTTTGTCAGTTTTCTTCGATGCTTGTGTTTTAACACCGCCTCCTGCTGCAACCGCAGAAATGCTTCCGTCTTTTAATTCAACAGAAAAAGCTTCACCTGATTTAATATTTGCCGCAGAAGCGACGGGTATGTCTTTTGTATTGCGAATGACGGCATAGCCCCGATCCAAAATGCTTTTGTAGGATAAACTGCCAAGCAATCTGTTGGCCTGGTCATATCGCGCCTTTGTTCTTGTAATCTTGTTGCTGAAGGCATTGGTGTTACGTCGTTTCAGTTCTGAAACATAAGTAAGTGTTGATGCAATTTTATTGCGATGCGCAACACTTGTACGGCGACCCAATGCATCCAGTTTGTCATGATTTCGCGCGATGACCAAAGATAATCCTCTATGAGACAATCGCCCTGCAATAGTTTCATAACTTGTACGTTTGCGCCGCGTTGCCAAATCAAGTCCGCGCCCAAGCCTTCCTGAAGCTTCATCAAGCCTGCGCCTTGGCAAGGCAAGCAGCATGTCTGGAGAGGCAAGTCCTCGTGTTGCTGCAAGCAGGTTACTACGTGCTTTTTCAAATTGTCTGGTTAGTGCTGATTGTAACCGCGCTTTATAACTTGCGACCGTTGCATCAAGTTCAGCTTTTACAGGTATGGCAAGTTCTGCAGCGCCTGTTGGTGTGGGTGCACGAACATCAGCAGCAAGATCAATCAGGGTCCAGTCGGTTTCATGACCTACTGCAGAAATAAGCGGGATATCAGAATCGGCTGCTGCACGAACAACAATTTCATCGTTAAATCCCCAAAGGTCTTCAACGGAGCCACCCCCACGAGCAACAATTATAAGGTCGGGTTTTTCTTCCATGGCGTTAAAGCCATTAATGGCATTGCTTACTTCTGTGCCTGTTGTCTCACCTTGAACGCGTACTGGCCAGACCATCACGTGTAAGGGAAAACGGTCAGAGATACGGTGAAGTACGTCTCGTATAACAGCACCCGTAGGAGAGGTAATCACTCCAATCTTTTTTGGCATGTAAGGAAGAAGCTGTTTGCGTTCAGGTGCAAAAAGACCCTCTGCTTCAAGCTTTGCTTTTCGCTCTTGCAACAAAGCCATTAATGCACCAGCACCGGCTGGTTCCAGATTGTCAATTACAACCTGATATTTGGATGATCCCGGATAAGTTGTCAGTTTGCCAGAGGCAATAACTTCAAGACCTTCTTGGGGAAAATGTTTAAGCTTGTTGGCAACACCTTTCCATATAACGGCTTCGATCCTGGCGCGATCATCTTTAAGCGCAAAATAACAATGTCCCGAGGAGTGTGCTCCGCGAAAACCTGTTATTTCACCTCGAATACGCACATAGCCAAAGCGTTCCTCAACTGTCTTTTTAAGTGAAGAAGAAATTTCGGTGACTGTATATTCAGTCTGGTTGGTTTTGGCATTGCCAGTATCGGAATAAGTGTTCATGCAATTCTTTTAGCAAAAACTGCATGAAACGTAAGCAATCAAATTTCCTGTTTGGGGCGGAAACTTCGCGCTATCCACAGAACTCCAAGTGCGAATGCCACTGTAAAAGCTGCAAAATACCATAATTCGCCTGCTACCAGTGCAGCACTGGCTGCCCACATGATAGAAGAAAAAGCTTCTGATAAAGTTGCAACTTTGGATGAAGTCTGTCTGCGGCGGAAATTTGAGCGTTTTGCCTGACTTCTAAACCATAGCTGTATCATGGTTGCAGAAATGGTTGCACATGCTATACCGCCCGCAGCAATAACTGCCATTTTTATCTCAATAAAAGTCATAAGCAAAATGATAGGTGCTGCAATAAATGTGATTGCACCAAGCACAGCTTCTATTTTGGCGCGAATAACTGCACCTTTTGCTACAGGAGCTGTTTGCACAAGCTGAGGTGCATCTTCACCAGAGATGGCAAGCCATGCCAACCCACCAGATAACTGGCCTGTTGCCATAACCAGAACAGGAATAACTACAATTGCGATAGAACTTGCCTGGCCAAAACTTTGCCACAGCATGAAGGCTGGAGGAATAAGATATAAAACCTGCATTAATGTCTGAGACAACAACCAATGGTCGCGAAGCAGTAGCCGCCATTCCTTGTGTCTTAAAGTAGATGCTATACTCCTCATTTTGAAATTGATCTCTTTGGGTTTGCTGACATGTGCAGTTTGGCTAACGCCTGCAGCATTGATGACGTATTCACCAAACTTGCCTGCAAAAGCTGCTATAGTCGTAAGCAATAAGCCAAACGAAAGAGTGAGCATTATCAACAGTGCGCCAGTTTCGCCCATGACGGCGCGCGCAGGCATCCATAGCAGGCTGTCCAGGTCGGGCACTATTTGTGCAACGGCTTGTGATGATAAAAATTCAAATCGAGATAAACTTCCAAGAGAAGAAATAGCAGCAAGCTGGATACCGATTATAAAGCCTGCACCTACAATTGCTGCAATGATTTGAGAAATTAGTCGTGTGCGTTTTGCGCCTAATGTCTTGAACATTAATATCGTAATACTGAGCGATGCTGCGGTGGAAATTGCACCACAGGCAATAACGACAAGATAAGCAGACAGCCACAGGATATTATCAAAAATGGCAAGAATGTTTATCGCTGCACCAAACAATAAAAGAGACAGCATCGCAGTTGAAGTAGCAATCGCACCTATGCGAATAGTGAATACTTTTTTTGCCGAGGTGGGCGATGATAAAATCAAGTCCAAATCAGAACGAGAGTAAAATACTCTTGTTACAAGCTCCAAAGCTTGTGACATCATCAAGGACAATGTGAGAATAATACTGCCCGTTACAATTGCCATAAAGCTTTTGTCGATGACCAGACCACTTTGAATTTTGGGAATAAGAATAACATATGCAATTGTGTGGATGACCAAGATTGCAATGCTTATAAAAGCAATAACGCCTTTTTCGCGCCCAGGCTTTCCAGCACTCATCATTCTAACAAAATCACGCCATGATAAATTAAACTCATGACGAGCAAACCAGCCAAGGGACCCTACACTCGGGTTTGAAATACTCATGCTGCTTGCTCGGCAAGGTCAAGGTTTGTCTCGTTATCATCCTCGACAAGTTCAAGGAAAATATCTTCAAGACTGTTTGCTTTATCTCCTGTCTGGTTTCTTAAACCATCCAGAGTACCTTCGGCAATTAAACGTCCTTTGGAAATCACACCAATGCGTTCTGCCATGCGTTCTGCAACTTCGAGAATATGGGTTGTCATGATAACAGAGCAACCTTTTTCTACACGTGCCAAAAGAACATCTTTTACCAGGCGTGCAGAACCGGCATCCAAACCTGTGAGCGGCTCATCCAGAATAATAAGACGAGGGTCATGCACCAATGCACCAGCAAGCGCTACCTTCTGGCGCATGCCTTTTGAAAAACCTTCGCAACGTTCATGCGCATGTGGGGAAAGTGCCAGCCAATCAAGAAGCTCATTTGCATTCTTGCGGGCCCGGGTGCTGTCAATTTCCCAAAGACCCGCCACAAATTCAAGGTATTCAAGAGGGCTAAGGCGGTCATAAATCATGGGTTCGTCAGGAACCCATGCCATCATTTTTTTCACACCAATGGGATTTGTAAATGCGCTTTCACCAAACACACTAATATTACCGCTATCGGCTTGTAGAAGGCCTGCCACCATTCTTAGCGATGTTGTTTTACCTGCACCATTTGGTCCCAGCAGCGCATAAAATTCTCCGCCATGAACTGAAAATGATAAGTTGTTAACTGCTGGTCTATCAAACGTTTTTGAAAGATTGGAAACTTCTAATGCGTGACTGCTCATTGATATTTTTATACCCCGTTTAAATCATTAAACGAGAGTGCCATCGTTAAGTTTATCAAGAGTAAATCTAATTGTGCAGGTTTTGTAGAATCCATATTTTGCATGGTTTTTAATATTAAAGGCTTATGCATATTTTATAAAATATGGCTTGAATCATTTATTATTGGGGTATTTTGGCAATATTTTTTGAGCTTAATTCAACATTAACCCTATTTGTATTATTTTGAGTTTGTAGGCATTGCTTACGCATTTTGATGGGCAAACAGGTTTTTTTAATGATTATTGATACGGCAAATACGACTAGGCAAAGCAAACCTCAAAGAAATCGTAACCAACTAAACAAGCGACTACCAAGAGTTGGCAGAGTGCTTTTCAGCCCAGAAAGTAGCCCGGTTCATTGTAACGTCAAAAATTTTACAGAGTATCAGGCAACACTCACAATGAGTGGCTGGATGGGGCTCCCATCAAACTTCACGCTTTACATTGAACCAGACAGCATCCGTACTAATTGCCGCGTTATTTCACGTAAAGGCAGCAATATTCAGGTAGAATTTACTGAAGTCGAACAAGGCGTTCGCTATAAATCCGCTAACATTTAATAAGCGTATTCCGTGAAGATTTTTGAAATATCTTCGTTCCATTCCTTATAATATTTATCCAGCATACGTTCAGCAGGTGTCTTTCCGAGTGCCACTGTATCTTGAAGTGGGATAAGAAAAATACTTTCGTCGAAATTTTCAAAATTTAATTGGGCACGGTCAACCAGGCCCTGGCGCGAAATTTCAAGCGTTTCTTTTGCGTACTCAATTAATGGGCGGCCATTAATTTCTGCTTTTAAAGCTTTTTCAGGCACTGCATCACGCAAGTTACCCACCATGTCCGGCGTCCAGTCTTGCACGAGTTCTTCTGCTGCAGTGAGAGCATCTTCAGTATATAGCAGACCAACCCAGAAGGCAGGTAGAGCACAAATGTCTTGCCATGGGCCACCATCAGCACCACGCATTTCAAGAAAGCGTTTAAGGCGCACATCGGGGAAAAGCGTACTCATGTGATTACCCCAATCACCAATATTGGCAACTGGATCGTCAATCTCACCTTTTAGGGCGCCGTCCATAAATTGGCGGAAGGTGATATGCGTACAGTCAATATACTTGCCATCACGGATGATAAAATACATCGGGATATCAAGTCCCCAATTTGCATATTTTTCAAAGCTGAAGTCATCTTCCAGCATAAATGGATGATATCCGCCGCGCTGGTTATCAACATCACGCCAGATATCACTACGCCACGACAAAAGACCATTTGGCTTGCCATGGGTAAAAGGAGAATTTGCAAAAAGTGCTGATGCCATGGATTGCAGTTTCAATGAAACCTGCATCTTGCGAACCATGTCACGCTCATCGCTGAAGTCGAGGTTTACTTGAATGGTGGTTGTTCTAAACATCATATCATGCCCTTGGCTTCCCACCCTTGGCATATAGTTTTTCATGATGTTATAGCGACTTTTTGGCATCATTGGAGTTTCTTCAAATGTCCAAACGGGCGATGCACCCAAACCCAAAAAGCCAATACCCATCTCTTGTGAAATCTCCTTGACTTGTGCCAAGTGCTGATTGGATTCGCGGCAAGTCTGGTGAATGTTTTCAAGAGGCGCGCCAGAAAGTTCAAATTGTCCGCCTGGCTCAAGAGAAATGGCACCACCACCTTCCTCATTGAAAAGACCAATTATATTGCCATCGTCTTCGATAGCTTCCCAGCCAAGTTTTTCTTTCATGGCGGTAAGAATAGCTTTGATGCCATTTTCGCCCTCATAAGGAACAGGCGTCAGGTTTTCTGCACAAAAGCCAAACTTCTCGTGTTCAGTACCAATACGCCATTCCGATTTTGGCTTGTTGCCAATGGATAACCATTCAACAAGCTGGGTGTGGTTTTCAATAGGTCTGTCATCAGTGGTATCGCGCGCCATAAGGTAGCTTTCTTGTAAGTCTTTTTTCTCTCGGATTGTGCTAGCCGAAAATAAGGTGGGTCTGCAATGAAATAATTATCAACGGCTGTTCACTAATTGATGTACCAGTCACCGAAATTGGCCTGGATGATGGCAAGTGCTGCCACAGCTGCAGTATCAGCTCTTAAAATTCTGGGACCCAAACCAAGTTTGGTGACATTTGGATAAGCTTCCAGGAGTTTACGCTCGTCTTTGCTAAATCCACCTTCTGGCCCAATCAATATTGCGATATTGTCCGGTTTTCTTACGCTTAATTCAGCAATAGGGTTAGCGTCATGTTCAGCTTCATCGCACAATATTAAATGGTAATCAGTACCCAGGGTTTGAGTAAGTTTATCAAGTTGAATGGCGGGGTTGATTTGTGGAAGTGTCAATATCCCGCACTGTTCAACTGCTTCAATTGCATTTGAATGAATGCGCTTTTCATTGATGTTGCGTACTTGCGTATATTGAGTGATTACAGGTTGTAGAATGCCAGCCCCCATTTCAACGGCTTTTTGGATCATATAATCAAGCCTGGCCTGCTTTAAGGGGGCAAAACAATAGACAAGAGATGGTACTTGAGGTTGTTTTCTGATTTGCTTAACCGGTTTCAGATTGCATTTTTTACGACCTCTGGCTTCAACAGTTGCATGCCATTCACCGTCACGTCCATTGAAGATTAAAATGCTGTCGCCATCCGACATGCGAAGTACATTAAGTAGATAGTTGGCTTGTTCGCGCGTTGCTTCAAATCTGTTGTCTTTTGATAAGTCATGTTCAACAAATACACGTTGGGACTTGAAATCATGTAAAGCCATTATTCTGCACTCCTGTGCCAATAAGGCTTATAGCCGTTTCTTAAAACTTCAATTGTTGAGGGTGGCGTCAATAAATATTTCTCCCCGTGTGGCAGCTCTTCTATTGCATATCCAAGACCTGACCATTTTAAAAACTGGTTGTCTTTTATTGCGTAACAGGACTTGTTTGCCATGATCATCGCGCCATTGGGGAGTTGTTCCATTTGGCTTGTTTCAAGAAGCTTGCCCTCACGGGTTCGCTCTTCATGCAAGAGTCTGTCCATTGCATCTGCAAGACTGCCAATCGTCTTTTCATGGGAAGTAGTCCAGGCAGTTGCAAATGCTTTTGCATCTTTTTGCCTGCATTCAAAACAAGGTCGGTGCCCTGCAGCCAAGGCAGATACTTCATCAAGAAAAAACAGTTCTGTATAACTGTTCCCCATGACTTCCCGGTGGCGTTGTTTAAATTTGGTTACGCAAATAATCCAGCGTTTTGAAGCCCATTTACGCTTTAATAAGGTCTTTGTTTCAGGATCATGAATGCGTCCACCGCGATTGCCCATAAAATCACCACGCCAGTTTTCACGCACAATACTTTTGTCAGGTGTCACACGATTTTGAAGAGGCATGACCTTATCTTGCTCCAATTGAAGGGGTGCTCGTCATGCCCGCCAGCACTTCAGCTACGTGCCTGATTTCTTTTTTAATACCCTGGCGCTTAAGATTATTTGCAATTTCCAAAAGTTCGCCCATATCATCACCAACTAATATATCTGCTTTTTTATCAAGGGTGTTCTTCATGTTCTCACTATCAAGAACTTCCTTCAAAAATGACGTTAGCTCATAGACTTTACCAGAAAATAATTCGGCACGATGCGCCCACTTTTGATCATCTTGAAAAAGTTCGTGGTAATTCTCTTTAAGCATTTTAGCGCAAGGTTTTGAGGGGGTGACGATATAATCAAAGCTTTCAAAGTTTTGAATAACTTCTTCTGCAACCTCACGGGCATCTGATTTATCTCCGCAATTCCATGCTGTCTGCCCGCAACAGGTTTGCGCAACGGGTATATGCACCTGGCATCCGGCATCTTCCAGAAGCTTTACACAAGCAAAGCCTACACTGGGCCTGAACATATCAACCAGACAGGTTATAAACAGACCGACACGAACCGCCTCAGCCATCATGATTTTCTTTCTTTTGTTTGTAAATTTTATCCCAATAAGGCGTTGGTCCAAAAAGCTCTGCAAGGTAATCAATGAACAAACGAACCTTTGCTGGCAAGAAATTGCGACTTGGATAAACGGCATAAATACCGAGGCCTTTTGTGGCAGAATAATCAGGCAGGACGCGTTGCAACCGACCGTCATCAAGTTCTTCACCAACATCCCATGTTGATCGCAGAGCAATTCCCAGACCCGCGATAACTGTCTCACGGACTACTTCAGAAGAATTTGTTTGTAACGTAGAGTTAGGCCGATAAACAATAGTACCTTCATTGCCCTCCAGTTTCCATGGCCCCTGATTGTGTGGCGCAATCAACGCATGATGGTCCAGATCTTCTATTTTATCCGGAATTCCGTTCTTGGCCAAATATTTGGGTGTTGCACACAAAACCCTTCTGACTGGTGCAAGCTTTCGGGCAACCAAGGTAGAGTCAGGTAATTCACCAATACGTATAGCAAGGTCAATTCCGCTTGAAACGATATCAACATATTGGTCTGATAAATCAAGATTAAGCGTGAGACTGGGGTTGGCTTTCATGAACTTGATTAGATTTGGGGCAATATGCATGCGCCCAAATGAAGTCGGGCCAGATATTTTTAACAGCCCACGTGCGTCAGTCGAGCCTAGCCCAACGAATGTTTCCGCATCTTCAACACCTGCCAAAATGCCAACAACCCGATCATAAAAACCTTCACCTGCCTCGGTCAGGGAAATCTGTCGTGTTGTACGATTTAAAAGGCGTGTACCAAGCCGTTCTTCCAGTCTTTGCAGGCGCTTTGATATGACAGCAGGTGATAATCCCATCTCGCGCGCTGCACCGGACATACTGCCAACCGCCACAACTTTTGCAAAAACTTCCATGTCATCAAAACGGCTCATTAGAAAAACTTATCTTGCATTGATCAATAATCCAAACAAAAAAGCCCGCCAAAAAGCGGGCCTTTATATTTAAAATCAATTTGGCTTAGTTTGAGCCAAATATGGCAGCCAATGGGTTGATGTTTTCAGAAAAGTTCTTGGCTGATTTTTGGCCAGGGCCAACAACAACAACTTTACTGCCAAGCTTTACTTTTTCATAAAGGTGCTCAACATCCTTGTTCAGCATACGAATGCAACCAGATGACAGATTTAAGCCAATTGACCATGGTTGGTTTGTACCATGAATACGGTAAAGCGTGTCACGATTGCCTTGATAAAGATACAGTGCACGCGCACCCAATGGATTATCAATGCCGCCCTTTTGGGTAATTGGCAAAATTATGCCTTTTTCTTTTTCCCGGGCGCGCATTTCAGCAGGCGGTGTCCAGGTTGGCCACTCTGCTTTGCGTTTAATGGTTGCATCCCCGTTCCAGGCAAAGCCTTCACGACCAACGCCTACGCCGTAACGCGTGGCCTTGTTTTTGCTGGTTATATGGTACAGGAATTTCTTGTCTGTATGGATGATAATGGTTCCGACAGGATGCTTAGTATTGATACGCACATTTTTACGGTTGTATTTTGAAGGAACGCGGCGGTCAGTACGAATGACACTCAGGTCAACTTCTTCCCAGCGTTGATCAGCATAATTGTAAACACGTTCCTTCTGGGCAAACGCATTGCTGACAAGACCAAAATTTGTAGCAATTGCAGTGCCGCCCAATAGTACTTTTAAAGTATCTCTTCTTGAAATCATCTTGTCATCACTCGCTTAGGAATTGATTATTCGAATTAAGTCCTTTTTAATAGGAAAAATCATCACAAACAAGCCACAGAAAAGACGTGTTTTAATCAAATTCAGGATAAAGCGCCCGAAAGCTATCATTTACTTAATGGATTCAATTGGTTAGAAAAAAAGGCAGAAAGTTTGCTTTCTGCCTTTCGGAATTTTTAGGTTTGAGACTGTTTTTCTAGGAAACAACCACCTTGGCACCGCGCTGGACGCGCTCGTAAAGGTCCATTACATCTTCATTTCGCATTCTGATACAGCCTGAGGATACGGCTTGGCCAATGGTCCAGGGTTGGTTGGTTCCATGGATGCGGTAAAGCGTGCTGCCAAGATAAATGGCACGAGCACCCATTGGGTTCTCCGGGCCGCCTGGCATGAAAGCAGGCAGTTCTCGTCCTTTTTTACGTTCGCGAACAATCATTTCCTTGGGCGGTGTCCAGCTTGGCCATTCAGCTTTGCGGGTGACTTTTTCCGTACCGCTCCACTCAAAGCCTTGTTTGCCTACGCCTACGCCGTAACGCCTTGCCTTGCCGTTGCCCATTACCAAATAAAGATGCCGCGTGTTGGTGTTAATTACGATCGTGCCAGCTTTTTGGCTTGTATTATAAGAAACCATTTGTGGTAAAAACTGAGGATCAAGTGGACGCTGCACCGGTGATTGATTGGCTCTTGGCACAGAAGCAACACGATTATATGTGGCAGGCTTTTTCTTGCGATAAATCGTTCTTGGTGTTGTTGAAGGTGCTGTATTAAGACCAGCAAAAATACCGGTCGCACGAACTGCACGCCTTTGTGTCCGTTGTTTTTTTACACCCCAGGAAGATTTGCGTTTTTTGACTTGCCGTATTACTTTGGCCTTTGGGGCAACCCGTCCAACACGAGCCTTTTGTCCGTTTTGTGTCGGTTTCTTGAGTTGCAAAACCCAAGGGGAAGACAGATCAGGAGAAAGCGTTACAGCAGGTGGTGTTGAATAACGATCCCCTGCATTGGCAATGCCTATGGGAACAGCAAAAAGTGCCGCACTAAGCAGCAGAATAGGTTTCTTGGTCATGACGTACTCACTACATAATCATCATTGAACGGAAAGCTTTTCGAGCTTTTCGAAGGTAACCACAGAATGCATCACTAGGTGTTCGAAATTATGAATCTTTACAAAGAAATTAAAGTTTTATTCATACTTGGTAAACGAATACTTTTGGGATTAAGTTAACAAAATATTAAAGACCAAGGCGGCGCTTTGTATCTGATAAAACCTCATCAAGTACCTTTGAAACAGAACGCAGGCTTGCGCCATTCTTGATCCGCTCATCATAGAGCATGTTAAGAATTAATCGGTCGAAATCAGTAAATTTTGTATGTTTGGAGGTGTCGTTGAAAACGCTTTTATGTAGGCTTATGTCTTCATTTAAAGGCCCCAGTCCCTGAAGGATTTCCTCAATCAGGCATCGTCTAAAAAGCGTTCTCCCTTCATCAGAAACAATAACTGCATCCGATTGTATCATGCCCGCACGTGAAAAACGGGATTTTACCAAACATTTGCCCGGTACCCTTGCATTGCTGCGCCGTTCAATTTTTTCACGAACAGTATTGATATAGTCGGAACGATTTACAACATAAATGTTGAAATTGGCGCGCTCATCCTCATCTGCAAATCGCACCTTTAATCCTGCAATTTGCTTTTCAAGATTATTGATAAAGCGTCTGATGGAGCGGGTTCGGTTTTTTGATGAGAAATCATGAATGCGAAACTTGACTACATCGCGGAACTTGTGAACATATCGCGACTGTATTCCAAGTGGCGAAATTTCCGCGCCGAACACGGTTAAATTAAATCCACGTTTGACTTCCTCATCGCTTAAGGCATGCGCTGGTGCAACGAACAACAAACATATAAATCCTGCCATGACGGATTTTTGTTTGATGTTTTTGATAAGTTGCCCTGAAAACAAGATTGATACTGCCTACTAAAAAACTTCTTGGTCATATTGAATAACTGTTTCACATGGAGCAGTAAAACATTTAGTTTGGTTTAAGCACAAAATTGATTGAAATATGGTGGAAACCCAAAATGACAGAAAAAGCCCCATTAATCACAGGCGAAGACGGAAAAAATCGTTGTTTTTGGGCAGGCCCCCAGAAAGACTATCTAATTTATCACGACGAAGAGTGGGGAAATCCCGTTAACAGCGATACGCGCCTGTTTGAAAAAATCTGCCTTGAAGGGTTTCAGTCTGGTTTGTCGTGGTACACAATTTTGTCCAAACGCGAAAACTTCCGTGAGGCTTTTCACGGATTTGATATTGAAAAAGTAGCTGCCATGGGTGAGGACGATATTGAAAATCTGGTCTTGAATGCAGGCATTATTCGCCATCGTGGCAAGATTAAATCAACCATCAACAATGCACAAAGAGCCATTGAACTGATCGAAGAGAAAGGTTCCCTTGCCAAACATTTCTGGAGCTATGAACCTGAGAACAGAGCTTCGTTTAAACTAATTTCAGACGTTCCAGGCTCAACAGATATTTCAGCAACAATTTCCAAGGACTTGAAAAAACGCGGCTGGAGCTTTGTTGG
>CALFBM010000003.1 GCA_937951645.1 uncultured Rhizobiaceae group bacterium
CGTGAAGTACGTCTATCTGCAGGTGCCGGCTTTATCGTTGCCATCTGCGGTGAGATCATGACCATGCCAGGCCTGCCAAGAACCCCGTCAGCAGAAGCAATCATGCTGGACAAAAATGGCGATGTACAAGGCTTGTTTTAGGCCAAGAATATAAATTACATAAAAGGCCTGTCTGACAAAACCTGAACAGGCCTTTTTTTATCCAATAGAAACCATATTTTGAGGCTTCTTGAGTTCTTAATCGTTTATTTTGCAAATAAACGTAAAAAAAAGAAAAATGGCACTTGGCAAATCGGTATTTGACTTGTTATATGCGCCAACGTTCCCCGGTAGCTCAGTGGTAGAGCAGTTGACTGTTAATCAATTGGTCGCAAGTTCGAATCTTGCCCGGGGAGCCACTTTCTTTCAAAATATAAATTTCCTCTTATAACTTAAACTTGTGTCGATATTGTCCTTAGTTTGGAAAAAAAACTGCCTGAACATAATAATCCTTATTTTCATCTTGACAGTTAGGCACAAACACTCGAAGAAAGCTTCGGTTGGCATCGTGGCGGAGTGGTGACGCAGCGGATTGCAAATCCGTCAACCCGAGTTCGATTCTCGGCGATGCCTCCAATATTCAAGGATACCCACTTGTCCTTGTACAAAATTATAGACAAGATGTCGTTATAGGGAAGATCGACGCTATGATAGATTTCGACCACGCACGTTCAAATATGGTGGACTGTCAGGTTCGTACATGTGATGTGACGGAGCATGAATTGATATCCGCCATGCTTAGCGTTCCGCGTGAAGAGTTTGTTCCTGATTGTTTGCAGCCTTTGGCATATATAGATGAAGATCTGCTCTTGGATGATATATCTTCCGGTAAGCGTTTTTTGATGCAGGCAGCTTCGTTTGCAAAACTTGCGCAATTGGCATCTGTTGAAAAAGATGATGTTGTTTTGGTTGTTGGATCAGGCTCAGGGTATTCTTGTGCTGTTTTGTCTTTATTATCTTCATCAGTTGTTGCAATTGAAGAAGATGAGGCGCTTGTAGAATTTTCAACAGATACGTTGTCTCGTCTTGGATACATGAATGTAGCTGTTTTAAAGAAAGCCATGTCTGCGGGATATTCCAAAGAAGCGCCATATGATGTGATTTTCTTTAACGGTGCTATTGAAGTTTTGCCTAATGTGTATTTTGACCAACTAAGTGAGGGGGGACGTCTGGTTTGTGTTGAAGGTGTTGGTAATTCAGCAGTTGCGAAGCTTTATTGTAAAAATGACAGTTTGGTGAGTGAGAGGCAAGTTATGAATTGTTCAATCAAGCCACTTCCGGGGTTTGAAAAACCGAAAGAGTTTGCCTTTTAGGGTTTTGTAATCATTTTGTGGGATAAAACTTATTAACATCGTTCAAAGTTTAATTTGACCCTAAGTTTGTTTTGAGTATGTTTACGCTGGGAGGGCTGTTTAACCGTCTTTGTGCGTAGCACAGGAGTTTTGAGGAAATGTCTGTATTGCGTAATTTGCGAACTGGTTTTGGTCGCGCAATCCCTGTTTCTTTTGGGATAGCTTTGGCATTAACCCAGGTTAATACCTCATTTGCTGAAACCATTAACAGTGCATTAGCCTCAGCTTATAACAATAACCCAACACTTAACGCGCAGCGCGCTGCTACTCGTGCAGTGGATGAAGGTGTTCCGATTGCCAAATCCGGATATCGACCCACAATTACTGCCAATGCAAATATTGGTCTTTCCAGAACTACTTCCAACACAACATTTGCTGCATTGGGTGGAACCGAGACTAACCTTGCCCCAGGTGGTTTTGGTGTCGTGATTAATCAAACGCTTTGGGATAGTTATCTCACACAAAACAATGTAAATTCTGCTCAGGCTGCTGTTAGTGCCTCGCAACAGGCATTGCGGAATGCAGAACAAAATATTCTTTTTAACGGCGCTGCTGCCTATCTTGATGTTTTGCGAGACAGGGCAATCTTGTCCTTTCAACGTAAAAGTCTTGAATTCTTGAATGAGCAGGTGCGTTCTGAACAAACACGCTTTGATGTAGGTGAAGCAACCAGGACAGACGTGGCACAAGCGCGTGCCAGCCGTGCTGCAGCACAAGCATCGGTGAGTCTTGCTGCAGCAAACCTGAAATCAAGTGAAGCAGTTTACCGCCAAATTATCGGTAATGATCCAAAGAAGCTTTCTCCAGTAAAAGGTGTGGGCAGAAAATTTCCTGTGTCTACGGGAAAAGGCATGGTAATTGCCCAAAGAGAACACCCTGCTATCAAGTCTACCGAATTTTTGGTGGATCAAGCGATTTTTAATGTAAAATCTGCCGAAAGTGGTTTGTTGCCAAGAGTTGATTTACAAGCTTCTGCAACCCGCAACTTTGATCAAAGTACAACGACCACTGTTACAAATAACCAATCTGTTACAGCAACTTTAACGGTTCCCATTTATCAAGGTGGTGCGCAGTCGGGGCAAATCAGGCAGAATAAGGAAACCCTTGGCCAGCGCAGAATTCAAGTTGATGAAAGTGTTGATAGTGTAAGGGCTGCAGTTGTTTCTGCTTATAGTCAATATGAAGGAGCTAAGGCTTCATTGGTTGCAAACCAGGAACAGCTCAAGGCTGCCAAGCTTGCGCTTGAAGGGGCGGTTGAAGAACGCAAAGTTGGTCAGAGAACCACGCTTGATGTACTTGATACTCAAACCCAGGTTATTAATGCCCAAATTTCACTTGCAAACTCAAATCGTGACTTGAAAGTTGCCGGCTATGCAATTTTATCTGCAATTGGCCGCCTGAGTGCCAAGACTTTGGGTCTCCAGGTTGCTGTTTATAAGCCTGAAGTGCATCAAAAGGCTGTTGAAGATAAATGGTTTGGATTGCGCACCCCTAGTGGCAACTAAACAAGGCTTATTTTATAAATACTTTAATCTGGTGATAAGTCTTTATTTATACTGAATAATTTCCTGTTAACTGTTATTTTCCTCTTTTGCGACAAATATTGTATATTGATTCGCAATATTGAGTCTTTCGAGGCTTATGTGGGGAAAGTTTAGAATATGGAGATTTTTAATGGGTGAAGCTGCGGTAAAAGAACCCTCAATGGAAGATATTCTTTCTTCCATTAGAAAAATAATTTCAGAAGAAGGCAATGCACCTGAAGCAGAGGAATCTGCTTCTATGGAGCAAGTAGTTGAGCCAGAACCTGCTCCCATAATTGATAATACTGCCGATACTGCAACTTCTGGTAATGACGCTGCAAAAATGGCAGCTTCTCTTGCAGGTATTTCAGAAACAGTAGGTACTGGAACGCCGATGGAGCAGGAAAGCCATGTCATGACAGAGATGGTTGAACCAGAGGTGCCTGAACAAAGTGTTTGGAATAGTGTTGCGGAAACAACTCCAGCCGAGGAGAAAAATATGGAAACTGCAAAGCCTATATATGGGAATGCTGTATCACAGGAACCTGCTCCCTCTCTTGCTTCAATTGCAGGAAAAATAACTGAACAGGTTAATATGCCTGAAGCTTTAGAAGCTGAATCGATTGAAGTGACCCAGGAAGAAGAAGTTCGTCATGTTGAAATGGCAGAGGCTATTCCTGCGCCAGCTTTTGAAGACTCTCAAGCTTCAATGGAAGCCACTGTGCAAGCTGTTGTTGAAGAAGAAATGGCTTTTAAAGGTGCACTAATGTCGCCGAGTGCAGACGGTGCTGTGTCAGGAGCATTTGACCGTCTTAAGCGCAGTGCAATGGATGATATTGATGCAAAAACAGAAGCAATTCTCCGCCCTATGCTTCGTGAATGGCTGGATGAAAACCTTCCAAATATGGTTGAGCGTCTTGTACGCGAAGAAATCGAGCGTGTCGCACGCGGCGTTTAACTTTAAAAAGCGCAAATAGAAGTTTTAATGGCTGCGCCTTGCGCGGCCATTTTTGTTTGTGCCGTTATCAAGTGCTGATGGTTGACTTATTGGCTTGTTTTGGCTTTACACGACACACTTGAATTTATGAGAAAGCACATGATTTTC
>CALFBM010000004.1 GCA_937951645.1 uncultured Rhizobiaceae group bacterium
ACTAGGCGCATCACCACAAAAGATGTCTTTCAAGGAAGTCTATGGTGGCCTGCAAACCAAGGTTATTGATGGTCAGGAAAACACCTGGTCAAATATTTATGGCAAGAAGTTCTTTGAAGTTCAGGATGGTACTACGGAAACCAATCATGGTATTATCGACTATCTTGTGGTGACATCAGATGAGTGGTGGAATGGCCTTGATGCGGGTGTTCGTGACCAGCTTGCAAATATTCTTAAAGAGGTAACAGAAAGCCGCAACAAAGAGTCTTTTGCAGTGAATGAGGCAAACAAGGCCAAAATCATTGAATCAGGCGGTGTTGTTCGCACACTTACTCCTGAGCAACGTCAGGCTTGGGTTGATGCGTTGAAACCGGTTTGGGCAAAGTTTGAAGGCGATATCGGCGCAGACTTGATTGCTGCTGCTCAAGCAACAAACTAAACGCAGGACTTTTTACTGAAGTCTATCCTGTGGCGGCCTTGTGCGTTGCCGCAGGATAAATTTAGGCCCTAAATGATGCACTCCAAATCAAAATCCTTTATTGATAATATAGAAGAAACCTTCATTGCCATTACGCTTGGGTTGATGACTTTAATCACATTCGCAAATGTTGTGGCACGCTATATCTTTAATGCAAATATTCTATGGGGTCTTGAAGCCACCGTATTTTTGTTTGCGTGGCTTGTTTTAATTGGTGCTTCTTATGGTGTGAAGCAGACCTTCCACATTGGTGTGGATATTGTTCTGGTTATGGTGCCTACGCCTGTTCGCAGGGCTCTCACCTTGATTGCATGTGCAGCATGTCTGCTATTTGCAGCGCTCTTGTTAAAGGGGGCCTTGGATTATTGGTCACCTTTTATCGGCAAGCGTGCTTTTTATGAAACGGATGATTTGCCTGTTCCGTTTTTTCTCACCTGGTTAAAAGATGTTTTCAATGACGGTGAGGCTTATGAGAAATTGCCCCGGTTTATACCCTATGCAGCCTTGCCGATTGGCATGACATTACTTTTATTCAGGTTTATTCAAGCGACCTGGCGTATAATTGCAGGCAAACAGGTCGGACTTATTGCCAGTCATGAAGCAGAAGAATTGATGGAAGAGGTGATTGGACAGAATAAACGGGAAGGAGAGCAGGGCTAATGGATGTTATCCTTCTCTTTGCCCTTGTTATAGGGCTGATGCTCATTGGTGTGCCGATTGCAATCTCGCTTGGCTTATCGAGCATGATTTTCTTGCTGGTATATTCAGACGGATCACTTGCTTCCATCGCGCAGACATTATTTTCAGCTTTTGATGGCCACTACACATTGCTTGCCATCCCGTTCTTTATTTTGGCATCAAGCTTTATGTCCACCGGTGGTGTTGCCAGGCGGATAATCCGGTTTGCCAATGCCTGCGTTGGGCATTTTTCCGGAGGGCTTGCAATTGCTTCGGTTTTTGCCTGCATGATGTTTGCAGCACTTTCGGGTTCCTCGCCTGCAACGGTTGTAGCAATTGGTTCGATTGTTATTGCCGGTATGCGGGAAGCCGGCTACACCAAGGAATTTGCAGCAGGTGTGATTTGTAATGCCGGTACGCTTGGCATTCTTATTCCGCCTTCCATTGTTATGGTTGTATATGCGGCTGCGACGGATGTTTCTGTTGGTCGCATGTTCTTGGCAGGCGTCTTCCCAGGATTGCTCGCAGGCTTGATGTTGATGGTTGGTATTTTCATTTGGGCGAAAGTGAAGGGGCTTCCTTCTCAACCTTTTGCAGGAGTGCGGGAAATTCTTTCTTCAGGCAAAGATGCCTTTTGGGGATTGTTTTTAATCATTATTATTCTTGGTGGTATTTACGGGGGCATCTTTACACCAACAGAAGCTGCTGCCGTTGCGGCCATATATGCTTTCTTTATTGCAAATTTTGTTTACCGCGACATGGGTCCTTTGGCTGTAACCGGCAATGAGAACAACACTTCGATATTGAGCAAGCCCCAAGCAATTCTAACCGCATGGTTCCATCCTGATACAAAGAATACTCTCTTTGAAGCGGGCAAGCTTACCATCATGCTTTTGTTCATTATCGCGAATGCATTGATTTTGAAACACGTGCTAACAGAAGAGCAAATTCCTCAGGCAATCACTGAAACCATGTTGGCTGCAGGTCTTGGCCCGATTACATTCCTGATTGTCGTAAATATCATTTTGTTGATTGGCGGCCAGTTTATGGAGCCGTCTGGTCTGCTTATTATTGTCGCGCCACTGGTTTTCCCGATTGCCATGGAGCTTGGTATCGACCCAATTCATCTTGGTATCATCATGGTGGTTAATATGGAAATCGGAATGATTACGCCACCTGTTGGTCTCAATCTGTTTGTGACTGCAGGCGTTGCTCAAATGTCGGTTACCAATGTGGTCAAGGCAGCGCTACCGTGGGTAGGCATTATGTTTATTTTCCTGATTATGGTGACCTACATTCCAATCATCTCGACGTGGCTCCCAACAACCATGATGGGGCCAGAGATAATAACGAGATAGATTTGCTGTAATGCCCAGAGCTGCTGCTTGTAATTTAACCTACTTCGCAGCACCATCTGTCATTTTTGCGACTGCGCCTGCCATGCCTTCAAAGGCCTTTGCAGCGCCTTCAATTGAATAACGTGCTTTCAATGCTTCAGGGTCAAGATAGCCAATTTTTGTTTGGCCATTATCATCCCAGATCAAAACCCTGATTGGCAAATCAAGACCTGCCAGAATGTTTTCTTGCATGATTGGCGTTCCGATTTGTGGTGCGCCGAAAATAATGAGCGTGCTGTCAGCCAGTTCCATATCGATGGATTTGGCACCAGCAGCATGGTCGACGCGCGCAAAGAGTTTTGGCGGCGCGTTTTCGATGATGCCAACCAGTTTGTCAGCAGTTTCAGAAACCGAGTTATTGCTGTCTTTGATAATCCAGCCTTCTTGTGCTTGTGCCGTGGCCATTAGAAAAAATCCAGTCATGAAAAGTGTAATTGTAGACATTAAAATACGCATAAGTCAGTTACTCCCAAAATCATTATTATGTGAAGACTAAGTGACTGATGTGGCAAAGAAAAGGCTTTAGTCCTTCACGTTGTTTTTATACTGGCGTGAATGTAACCACCATGACATCCAGGCAAAAAGACATGATGCCAACAAACCGGGATTGCCAATCAGCTCTTGCGAATGTGGTGTAGTATCCAATGACGGTGTCTGTGGCACGTTTTTACCAGTTTTTGATTTATGTAACTGGTATGGCAATGTCTATGTTTGCGCTTTTTCTTCAGGTGAGCTGTTTCGTAGCTGTTTGAACCGAGAGATACCTTTGTTTTTACAAAACCTTGAGATGCAAAGCCCGGCACTGCTCCAATACTAATTCCAAGTGCGGTGAACAAGGCCAAAGAGGTAATTTTAAGCATGCCCATAATAATTCCTTTCGCAAACCATATACTGGCCATCTTTGGAGTCCTGAAAACCAAGTTTTTCGTAGAGACCTTTTGCATCTCGCGTAGCCAGCATCCATTTTGTAACAGTACGGAGTTTTGGATGATCCATAAGTGCATCCATAATTATTCTTGAATAGCCCTGTTTTCTAAATTCCTTAACAATGAATACGTCGCAGACATAAGCCAGGTAGCATTGATCAGATATTGCCCTGGCAAATCCGATCTGTTTTTTGTCAAAAAAGAGTGCAACCGGATAAGAATTTTGAATGGATTTTATAACCTCTTCGTGAGTACGCCCCTTACCCCAGTAAGAAGTAGATACAAAATTGCAAATAAGGCTTTGATCCATAAGTTTGAAATCATAAACAAGGGATACCTTGTTTTGGGAACTGCTTTGCAAACTTTAAACCCGACGCTCAACCATCATCTTTTTAATCTGTGCAATTGCCTTGGCGGGATTTAAATCCTTGGGGCAGGCTTGTGTACAGTTCATGATGGTGTGGCAGCGGTATAGGCGAAACGGGTCTTCCAGATCATCCAGTCGTTCGCCTGTTGCTTCATCGCGCGAATCTATTAGCCAGCGGTAGGCATTCAGAAGTGCAGCGGGCCCCAAATAACGATCGCCATTCCACCAGTAGGATGGGCAGGATGTTGAGCAACATGCACAAAGGATACATTCATACAGTCCGTCAAGCTTTTCACGATCTACTTCTGATTGTAGCCATTCGGTGCGTGGCTGGTTGCTCTCGGTTTTTAACCAGGGCTGAATTGAGCGGTGTTGTGCGTAGAAGTTATTCATATCCGGCACGAGGTCTTTTACCACTTTCATGTGTGGTAGCGGATATATTTTTACCGAATTGGCAATTTCATCCATGCCTTTGGTACAGGCAAGGGTGTTGGTGCCGTCAATGTTCATTGCGCAAGAACCACAAATGCCTTCACGGCAAGAACGGCGAAGTGTTAACGTTGGGTCGATGTTGTTCTTGATCCATAACAGGCCATCCAGAACCATAGGGCCGCAATCATCCATATCAACAAAATAGGTATCAATTGACGGGTTTTGACCATCATCCGGTGACCAGCGATAAATACGAAACTCACGCAGGTTCGAGGCACCATCAGGTTTTGGCCAGGTTTTGCCTTCGTTGATTGTGGAGTTTTTTGGAAGTGCGAGTTCGACCATTTGTTTAAACCTTGTTGTTTTCTGGTTCTTCATTTCTTTCTGTTGCCCTTTGGCGCAGATAAAAATGAAGTTGTACTGTAATCATGAAAAACAAGAACCCTGTGATGAGCGTTACCGCCCAAGAGGCTATGCTGCCCATGTTTTGAATGCCCAAATATTTGCCTGAAATAATTTCAAGCACTTTAAAAACAACCACAAGCGCTGCAACCATCCATAGGTTTTTTGAAACCTTGGCGATGCCAAAGGCAATAATGCCATTGATGATGAGGCCGACTGTGATTGCGAGTATCGTGTTCACTGATATTGCTCCTAGTAAACCCGTGCTTTTGGCAGAATTTTCTTTGGGTCGATACCGCCGTCTTTAAGGGCCGTAAGTGGTTTGGTATTTACATCGCGGTAGCTCAGTTTAACCTTGCCTTTTTCATCCACGGTTGCGAGTGAATGCTTGCGCCATTTTTTGTCATCACGATCCTTATAATCTTCATGGGCATGGGCACCACGGCTTTCCTTGCGCGCATGTGCGCCATAAACCGTGGTAATCGCGGACGGCATCAGGTTATCAAGTTCAAGTGTTTCTACCAGATCCGAGTTCCAGATCATGGAACGATCCGTTACCTTGATATCTGCCAGTTTTGCATAAGCTGCATCCATACGCTTACAACCCTGTTTCAGGGTTTCATTCGTGCGGAAAACGGCTGCATCTTCCTGCATGATACGCTGCATTTCATCACGAAGACTTGCGGTTGGTGTGCCGCCATCTGCATGGCGTTTGACGTCAAAGCGGTCCATGATTTTTTCACATGCTTTTGGATTTGGCATGGCCAGCGGTGCATCGCGGTCAATGGTTTTGCCTGCGCGGATTGCAGCTGCGCGACCAAATACAACAAGGTCAATCAGCGAGTTCGAACCCAAACGGTTTGCACCGTGAACAGAGGCACAAGCAGCTTCGCCTACAGCCATCAGGCCAGGTACTGTTGCGTTTGGTGATTTTGCTGTCGGGTTCAGAACCTCACCCCAATAGTTGGTTGGAATGCCACCCATGTTATAGTGCACGGTTGGTAGAACCGGAATGGGCTCCTTGTTAAGATCTACACCTGCAAAGATGCGCGCTGATTCAGAAATGCCTGGCAAACGCTGTGCCAGTGTTTCCGGCGGCAGGTGGTTCAGGTGTAGGTGAATGTGATCGCCCTTTGCACCTACGCCGCGACCTTCGCGGATTTCCATGGTCATGCAACGTGAAACCACATCACGGGATGCAAGGTCTTTATAGGTTGGCGCATATCGCTCCATGAAGCGTTCACCTTCGGAGTTTGTCAGATAACCGCCTTCGCCGCGCGCACCTTCTGTAATCAAACAGCCCGCACCGTAAATGCCGGTTGGGTGAAATTGCACGAACTCCATATCTTGTAGCGGAAGGCCGGCACGTGCGACCATGCCATTGCCATCACCCGTACAGGTGTGGGCAGATGTGGCTGAGAAATATGCACGGCCATAACCACCCGTTGCCAGTACAACCATCTTGGCGTTGAAGCGGTGAATGGTGCCATCATCCAGGTTCCATGCAATGATGCCTGTACAGGTGCCATCGTCTGACATGATGAGATCAATTGCAAAATATTCAATGTAGAATTCTGCGTTATGTCTTAGTGATTGGCCGTAAAGCGTGTGCAGGATTGCGTGGCCTGTGCGGTCTGCTGCTGCACAGGTGCGTTGTACAGGAGGGCCTTCGCCATATTCCGTGGTGTGGCCACCAAAAGGACGCTGGTAGATTTTACCTTCTTCAGTACGTGAGAACGGAACGCCGTAATGTTCAAGCTCATAGACAGCTTCCGGCGCTTCTTGTGCCAGATACTCCATCGCATCGACATCGCCTAGCCAGTCAGAGCCTTTTACCGTATCGTATAAATGCCATTGCCAGTTGTCAGGTCCCATGTTTCCAAGGGAAGCGGCGATACCGCCTTGCGCAGCAACAGTGTGTGAGCGGGTTGGGAAAACCTTTGTGACACAGGCAGTAGACAAGCCTTGTTCTGCCATGCCCAATGTTGCGCGAAGTCCTGCGCCGCCAGCGCCAACGACCACAACATCATGATAATGGTCTACAAACTCATAGGCTTTTTTCCCATTTTGGGAGCCGTTATGAGTGGCTTTTGTCTTTGTATTTTTTCTTGTGGTTGCCATCTTTAAGATTAGCCTCCGAAACCGAGTTTAAGAACTGCAAATGCGCTGGCGATGCCAATCGCTGAACAGAAGAAGATATTTAAGATGACGCAAATGATTTTTACGCCTTCTGAATGGATGTAATCCTCGATGATTACCTGCATGCCCAACTTCATGTGAATGCATACGGACAAAATAACGCCGAGCATGACAAAGGCAACGAAGGGATGCGAAAGTGTCGCGGCTACTTCTGCATGTGATGCGCCGTTTAGTGACACGACAATCCAGATGAAAAACAGCAAAAGCGGAATATTGGCAACGGCTGTTACGCGTTGACGCCAAAAATGACTTGTTCCGTCCTTGGCAGAGCCAAGACCACGAACCTTGCCCAAAGGAGTGCGCATGTCTGTCATGATGTTCTCCTTATCGAACCGAATAGCCAATGACCCAGATCAGGATCGTGGCAGCAATTGAAAATACCCAGGTAATTTTGGCAAGTCTGGTGGTGAAATGTTTGTCAAAGCCCTTGCCCATATCCCACATCAGGTGGCGAATCCCGCCAAACATATGGTGCATCAGCGCCCAGGTGTAGCCAAACAAAATCAGACGTCCGATGAATGAACTGAAAAAACCGGCCACCCAGTTAAAATAGGTTGGCGAGGTTGCAGCAGAAAATAACCACCAGGCAACCAGAATAGTGCCAAAATACAAGGCAGCACCCGTGATGCGGTTAACGATGGATGCCACCATGGTGGGAATGGGTTTGTAAACGGACAAATGAGGAGAAAGCGGCCGCTTGTCCTGCAGCTCGATATTAGACATGTTTTTTGCCTTTTGGTTTGACCAGGGGCTAATACCCCAACACTTCTTAAAGACCTTTTAAAGAGTATAGGGCGCAAGGTCAAAACATACCTTCGTAGAAGCACCATTCTGCCAAAATATTTTGTCGCAGCCATATATAATTATCTGCCAAACAGCGGCTCCTTGCCCAAACCAAGCATATATATTTTCTTGCAAGATGGCTGGTATGAGGGTTTTTAATCTTGATAAACCGAGGATTAATTCCTGAATTATTTTAGGATTATGGCCAAAACTGTTGTTGCGATATATTCAATTCTGCGCAAATACACACTTTCAGTAGATGGGAAAAAGACCTATGCTTAAAGTCTGGCTACAAAAATGAATTTGCACATTATCAATTGAAGAGCTTCAAATTATGAAAAAAATAACGTCAACTTATTTGCTCTATTCTTTTTGTCTTATTGTTTTTCTGGGCGCTCTTTATACATCAGATACATCTGCCCACGTTAAATGGTTTGTGGATACTGAAACGGCCAGTGTTGAGAGTTTTCAGGCCTATCATTTGTTTGATATGCCTGTTCTTATCTGGATTGGCGTACTTATAGCTTCCATTTTAGTATCTATTTTTCTGGATATAAAGCTTCCTGTGATCCGAATTGCCGATAGCAAAACACGGCATGATTTTATTGAGATTATGCGTATTTTCACTGGTATGTCCTTTTTGTTAACGGCTTATGAAGGTGCATTGATCGCGCCACATCTTTTGGCTCATGGCCAGTTTGGCATCGCCATGGTATTTTTGCAGGCTGCCATAGGCATTATGTTAATTGGTAATCGCTTTATCAAATATGCCGCTCTTATGATGTTTATTCTATTCCTGGGTGTCATGATTCAGTTTGGCTTTTTAAGCGCGTTAGAATACGCCAATGTATTCGGGATTGGCTTGTTTTTGCTATTCAACAATCTTTCTGATTCCAGTTTGAATGAGCGAATGAAAACTTATTCCGTTGATGCCTTGCGTATTTTCACCGGGATTTCGCTGACGACACTTGGTGTGACAGAGAAATTGACAGGGGCATTATATGGACAGGCATTCTTGGCAGACTATCAGTGGAATTTCATGCAAGCACTTGGTTTTGATTTGTTTGATGACCGTTTGTTGGTTCTCTCAGCAGGCATGAGCGAAGTCATTTTGGGTATTGTGCTTATTTTAGGTACCACTACACGTTTAACAATGCTCACAATTTCAGGTTTAATGCTGACATCAAACATTGCCTTTATTCTTCAGGGTAATAATGATGCAGCCTTGAAAGAATTTGTAGGGCATTTGCCTATTATCGGTTCGGCGCTTGTCCTTATACTTCTTGGTTATGGGCAACGGCTGAAAATCACAAATTTGTGGAGAAATAACCCT
>CALFBM010000005.1 GCA_937951645.1 uncultured Rhizobiaceae group bacterium
ATCACCAATGATCCTTGGGAGGGGACTGGGCATCTTCATGATATTACTATTGTGACACCCTCTTTTTTCAAGGGCCAGCACGTGGGTTTCTTTGCCTGTACTGCACACATCGTTGATATCGGTGGTCGAGGTTTTGGTGCGGATGCTGCCAGTGTTTATGAAGAAGGTTTGTATATCCCGATCATGAAATTTGCCGAGCGTGGTGAAGTGGACAAGACCCTTATCGCCATCGTTCGCGGTAATGTTCGTGAACCTGATCAGCTAGTTGGCGATATGTATGCGCTGGCCACATGTAATGAGATTGGCCATCGCCGATTAATTGACATGATGGAAGAGTTTGAACTTGATGATCTTAATGGCATTGGTGAGTTTATTTTGGAAAATTCACGCCGTGCCACCCTTGAGCGGATAGCAGCCTTGCCACAAGAAGTTGCTGAAGGTGAAATGACTGTTGATGGCTTTTCAAAGCCGATTACGCTTAAAGTAAAACTGACAATTGAAAAGAATCGTATTATTTCAGATTTTGAAGGGTCCTCTGGTCTTGATAAAAAAGGCATTAACTGTCCGCTGGTCTATGCGAAAGCATATGCCTGTTACGCGCTTAAATGTGCGATTGCGCCTGAAATACCCAATAATGCTGCCTCACTTGCACCCTTTGAAATCAAGGCACCAGTAAATTCAATTGTAAATGCAGTCCATCCAGCACCTGTTGCGCTTCGTCATATTGTTGGTCATTTCGTACCCGATACGGTTTACAATGCGCTTGACAAAATCTTGCCAAATCTGGTTCCGGCAGAAGGTGCGGGCTGTCTTTGCAACTTTCAGGTATCACTTCGTCCTCGTACTGATGCACCAGCACCTGAACGCGCGGTTCGTTCGGAAGTTCTTACCTTTAATTCTGGTGGTGCAGGTGCAAGACCGCAGCATGATGGGTTGAATGCAACGGCATTCCCGTCTGGTGTGATGACAATGCCGGTCGAAGCTACAGAGCATGTAGGGCCTGTGATTATCTGGCGCAAGGAATTACGCCCTGATAGCGGTGGTGCTGGTAAACAGCGCGGCGGGCTTGGTCAATACATGGAGGTCGGTGCACGAGAAGGGCATGAGTTTGATTTTCAGGCGATGTTTGATCGTGTCGATCATCCCGCACTTGGCCGCCAGGGTGGGCATAATGGTGCCTCAACCATGATTGCCCAGGACGATGGTTCAAAGATGAATGGCAAGGGCAAACAGTTTGTGCCACATGGGCGGAAAGTCATGCTGGCTTTCCCAGGTGGTGCTGGATATGGTGACCCAAAAGAGCGTGATCTTAATCTTGTAAAAAGAGATTTGGCGCGAGGGTATATTTCTGCTGAAACGGCACAACGTGACTATGGATTAAGTGTTGCTGAAACCGATAAAATTGAAGCAGCAGTAAAAATTGGGGAGATAGTATAATGACAGCCAAGATGCAAAATCCGAAACAAAAGTCCTATGATGTCGTGATCGTTGGAGGCGCCATGTATGGCTCATCCGTTGCATGGTGGACTGCGAGAAACCCTGATTTTACGGGGTCTATTCTTGTGGTTGAACGTGACCCGACATACGAATTTACATCAACCTCACACACCAACTCCTGTATGCGCCAACAGTTTTCAAATGAGGTGAATGTCAAGATTTCCCAATTTGCAGCCGAGTTTGTTAAAAATTTCAAGGACTTTTTTGGTGGTGATGAACGCGTACCCAATATTCCAATTCAATCCTATGGCTATATGTATTTGGCAGATAATGAAGCATTCTCAAACACGTTAAAAGAATTACAGCAAATTCAACAAGGTCTGGGTTCTGGAACAAAGCACATGAGTGCAGCCGAGATCAAACGCGATTATCCGTTTTATAATGTGGATGACATTATTTCGGGCAATCATAACCTGATTGATGAGGGGTATTTTGACGGTAATACAGTCTTTGACTGGTGGAAACGTTCTGCCCGCGAGCATGGTGCTGAATATTGCACCAATGAAGTTGTTGCCATGGGTTTGAATGATGCAGGAACCGGAGTTGAAACGGTAACGCTGAAAACAGGTGAGGTGATTTCATGTGGCAAGGTTGTAAATTGCTCCGGACCCCGTGCCGTTGTTACATCGCGTATGGCAGGTATTGAAATTCCGGTTGAGCCACGTAAACGCTATACCTTCATCTTTGATGCAGAGCAGCGGCTTGATCGTGATTTGCCTTTGACGATTGACCCGACTGGTGTTCACATGCGCACGGATGGCCAGTATTATTTGGCAGGCTGCCCGATGAGTATTGGTGGTGCGCCAGATGACCCCGTTGACTATGATGATTTTGAACAGGATCACTCCCTTTGGGAGCAGCATGTCTGGCCGATTATAGCGACCCGTATTCCGCAGTTTGAAGCGATCAAGCTTACAAATTCATGGGCAGGACATTATGCGTTTAACACGTTTGATCAAAACGCAATTATTGGCCCTCACACTAAGGTTGAGAACTTTATTTTTGTAAACGGTTTTTCAGGTCATGGTTTTCAACAGTCTCCGGCAATGGGGCGAGGTGTTGGGGAACTGATCACTTATGATGAATACCGTACGATTGATCTAACACCGTTTGGATATGATCGTATTGAAAAAGGCGAAAAATTTGTCGAAAAAGCAGTTATTTAATTTGGGAAAGAAAACATAATGAAGCTCGTTCTTACAGGTGCAGCAGGTCGATTGGGTTCGTACCTTCGTGAACCGCTTGCGAAAATGGCAACAAGCCTGGTCTCAACCGATATTGCAGATGATATTGGTAAACTTTATGAAGGTGAAACCTATATCAAAGGTGATCTTGCCTCTCTTGATGACATGATGAAAGTGCTTGAAGGTGCTGACATGGTTATTCACTTTGGTGCTTATGTTGATGAAGGCCCGTTTGAAAAACTGTTGGGGCCAAATTTTGTGGGTGCTTACAATATTTGGGAAGCGGCTTATCAGCATAAATTAAAGCGTGTGGTTTACGCTTCATCCATCCATGCTGTTGGCATGTATCCAAAGAATGAGTTTATTGGAACGGATGTGCCGCATCGTCCTGATACGTTCTACGGTTTGGCAAAATGTTTTGCAGAAGATCTGGGTCGTATGTATTGGGAAAAACGCGGCCTTGAATCCGTACACATGCGTATTCTGTCCTGTGCGCAAGTAACCAATGCAAGAGCGCTTGGCTCATGGCTTTCCTATGATGATTTGATACAACTTGTTCAACGCTGCATAGATACACCTGTCACGGGTTTTTCGGTTATCTATGGTGTTTCCAATAATGACCGTGCACCGGTTGATAATGCGCTGGCGTCTTTCATTGGATATCGCCCAAAAGACAATGCGGAGCAATTTGCTAAAGAAGTTTTGGCAAATGAACCGCCAATGGATAATCAAGACCCGGGCAATATGTGCCATGGCGGGCCGTTTGCATCAGTCAAATTGGGAGAAGGCGCGACCGCTTCCATGGGTATTGTTGATGATGCCAAGAAAACTTAGGGAATAACAAAATGTCAGATGAAAAAGTAGCGCTTATTGTAGGGGGTGGTAGTGGAATAGGTGCGGATTCAGCGCGCAATCTCAAGGCCAAAGGTTATGATGTTGGTGTTATGTCTTCATCTGGCAAAGGGGAAGCACTCGGTAATGAATTGGGAGGTCTTGGCTTTACAGGTTCCAATTTGGTGGTTGCTGATCTTGAGAAGTTTGTTGAACTTGCAATGGAAAAATTTGGCCGTATTGACGCTGTTGTAAATTGCACTGGTCATGGCCCCAAGGGTCCGATTGATGAGATAAGCGATGAAGATTGGCATTTGGGCATGGATTACTACATGTTGAATGTTGTGCGCATGACGCGCCTCGTTTTGCCAATTATGGAAAAACAAAAATCCGGCTCTATCGTCAATATTTCAACATTTGCTGCGTTTGAACCTGATCCGGATTTTCCAACCTCGGCAATTTTTCGTGCGGCCCTTGCAGGTTACGCCAAGCTTTTTACAAACAAATATGCAAGCAGCGGCATCCGCATGAATAATATTCTACCGGGCTTTATCGATAGTCTTCCGGAAAAAGAAGATCGCGTAGCCCGCATTCCTGCTGGCCGCTATGCAAGGGTTGAAGAATTGTCAGAGGCAATCTCGTTCCTGGTATCAGATGCATCAAGTTATATCACGGGGCAAAATATCAAGGTAGATGGCGGATTAACTGCATC
>CALFBM010000006.1 GCA_937951645.1 uncultured Rhizobiaceae group bacterium
TTCAGGAGCGATAAATGAGCGATCAAGACGAAGATATCATCCTTAAGGACTTAGACGACAACGAACTTGTCGCCCAAATGCAGGATGATTTGTATGACGGCATGATTCCCGAAGTCACCGAAGGCACGCAAATCCTGCTGGATCGGGGTTGGGATGCCAATATGGTGCTCAATGATGCGCTTGTTGAAGGGATGCGAATTGTCGGCGAAGATTTCCGCGACGGTATCTTATTTGTGCCGGAAGTGCTGCAGAGCGCGAACGCCATGAAGGGCGGTATGGGCTTGCTGCGGCCGATTCTGGCCAACAGCTCGGTGAATTCCTCTGTCGGAACATTTGTTATCGGCACGGTAAAGGGCGACATTCATGACATTGGCAAAAACCTTGTCGGCATGATGATGGAAGGTGCAGGCTTTGATGTGCACGATATTGGCATCAATTCTGACGTTGATAAATACCTTGCAGCAATCGAAGAGCACAAGCCGGACATTCTTGGCATGTCAGCGCTTTTGACAACAACCATGCCTTACATGAAGGTCGTTATTGATACGATGGTCGAAAAAGGCATGCGTGATGATTATACAATTCTGGTAGGTGGCGCACCCCTCAACGAAGAATTTGGCGCAGCCATTGGTGCAGACGCTTATTGTCGTGATGCAGCAGTTGCCGTGGAAACAGCCAAGGAATTCATGGCCAAGAAACACAACCAGATGGCTGCTGGTTAAGGATTTTTACCAGCTAAAACATTATTCAAATTTGGGCGCTCACGGCGCCCTTTTTTATGATATGATTTGCAGACTTGTAACAAGAACCAGATTGAACTGACAAGGTTGAAAGTTGACACAAGACATCACTCCTGCCCCATCTCTACGCATCATCGCATGTGGGATGATCGCGCGTGAGGTCATGGCTGTAAACGAACAGCTCGGTTTTGATCACATAGATTTAAAGTGCCTGCCTGCATCTTATCATCATCACCCGGAACACATCGCACCTGAAATGGACAAGGCGATCCTCAAGGCAAGAGAAGATGGGTTTGAGCATGTTTTTGTAGGATATGCGGATTGCGGTACTGGCGGCGAACTGGACAAGGTTTGCGAAAAACATGGCGTTGAGCGTATCCAGGGGCCCCATTGTTTTTCATTTTACATGGGCAATCAGAACTTTGATGACGCTGATGGAGATTATCTTACAACCTTCTTTATAACGGATTTTCTGGCCAGACATTTTGATACCTTCATGAAGCGCCCTTTGGGTTTGGACAAACACCCTGAATTGCTCGAAATGTATTTTTCCAATTACACAACAGCGCTCTACTTGGCACAAACCAACGACCCCGAGCTAGAGGCAAATGCCAGAGCTGCAGCAGAATTTATGGGACTTGAGTACGAATACCGCTACACAGGCTATGGCGATTTATCAGATGCAATCAAAACAGCAACAAGCGTTAAACGCTAATTACTGCTGGCAATCTGTCCTGTTTCTCGCAAAACACTTGGTGGTTTTGTGTTCCACCGCTGCGGGCCTTTTTTACCAATTTCAAAACCGGCATCATAGAGTAGCATCATGCGTTCAGGATCAAAATCAAGCGACTTGTCAGAAATAGGGATATCATCAGGAATGGAAGTCAAATGAAAATCAATCCCGGTATTCCTTGCCCTGGAATAATGACGAAAAATCGTATCAGATTGTAATTCCCGCATAAGCTCAACAATTGTTTTTTGGGCAATACTGGCAAGTTTGGGCTTTACAGGATTTGTATCATTATATTGTCGTGTGGTGCCATTTATGACGACATACAAGTCCTTTTGGTTGGCAGAAGAACGCCCCATGAAGTTTGCATATAAAAGAGGTTCCTTGACTCCGCCATCAACGTGAGCCTGACGAAGTTGTACCCCCTTCTGCGGCTTGATGTAAACTGGCGGAAAGAAACCAGGAACAGCAGCAGATGCACGCAACACTTTTTGGAAATGCTGAACAGGGTCTGCCCTTCCTCCCAAGGCAATCAGACCCATGTCCCAAACAACCAATTCACCGGCATCCAAATTTGTTGTTGCAACATATAAACGCCTGCCTTTTTTATGCTCGGCAGCAACCTCGGCAAGAAGTCTTGGTGTAATATGTTTCTCAATTTGCGTTTTTAAAGGAGTATTATCGTAGAGACTGTCAGAGAAAAGACCATTCAATCCACGGCTTTTGAAAATTTGATCATTGGTTTGGCTGGTGTACAGCTCTTTGGCAAGTGCATCATATTGCGGCCCCAGAAAACTTAGTACAGCCAATAAGGCACCTGTGGAAACCCCTGTAACAACGTCAAATTCAGGGCGCGTACCACTGACTGTCCAGCCTGCAAGAACACCCGCTCCATAGGCACCATCCGCACCACCGGCTGAAAGTGCCAATATGGTATGATTATTATCACGCGCCCTTTGAACGGGTGCATCATTGGGAAGAGTGGGATCAACCGCTTCAATGGGCAGTATGGTTCTGGTATTTTTTGCTTCTTCAGGGCGAGAAGCACAAGCAACAAGCAGCGCAATCAAGAAAAAGGCACATAACCTGAACAAGGATTGAGAAGATGGAATATTATAAACGCTTAACATACTATACAACCAATGTTGCGGGACACTCCAAGCTTTATACAGTAAATCAATAATTTTAAAACTGCCTAAAGGCTCCTTACGTCACATAAAAAGCAGGAATGTAAAAAAGTCGCCGTTTTTTATATAAAGCACGTCGCGGTTAACGCATCTCGTAATATTGCTTTCAAACATTGTCAGGACTGATATTTAAGGGATTGAAACAGATTCCCAAAGGACAAGGCATGGCACAACTCCAAATTGTATATTGGCGCGATATTCCTGCACAAGTAATTGTAAAGGCAGGACGCAGAAACGTTGCAAAACGTGAACTTTCACTTCGGTTCACAGAAGCCATAGACATGTGTGCCATGCGTACAGGTGCCGCAGAAACGGATGATTATCTGGAAGAGTGGCGTCGTGCTGATCCGGTAGAAGTCAGTGATGATCTGGAAACCGAAGCACAAAGTGCTGCTGACAGGCTGGAAGCAGAATATGATAAAGAGCGCCTTGTAGCGCTTGTTAAATCTGGTGGAAAAGAAACTTGAGCATGACAAAAATTGCAGCATCCATTGAAATTTCTCCAAAACAAGCCGTGGAAAGTCCTGATCTTGAAGGCCTGTTTCCAAAAGGCACACGCGTATACATTACCGATGTTGGAACGGATACCGCTGAAACCCTTACTGCGGGCGCAAAACGCGTTGGTGGCATGGGCTACATTGCTGTCCCTCATTTTGCTTCTCGCAGACTGACAACCCGTGAAGCACTCGAAACACGTATTAAAATGATGACACAAGAAGCGGGTGTCACCGATGTATTGGTAATCGGCGGTGGCCTCGAAAAAGAAGCTGGTGAATTTGATGCAACCATGAAAGTGCTTGAAACAGGTTATTTCGACAAATATGGCATTAAAAACATGGGCGTTGCAGGACATCCAGAAGGCTCTCCGGATTTCTCGGATGAAATGGCAATTGAGGCTTTAAAACTCAAACAAGAGTTTCATAATCGAAGCGACATAGAATTGCGCATCGTCACGCAATTTGGTTTTGATGCAGAAAAATTTACAAGCTGGGCAAATGGATTAGCCAAACATGGCATTGATTTACCAGTTCATCTGGGCGTTGCAGGACCCGCAAAAATTACAACACTAATAAAATTTGCAGCCATGTGTGGCGTTGGTAATTCGCTTTCGTTTCTCAAAAAACGTGGTGGCGCAATTTTAACAATGGCAGCGGGATTTGATCCGGATGAAATTGTAAATCCAATCGAAGCAGATGCCTTGTCTGATAATTCAACCATAAAACAAATCCATGTCTTCCCATTTGGCGGCATGAAAAAATCTGCTGAATGGCTTAAGGAGCGCGGTAGCTGGGGCGCTTAAGCATCACAAATGCGGTACGGACAAAGTAACTACTTCGAACCTTGTTCCGGCGTATCACCAAGCAAGTAACGCGGCCCCGCCCCTTTTTTATAAGCCTGATCTTTTGGGTTATACAAACTACATTTGGCAAGAGACAAACATCCACAGCCAATACAACCATCCAGGCGTTCCCTCATCTGGGTAAGAGCATTGATTTTTTCATCAAGCAAAACCCGAAAATCGCGGCTCATGCGACTCCAGTCTTTTTTGTTCGGTGTTCGGCGATCCGGCAATGTTTCAAGTTGCTGGCGTATTTGCTCAATCGTAAAACCCACTTGTTGTGCAATCAGAACAAATGATAATCGTCTGATATCTGACCTTAAAAATCGCCGTTGCCCGCCTGAACTACGTTCTGCAAACAGTAACCCCTGCGTTTCATAATAACGGATCGCAGAAACAGACAAGCCTGTTCGGTCTGCCAACTGCCCTATTGTAATATTAACTGCGGCCGCCATGAGACTTCCCCTTGTTATAAAATAATACCTTGACCTAAAGTTAGGTTTAGAAATTAAATTAATAACCATCAGCTGTCAAACAACAGTAAATGGAGATTAATCATGAGCATCAAAGTCAAGACCCTGTTCACTCTAAAAAGGGATGCCACCACTTTAGCCAATACAACTGGCCATGTTGTTGACCGGTTATTCAGGAAATTCAGAGTGTGGCAGAAAGCCAACCGTCGATACCGAAATGACCGCATCGCAATTGGGCAGTTACTTGATTTGAACGATAAGACCCTGCGTGACATCGGAATAAATCGCGTGGATATAATTTGGGCCAGCAAACTGCCACGTGATCGAATTGCTACGCTTGAATTACAAAAAATAGCAAGAAAAAGA
>CALFBM010000007.1 GCA_937951645.1 uncultured Rhizobiaceae group bacterium
GCTTAAACGTCATTCTGTTGACATGGAATCAAGTGTAAGCAACAAATACAACAGATGAATCGCAATTCAGGAATATAACATCACCACCATGTTGATCGCAGCGTTAAAAAAATTCTTCGCTACAAGCTTGGCAACAAGTATTGCCTTCTCCATTTTTTTAATTGGCAGCGTATTTGTAATACCATCGCCCGCCCATGCCGACTTTAGAATCTGCAACGATACAAAAAGCCTGGTGGGCGCAGCACTTGGCTACAAGGAAAATGAAAAATGGTTATCTGAAGGGTGGTTTCAAGTACCTGCTGAAACCTGCAGTTCTTTGATCGAAGGTGATCTTAATTCCAGATTCTATTACATTTATGCTGAAGACGCCGACAAGGGCGGACAGTGGCGCGGCGATGTTTTTCTTTGCACGAATGAACGCGAGTTTAAAATTGAAGGCGTTCAGGATTGCTTTACGCGTGGCCACATTAAAACCGGTTTTTTTGAAATAGACACAGGCAATAGATCCAATTGGATGGTTCGTCTTACCGAACAATCACAATCCCAACCTCAACAGTAAAGCAGTTATAATGCATCGCAAACGACGCACTAAAATCCTGGCAACCTTGGGCCCTGCATCAAGTACAAAAGAAAAAATTACAGAATTGTTCCATGCAGGAGCTGATATGTTCCGCATCAACATGAGCCACTCATCCCATGAGATGCTCAACGAACTTGTTGCAACGCTTAGAGCAGTAGAAAAAAATGTTGGCAGACCCATTGGCATTCTTGCCGATTTACAAGGTCCCAAACTGCGTTTGGGAGAGTTTGCTGATGAAAACATCACGGTAAAAACAGGTGACCAAATCATTCTTGATCTCAATGATACACCTGGCACACAAAAAAGAGTTCACATACCACATCCAGAGATTATTGAAGCACTGGAACCTGGTCACCGTATTTTAATTGATGACGGTAAAGTTACCCTGAAAGTCATCAAGGCTTCCTCAAAAGAAGCTGTTACCGAAGTTGTAAACGGTACAAAACTTGCAAGCCGCAAAGGGGTCAGCCTGCCGGACTCAGAACTGGGTGTAAGTTCACTTACTGAAAAAGACTATGCTGATCTTGATGCAGCACTGGCTGCAGAAGTCGACTGGATTGCCATCTCCTTTGTTCAAAGACCGGAAGATGTTGCCGAAGTTCGAAAAATAGCAAAGGGTCGTGCAGGTATTTTATCAAAAATTGAAAAACCTCAAGCCCTGGCAAAGCTGGATGAGATTATAGAACTTTCAGATGCCATCATGGTTGCTCGAGGTGATCTTGGTGTTGAAGTTCCTATTGAACAAGTTCCCGGGCTACAAAAGCAAATGACCCGTGCTTGTCGTCGTGAAGGCAAACCGGTTGTCGTTGCAACACAAATGCTGGAATCCATGATAACAGCACCCATCCCGACACGAGCCGAGGTTTCAGATGTAGGAACAGCTGTTTTTGAAGGAGCAGATGCCATTATGTTATCTGCTGAATCAGCCGTAGGCGATTATCCGGTTGAAGCCGTTTCCATGATGGATAAAATTGCCACCCAGATAGAACAAGACCAAAACTATAATGGAATTATTTCTGCTCAGCGGGCTGAACCGGATCCAACAGGTGCTGATGCAATCTCACTCGCTGCACGACAAATTGCAGAAACGCTCAACCTGTCAGCCATTGTCTGTTATACGGGCTCAGGCGCAACCGGCCTTCGTGCTGCGCGCGAGCGCCCAACGGTTCCAATCATCGCCCTTTCACCTGTTGCAAGAACAGCCAGACGCCTCTCCATAGTATGGGGCCTGCATTGTGTGGTGACAGAAGATGCAAATGACCTCGATGACATGGTCGACCGAGCCTGCCGTATTGCAGCGAGCCAAAAGTTTGCAAAGCCCGGAGATCGCGTCATTATTTCCGCCGGCGTCCCCCTTGGCACACCAGGCGCTACCAACATGCTACGTATTGCATTTGTTGCAAGTGATGGGCAATCTGGCATCTGATGAACATAAGCTAGGGGATCCGCCTTGGACACACTTACAAGAATGCAGGCTTTCGTTGATATCGTGGAACAACAGGGCTTTTCTGCAGCAGCAAGGAAAGTCGGACGCTCCAAGGCACTCATGTCCAAATATGTTCGGGAATTGGAAGACGAGCTTGGTATTTTATTGCTAAACAGAACAACAAGACAGTTTTCACTTACAGAGGCAGGCGATGTTTTTCATAAATCAGCGCTTGAAATCTTGCAAAAAGTGGGTGACTTGCAAGACAATGTTCGCGAAGCTGGCAAGGGTCATAAAGGGCGCTTGCGAATTTCCGCGCCTCGCTCTCTCACAGATCTGGAAATCGGCCTGCCTATTGTAGAATTCGCTACCGCTTATCCTGATATCACAATCGACATGAACCTTGATGATGCCATGGTTGACATGGTGGAAGAGGGATATGACGTTGCCATTCGAATTTCACGCCTGACAGATTCTGCCTTAATCGCCAAAAAACTTTCAGACTTCAGGCTTGTCTTGTGCGCCACGCCGCAATTCATCAAAAAAAACGGTGCTCCAAAATCACCAAATGACTTGGGCGATGTGCCATGCATTGTAGACACAAACCTTATGCGCAGGGCAAATTGGTGCTTTCTGGATGATAATGGTGAGGAAATCAGTGTCCCGGTTCGCGGCAACATTGAAGTTAACAGTCCGGAAGTCGCCCGCCGTGCAGCGCTTGCAAGCCTTGGCATGACGCTCGTACCGGAGTTTTCAATAGAAGAAGAACTCAAAAGTGGTGCACTTATCAGTTTGCTGGAAGATCGCATACCTTCTGGCGGCGGCATCTATGCAGTCTATCCGCATCGCAGACATGTACCTGGAAAGGTACGCGTGTTTGTGGATTTTCTGGCACAATGGTTTAAAGCAAAAAGCAAATCTGACACATGAACCCAAATTAAACATTTTTTTACAGCAACAATTACAAATTGCCTAAAAATTGCCTCCAGAGTATTATTTAAACAAAACTGATTTGAATTTCAGGAACTTTATTCGTGACCTTAAAACACGCTAAGATTATCTTCTCTTCCCTGGCAATTTTATTGACAAGTACAACTCTGCCAAACGCACACCCGCATGTCTTTGTCGAAGCCAATATGGAAGTGGTTATCAATGACAAAGGCAAGTTTACAGAACTGCGCCATGTCTGGCGTTTTGATGAACTGTTCTCCTCAACCCTGATTATTGATTTTGATACCGATGCTGATGGCACCCTTGACGAAAAAGAGATGAATGAGATTACAAAAACCGTTCATGAATCAATTGGGGAATATGACTTTTATACAGCACTTCGCAGTGGCAAGGACGTGATTAATTTCTATGAACCGGAAAAGCTGAGTGCCTATATGGAAGATGGGAAGATGATTATGTTCTTTTCTATTGAGCCAGAAAATCCACATGACTTCAAAAAGGCTCCCCTTCGTATTTCAGCAAGTGATACAAGTTACTATGTAGCGTTTGAGTTTTCCGAGGAAAATATCATTTTAAAAAAACAAGGCGAGCAATGTAAAACAACAGTTAAAAACCCAGATTTTGACGAGCTTTACGCAAGCGGAACCCAAACATTAAGTGAAGCCTATTTTAACAATCCGGAAAAACCCGAACTGGGTGATCAATATTTCTCGTGGGCAGAAATTACATGCTGAAACGTATAGTCTTGGCATCTTTATGCGTTCTTTCTATCAGTTTTATAGTAATGCAACATTCGGAAGCCTTTGCACAAAGCTCTTTGGGCCTGGGGCGCTCAGAACAAGCAATAAAACCGGAAGGTTATTTTGCAGGAATATTATTCTGGATCCAGCAACAGCAACAGGCTTTTTACAAGGCAATGACCATATCGCTGAAAGCCATCAAGGAAGACGGCAATGCTTTTTGGTATTTAACGGGCCTGAGTTTTACCTATGGTATCTTTCATGCGGCAGGTCCGGGTCATGGCAAGGCTGTCATATCATCTTACATGCTCGCCAATGAGGTTGCTGCAAAGCGTGGAATTCTCCTGTCATTTGCATCAGCAATACTGCAAGGCATAACTGCCGTCGTTGTTATTAGTGCCATCATGCTCTTTTTACGAGGTACCGGCATCAAGACAACCAACCTTGCAGGCTCATTGGAAATTACCAGTTATTTCCTTGTCATGTTGCTTGGGGTTTATCTTCTGTGGACAAAAATCTTCAAGGCCAAACCTGCTCCCATTAAAATATATGAAGAGCATACAGACCCAAATCATGTGCACCATGACAGTTGCGGCTGTGGTCATTCCCATGCCGCAGACCCAAAAATGCTGGAAGGCAAACTTGGCGCTAAAGAAGCATGGTCAGCAATTATAGCAGTTGGTTTGCGCCCCTGTTCCGGCGCAATCATCGTATTGACCTTTGCTTTCCTGAACGGACTTTATTTGGCAGGCATTTTTTCCACATTCGCCATGTCAATTGGTACCGGCATCACAGTTGCAACCCTTGCACTGATTGCGGTAAGTGCAAAAAATGTGGCCATCAAGATAACAGGCGCACAAAACAGCTTGGCAACCATCCATCGTGTGATTGAAATATCAGGTGCAGCACTCGTGTTTATTTTGGGTTTTGTTTTGTTTAGTGCCTCACTCACAGTTTAAAGCATGATTATGACAAAATAGGCGATGTTTAACGCAACTGCCGCATTGCAAAATATAAAAACCGCACTATTTTGCATTCATCTCCCGAAGTTTGGAATGGTTCTATGTTGCAGAAAAACGATACAAAAACGATTAAAAACAAAGACATTGGTCCGCTGCCCAAAGATCACCCTAAAGTATCCATCGGCAAAGTCGGCGTATTGCTCGTCAATCTTGGAACTCCTGATGGTTACGACAAAAAGAACATGTATAAATATCTGCGCGAGTTTTTGTCAGATAGCCGCGTAATAGAGTGGCCCAAGGCACTTTGGTATCCAATTTTATACGGCATTGTTTTAAACGTACGCCCTGCAAAATCCGGTGCTGCCTATAAAAGCATCTGGAACACAGAAAAAGATGAGTCACCTCTTCGTACCTACACACGCGGACAATCAGACAAACTGACAGAAATTTTTAAATCCAACGATGACATTATAGTGGATTGGGCAATGCGTTACGGCAATCCTTCCATTCCATCACGCCTTGACGCACTGAAAGAACAAGGGTGCGACCGCATTGTTGTATTCCCGCTATATCCACAATATTCAGCAGCCACGACAGCAACTGTAAGTGACAAGGTATTTGAACATTTCATGAAGCAGCGCTGGATGCCGGCACTTCGCACTATTCCAGCCTACCATGACGAACCTGTTTATATAGATGCATTGGCTGCATCATTGGAAAATGCACTTGAGAAAATGGACAAGAAGCCAGAAAAAATCATTGCTTCTTATCACGGTATTCCACAAAGCTATTTCAAGAAAGGTGACCCGTACCACTGCCATTGCATGAAGACGACCCGCTTGCTTCGTGAAAAACTGGGCTGGTCAGAAACATTTCTTTTGACCTGTTTCCAGTCTCGCTTTGGCCCGGAAGAATGGCTCCAACCCTATACAGACAAAACCATTGAGGCACTGGCACAAGATGGTGTTAAGGATTTGGCGGTTTTTAACCCGGGCTTTTCTGTTGATTGTCTTGAAACACTGGAAGAAATGGGCGTTGAAGGCGAAGAGATTTTCCACGAACATGGCGGTGAAAACTTCACCTACATTCCTTGTCTTAATGACAGCAAGGAAGGCATGGATGTAATTGAAACCATCGTAAAACGGGAAATTATGGGCTGGGTTTAATATCCCAGCTTTGGATCAACCAGGTTCTCCAACCCCTTGCCTGCCTCATACCGTTTAATCTGACCATCAACATATTGCCCAAGTGCAGCAACATCAGAGTTGGCTGCCACATGCGGAAAAATATAGGCATTGTCAAAATGCCAAAGCGGGCTTTGCGATGATAGTGGTTCAGTTTCAAAGACATCCAGAGAAACACCGCCCAAAGTACCATCTTCAAGACAACGCGCGATATCAACCTCAACCTGACTTTTACCACGTCCGCCATTGATGAATATTGGTGAAGGTAATACGGGGTGCTTTGCGAGTTTGGAAAACAAATCACGATTAAAAAGTGCTGTTGTTTCATCAGTCAAAGGCAAAAGCCCAACAAGGTAATGACATTGGTTTAGAAATTTGTCCAAACCGGTCTCATCGTAACACTCTACACCCTCAATCTTTTTCAAGGTACGACTCCAGCCTGAAACCTTGAAGCCAAGTGTCTTGAGCTTATGCGCTGCATCCTGCCCCAAAACACCAAGTCCCATAATACCAATATTGACATCACTCGCTTGAGGTTGCGGTGCATCTGCCCATTCAGCCTTTTTTTGTGCAGCGTCATAATGCTTTTGCTGACGCAAATGATTGAGGCATTGCATGCAAATCCATTCGCTCATTCGCGTCGTAAGGGAATGGTCCACAAAACGCACAACCGGAATATTTTTTGGAAGTGCCGGATTGGAAAGAACCTTGTCAACACCAGCGCCTGCCGAGAAGATAACCTCAAGATCAGGCATACAGTCAAACAGATCATGATCAAACTCCCAGACAAGAGCATATTTGATCCCGGCAAGGCTTTCAGGCCGCTCACCCTTTGACCAATCAATAACAGGCCTGCCATCCAGACCATCATGAATGGAGCCAAGCTTTTCCGCAGCAGTAAAATCAACTGAAAGCAGAAGCGTTGATTTACTCATGCCCATACCCTTTACTTTGTTTTAATATCAAATGCCGCAGCCATTAGTGCTTTTGTATAATCCGTTTGCGGGTTTTCAAAAATCTGCTTTGCCGGCCCTTGTTCCACAACTTTCCCAAGTCGCATCACAATCACCTCATTGGCAAGTGCTTTTACTACTTTCAAATCATGGCTGATGAACATATACGCAAGGTTGCGACGCTTTTGTAAATCACGCAACAGATCAACCACTTGAGCCTGTACACTCATATCAAGCGCTGATGTAGGCTCGTCCAGCATGATAAACCTTGGTTCAAGCACAATCGCACGCGCAATCGCAATGCGCTGACGCTGACCACCCGAAAATTCATGCGGATAACGGTGACGCGTTTCAGGATCAAGCCCTGTCTCTTGAAGCGCATTCACAACCATCTCATCGCGCTGATCGCGATTTAGTTCCTTGTTATGGATGGTCAGTCCTTCAGCAATAATTTCACCCACAGACATTCTGGGACTAAGTGAACCATAAGGGTCTTGAAAAACAACCTGCATTTGATCCCGAAGACCGCGCATCTGCTTGAATGAATATTCATTGATATCTTGACCAACAAAAGAAATATTGCCTTGCGAAGAAATCAATCGGGCAAGTGCCATGCCAAGCGTTGTCTTGCCAGAACCGGATTCGCCCACTACGCCAAGTGTCTGACCCTCACGCAAAGTCAGATCAATACCATCCACTGCCTTTACGTGATCAACAGTCTTGCGCATCAGGCCTTTCTTGATTGGAAACCACACTTTCATGCCCTTGGCTTCAAGTACTATTGGTGAACTTGTATCACTTTCCGGAGGTGACCCTTTTGGCTCGGCTGAAAGCAAATGCTTGGTATAATCATGCTGAGGCTTGGTAAAGATTTTCTCAGTCATATCTTGTTCAACGATGTGTCCATTTTGCATCACACAACAACGGTCAGCAATACGGCGCACAATGCCAAGATCATGCGTGATGAACAGCATGGAGAGACCGTTCTTTTCCTGAAGTTCTTTTAGAAGTTCCAGAATTTGCGCCTGAACGGTTACATCAAGCGCAGTAGTTGGCTCATCCGCAATTAAAAGCTCAGGTTCATTGGCAAGCGCCATTGCAATCATGACACGTTGGCGCTGTCCTCCAGACATTTGATGCGGATAGGCATTAAGACGTGTTTCAGGATCCCTGATACCAACCTGCGTCAAAAGTTCAATCACGCGCTTGCGCGCAGCCTTGCCAGACATGCCCTTGTGCAATTCCAAAATCTCGGAAATTTGCCACTCAATCGTATGAAGCGGATTAAGGGATGTCATTGGCTCCTGAAAAATCATCGTGATGTCATTACCGCGAATCTTGCGTAATTCATCATCACTTGCGCTCAACATATCCTTGCCTTTGAAGAGCATTTTTCCGGATGGGTAAGAGGCTGCAGATGGCAGAAGCCTTAAAACAGAAAGTGCTGTAATTGACTTGCCAGACCCGGATTCACCAACAAGCGCTACCGTCTCCCCTTTTTTGATACTAAAGGTGGAACCGTGAACAGCAGTTGTAGCTTGCCCACTCACGGTGAACGCAATGGATAAATCTTCAACCTGAAGGATTGGTTCGCTCATTTAATCCTCATTCAAATGTCTTGCGAGGATCAAACGCATCGCGCGTTGCCTCACCAATAAAGATGAGAAGCGAAAGCATGAGCGAGATTATGAAGAACCCGGACAAACCCAGCCAAATCGCCTGTGGGTTATTTTGCCCCTGCTTTAAAAGTTCCCCAATCGAAGCAGAACCGGGAGGCAGCCCAAACCCCAGAAAATCAAGGGAGGTTAAGGTCGTAATCGATCCATTAAGAATAAACGGCATGAAGGTCAGCGTCGCCACCATCGCGTTAGGCAGCAAATGTCGCCACATGATCGTGCGGTTATTGACACCCAGCGCACGTGCTGCATTTACATATTCAAAATTCCGTGCCCGCAAAAACTCTGCCCGCACAACACCAACAAACCCAACCCAGGAAAACAAAAGCAGGATACCTAGAAGTATCCAGAACCCGGGGGCCAGAACAGATGAAATGATTAGTAGCAAATAAAGGACAGGAAGCGCAGACCATATTTCTATGAAGCGCTGAAACAGCAGATCAGTGAGACCGCCAAAATATCCTTGAACAGCCCCCGCTGATACACCGATGATTGCAGAGGCAAAGGTTAGAACCAGACCAAATAAAACTGAAATTCTAAAGCCATATATAATCCTGGAAAGAACGTCCCTTCCCTGATTATCCGTACCAAGCCAGTTCATGTTACCCAGATTACAGTTTCTATCTGATGAACCATTTTCATATTGGCCGCACCGCGTTTCCTTATCATACAACCAACCTGGTTTTGAGGGTGCAGGTTCAGGAATCTCCAGGTTTGGTGTGTTGAAAGAATAGCGAACAGGTGGCCAGATTAACCAGCCATTTTCTTCGATGTAATCTGTCACAAACGGATCGCGAAAATTTGCGATTGGAAGATTAAACTCATCATCAGGTTCAACAATATCATTTTCAGAATATTGAACAAAAACCGGAAAGATAAGCTTTCCATCCACTGATGCAACAATCGGTTTGTCGTTGGCGATAAACTCGGTAAACAGGCTCAGGATAAACAGGGTCATAAAAATCCAAAGCGACCAGTAACCACGGCGGTTTGCTTTGAAGTTCTGCCAACGACGTTGATTAAGCGGTGATAAAAAAGGTTGTTTTTGCCTCGGCACATCGGTGATATTTTCAGCCATACTCATTAGACATCCCTCGCTTCAAAGTCGATACGAGGATCAATCGTTGTATAAATAATGTCCGAGATAAGACTAACAATCAGCCCCATCAGCGAGAAGATATACAATGTTGCAAATACCACTGGATAGTCACGCCCAACGATACTTTCAAAACCCAACAGACCTAGTCCGTCAAGTGAAAAAATCGTCTCAATCAAGAGTGAGCCAGTAAAGAATGACGTAATAAATGCAGCAGGAAAGCCTGCAATAATAATCAACATTGCATTGCGAAAAACATGACCATAAAGAACCTTGTTCTCACTCAAACCTTTCGCTCGCGCTGTCTGCACATATTGCTTTCCGATTTCGTCCAGAAAGGAGTTCTTGGTCAAAAGTGTGGTCGTTGCAAAAGATGACAGAACCATCGCAGTCAAGGGGAGCGCCAAATGCCAGAAATAATCACCAATCTTGCCAAGCGTGGAAAGCTCATCAAAATTATCTGACGTTAAACCACGAAGCGGAAAGAGATCAAAAAATGAACCACCTGCAAAAACGATGATCAGGAAAATACCAAACAGAAAGCCAGGTATTGCATAGGCAACAATAATGACACCACTCGTCCAGATATCAAACGTACCACCATTGTTTACAGCTTTTTTAATACCAAGCGGAATGGAAATTCCGTAGGACAAAAATGTAATCCAAAGCCCAAGCGAGACTGAGACCGGCATTTTTTCTATAATTAAATCAAGTAC
>CALFBM010000008.1 GCA_937951645.1 uncultured Rhizobiaceae group bacterium
GCCTTGTCAATCACGGCCAAACGCTCTTGTAATTTGGCCAAACTCTCTTGCGTGTTTTTTGTGGTATCTGTAATTGACTGCCCAATGCGTCCGCCCATGGCATCAAGGCGCTGGTTGACCGCATTGCCAAGCTCTGACTGGCGATTAACCAGACTGGAACCCATTTCCTGAAGACGGCCTGTCAGTTCGTTCTGACTTTCAACCAATTGCACCATTTTCATTTCAGCCTGACGCGCACGTTCCATAGCTGCAGCTTCATTGGCCGCGCGGCGTTTGCCTGCTTTAATGGAGGAATAAATCCAATAAAGAATGAGTAATCCAAGCAGCGTGAGCGCAAATAAAACCACTTGCCCAAGCGTGAAGGTGCTGGAGCCCAGCGTTACATAAGGTTGGCTAAAAATCGCGTTTAATTCTTCTGTTAAAGTCATCTGAAAACCATAACCGATTCTGACTTGTATAAAAAGAACAAAACAAGAAACTTTATTCCTTGTCAGTTATAGTTGACGCAAGGCTGCGGATTGCTTATCTCGTCTCCATGACTGTTAGAGAAATTATCCATATACCAGATCCAATCCTTCGCGAAGCATCAAAGCCAGTCGAGCAAATTAGCCCTGAGCTTTTAAAGATGCTCGATGATATGGCTGATACCATGTATGAAGCGCCGGGTATCGGGCTTGCAGGCATTCAGATTGCACTGCCCTTGCGTATGGTTGTGGTTGATTGCGATCAACGGGCAAAATCAGAAGATGAGGCCGAAGGCGATGAGCCGCAGCGTAATGATGAACCTTCTGATGAAGCAAGCCGTAATCCGATATTCCTGATTAATCCTGAAATTACATTTTATACAGACGAGCGCTCCTCCTACGAAGAGGGCTGCCTTTCCATTCCTGATTATTATGCAGAAGTTGAACGCCCTGCAGGTTGCGTGGTGAAATATATTGACCGCGATGGCAAAGATCAGGTTATAAAAGCTGAAGGCTTGCTATCAACATGCTTGCAACACGAAATAGATCATTTGAACGGTGATCTTTTCATTGATCATATCTCCAAACTCAAGCGCGATATGGTGGTCAAGAAATTCACCAAGATTGCCAAGCAATCAGGCAAGGGGTTAGCAAGCCCGCTCATCTTGTAAAGGCTTAACCGATGTCACTCCGCATTATCTTCATGGGAACGCCAGATTTCTCCGTTCCTTCATTAGTAGAACTTGTGGGACATGGCCATGAGATTGTTGCAGTTTATTCACAACCGCCAAGACCTGCAGGCAGGCGCGGGTTGGAACTCAAAAAATCACCCGTTCATGAAAAAGCAGAAGAGTTTGGTATTCCGGCCTTTACACCTGAGAGTTTAAAGTCAGATGAAGAACAACAAATATTTGCAAGCCTGAACGCAGATGTTGCAATCGTAATTGCTTATGGACTTCTTTTACCAAGAGCAGTTTTAGATGCGCCGCGCCTGGGTTGCTATAACGGCCATGCGTCACTGCTACCAAGATGGCGCGGTGCTGCCCCCATTCAACGCGCAATCATGGCGGGTGATAAGGAAACCGGCGTTAACATCATGAAGATGGATGTAGGCCTTGATACAGGATCTGTAGCGCTCAGTGAAAAGATATTGATTACAGAAAACATGACCGCAGGCGAACTGCACGATGCGCTTTCACAAATGACGGCAAATTTGATGGTTCTTGCAACCGGTGCCCTTGAGCGAGGTAGCCTCAAGCTCACGGAGCAATCGCAAGAGAGTATTGTCTACGCGAGTAAAATTGAAAAGTCAGAAACCCGCATTGATTGGTCAAAGCCAGCATCAGAAGTTCATAATCATATTCGAGGGCTTTCACCGTTTCCCGGTTCCTGGTGTGAGATGCAACTGGGCGGCAAATTACAACGGGTAAAGATTATAAATTCTGAATTGGTAGACGGTTCTGGTAATGCAGGCGTGGTTTTGAGTGACGATCTCACAATAGCTTGCGGGCAGGGTGCAGTGCGTCTTGTCAAAGTTCAGCGTGCTGGCAAGCAAGCGCAATCGGCTGAAGAGTTTCTAAGAGGTAACAAGGTCGAGGCCGTAATCTGATGCCGCGATACAAACTTACGATTGAATATGACGGAATGCCCTATCGCGGTTGGCAACGTCAGGAGGGCTTGCCAACTGTTCAAGATGCAATCGAAAAAGCCATGACCCAATTTGCACAACACGAGGTTGTGGTATTTGGTGCAGGTCGAACAGATGCGGGTGTTCATGCGCGCGGTCAGGTTATTCATGTTGATTTTGAAAAAATATGGACAGCTAACAAAATTCAGGAAGCCACCAATGGACTTTTGAAATTGGCAGGTCATCCAATTGCTGTTCTCAAGGTTGAAGAAGTAGCAGACGATTTTGACGCGAGGTTTTCAGCCAGGTTTCGTTCATATCGCTACCGCATCATTAATCGTCGTGCGCACTTGACAGTTGATCTGGAACGCGCCTGGTGGATACGGTTTCCACTGGATGTAGATGCCATGCACGAAGCGGCGCAAGAGCTTGTGGGTGAGCATGATTTTACAACCTTTCGCTCAACGGATTGTCAGGCAAAATCACCTATTCGTACATTGGATAAACTGGATGTAAACCGTGTGAGTGAAACCGAAATTGAAATTATCGCAGAAGCACGCGCTTTCCTTCATAATCAAATCCGCTCTTTTGCAGGGTCGCTCCGATTGGTCGGTGATGGTAAATGGTCAAAGCAGGATATGATTGAGGCGCGAGACGCATTAGACCGCACCAGATGTGGCCCCGTCGCTCCGCCTTATGGTCTGTATTTTATGAAGGTAGGTTATTAGACTTGGCTTTGTGTCGGAGCAATCAATCCAAACCAGCCATCTATTGCCTTATCCATAACCAGTTCAATAAAGAGCAAAACAAGCAGAGCCATAAATGCTTTAGGGCCATTAATACCAAGGATGATCTTCAACGTTCGGTAGGCAAAGAATAAAATAAACATGAACACGAAGATAAGCAGGCTGACAAATGGGCTTCCTTCATCCAGGGCACTTGTGTGTGTTGAAAGTGGCACCAGCAGGACAATGGTAGTCAGGAAAACCCAGTTTTGAGAGATAATATAACGTAGAACGCTTCCTGAATATTCCAAGGGTTTTGCAAGCAGGTATACGACTACATAACCTGCTAAAAGATTAAAGATTAGCGAGATCATATTGGCAGATTTAAAAGCCTGATAACTTGCGTCTTTAGGCAGAATTTCTTGCGCAGCGTCATTATCAAAGACGCTTGGCAAATAAAGCATATAGATAAAACTCCCAGCAATCACCATGAGCCAGGAAAGCATGAAATGAGCTTCTGATATTGCGATATGCTCATTGGCTTTTTCATCCCCTTTTATGATGAGAAAAAAAGCCTTGAAAATTTGAGGTGCAGTTTGAAGAAAGAAATTCATGAGGTGACTTTTATGCGTTACCGAGCCAAAGGCAATGGTTTTTTACCACATTGTCTTGTTTGCGCGTCCTTCCCATTCTGCATCATATTTCTTGCCACCCACTTTATTATCAGAAAGATATGCCAGTACTTCACCAGGGGTTGGTAGAGATGAAGGATCAACCTGTATGTCTTGATCCCAAAGTTTTGAACGAACAATGGCACGTCCACATTGAAAATAAACAGCATCTGTTTTTATGATGATGATTGAGCGGGGTTCTTTGCCCTGTTCTGCAAAACTTGATTTCAATTCCGGATCAATTGAAAGATATGCTTGGCCGTTAACGCGAAGGGTTGTTAAAGAGCCAGGGATTAAAAAGCAAAGTGCAATCTTTGGATTACGAATAATATTTTTCAGCGAGTCACACCGATTGTTACCACGCCGATCCGGCATCATCAGTGTACGCTCATCATGAACACGTACAAAACCGGGCACATCACCGCGCGGCGAACAATCAAGACCTTCAGGCCCGGATGTGGCAAGTGAACAAAAGGGCGATTGTTCTATAAAGCTACGATATTTGGGAATAACCTCTGCTACTTCCTTGACCAGAGACGCTTCACCCGCTTTGCCGTAAAGAGCTTCAAGTTCTTCTACATTTTGAATGATATTTTTCGTCGGTTGTTGCATGTGGGAAATGCTCCTCATGGGATTTTAAAAGCTGGTGCATTGCGATACAAAAGTCATAACCGATTTTCAGGATTTTGCATATGACTTCAATTACAATTAAACGCCCGGATGACTGGCACCTGCATTTGCGTGATGGTGAAATGCTGGAAGGTGTGATTGAGCACTCTGCAAAAGATTTTGCCCGTGCCATCATCATGCCAAAT
>CALFBM010000009.1 GCA_937951645.1 uncultured Rhizobiaceae group bacterium
GGATCAGCAGGAACGGTAACATCTTGGCCTATTAACTTGCCCTGCCCTTCAACAGAAATTCTGCGCTGACCATTAGTCCCTTTTACAACCTCAAGTTCAGCGCCAAAGCCTTTAAGCATTTTCTCGGTATGATCGCGTGTCAAGTGCGGCTCAACCACTGTTGTAATGCCTGGTGTGTTTAATCCTGCAAACAAAATGGCAGATTTCACCTGGGCAGATGGAACCGGCACATGATATTCAATCGGCGCAGTCTGCCATGGCCCTTGAAGCGTGATCGGCAAACGCCCATCCCCCTCCTGCACTAACACCTGAACCCCCATCTCGCGCAATGGGTTCAATACACGGTTCATCGGCCGCGAAGACAGGGATGCGTCTCCCTTATAGGTTGTCGGAAAATCATAAGCCCCAAACAACCCCATGCACAAACGGCAACCCGTGCCGGAATTACCAAACTCAAATGGTGCATCGGGTGCAAGCAGCAAGCCGTTGCCAGTGCCCGACATTACCCAGTCGTCCCCCTCTTTTCGTGCCAGACTGCCCACCGCCTGCATGGTATTGAGCGTATTGATCACGTCCTCCCCTTCAAGCAGGCCGGAAATCCTTGTTTCACCCAAAGCCAACCCGCCCAACATCAAGGCTCTATGGGAAATGGATTTGTCCCCCGGCACACGGCATTCGCCCTTGAGGCTTTTGGAGCGGCTTGAAGACAGGGGTTTTGGCATTATTTCAGTAGACATAAATTAAAATTCTTTTGCTTGAAAAGACGAATAAACTCGGGCGTTATCTATCATAGCAAGAGATTTGCGTCACCCACATATCACCTGTTAATTCAGACTTATCTTCTTTTCTTCACAAATGCTTTTGACAATAGTCGTTTTGGGGGTTAGGAAGACGAAAATTTCATTCAAAGAGGTGTATTGTGGCCAAAGCTAACTTGGGAACTAAAAGGGTCTGCCCTGAGACAAGTAAAAAGTTTTACGATCTGGAAAAAGATCCAATCGTATCTCCCTATACAGGTAAGGAATATCCGCTTTCTTTCTTTGAGGGCGAAGCCAACATTGTGGCACCCAAGGCGGAAGCAGCAGAAAAGACGCCTGAAACCGAAAAAGCAGAAGCTTCGACAGATGATGATGATGATTTGGTCATTGATGACGATGGTCCGGAAATCATCAGCCTTGATGATGCAGAAGACAATGACGACGATGATGATGAAGATGTACCGGATATTCCGGACATCCCTGAAATTGACGACGAAGACGACGATGCAGCAGACGACAACACCTTCCTTGAAGATGATGATGAAGATGATGATTTGTCAGATGTAATCGTTGGTGTTGAAAAAGACGAAGACGACACTTAAAATAATCAAGGGCCATAAAACAGCCTGCGACGAAAAAAGACCAATACTGACTATATATTTCAGTATTGATGAATTAAAAATATCCTGCACCCCATAACCCTTGGGTTGCAACACTCCGCTGGATAAACTCAAACCAGCATTAGGGGGCTATAGCTCAGTTGGGAGAGCGCTTCGCTGGCAGCGAAGAGGTCAGCGGTTCGAACCCGCTTAGCTCCACCAAAACCAAGACTGCATTACGGCAGCCGACGAAAAGCACAAGTTTTTCAGAAATTATCCATACAAACAAGCAGCTTAACACCACACCTGGAATCAGATTCTAAAATCGGAACAGGTTAAGCACCACGCCCCCAACGTGGTTTTATATGTGTATCTTTTCTTTTTTTGCGTGATCGCACAATAAGATAAAACCCCACCATCGCCAAAATAACCGCAGGAATTTTATAAGGCTGGTTTACCGGACTGGCATTTGCAATGAAGGTTGCTGTTATATTATCTACATCAGGATTGATTATGCCATTGTTATTTTTATTGGGAGCAAATTCGAGTTGCAGTTTATGCAACCCGTCATTTTGAACACTAACATCAATATTGGTACCACTTCGTACCTTGGGTTGGTCCGGCCCACCACCATGACCTTTGGTTGAAAACGAAATAATAGCGCCAATCAAAGTACCATCCTTGTCACTCAGCTTGACTGTGACAGGAATTTTCAAGGGCGGCAGAAGACCACCCACTTTATATTCAGCAAAAAACCGGATACGCACCGGATTATCATCTGTTTTTAAAAGCACAGTTCCTTCACTAAGGCTTGTTTGATTGAAATCGGGAAAATTGACCTGGGCAATCTCCTCTCCTTCAAAATTCAATTGAGCCCAAGGCAACAAAAGCCCTATTACAATTGCAATGGCAATTAAAAGAAGCCCCAGTTTTTTCATGATTTTCTCCGCCAGACACAAAAGGCGTGCGGAATTTTTCTGTCCGGTCGCTCAAGCATAAAGTCTTCTCGCGACACCAGCTCAAAGCCATGATCCGTAAAAGACATGGCTTTATGTTCTTCCAATGGCCAAGGCGGCCCGTCAAAAGCACCGCCATTATCACGAATTCGCGTGTACACAAGCAAAATGCCGTTGGGTGCTACAAGACCAGAAATAGCCGGAATGGTTTTTTCCAAAGTTTCAGGCGGGATGGACTGCAATGTATAGCACTCATGAACCAGATCAAATTGACCCATCCATTCTTGCGGCAAATCAAAAAGATCAGCCTGACTGTATGTAACATCACTTTCTGGAAAACGTTGTTTGGCCCACGCGATCGCCTTTGGGGAAAAATCGAACCCTATTGTTTCATACCAGGCATCAGACAAGGCTTCAGCATTATCCCCAAGTCCACACCCGACATCAATGGCTCTTCCTTCATGGTCAGGGTTCTCAAGCAACCAGTTTGCAAGCTTGTCCTTAACACTCAGATCAGCCCAGGGAACAGCAGCCGCATCCCCATCGGCACGGTCATAAACCTCCTGGAAAAAACTTTCGCGCTCAGGCATATTGTGCAACACATCCTTGTCCAGCAATTGCACCACAGCCATTGCAGCCTCGCGCCGCTTGGCAAAATCGTCATCTTTTTCTGAACTCACGCTTTCTTCTCCCAACCACCATTTGCATTTTGCTGCCAATAGGTTTGCTCATGCCCACTTTGCTCAGAAGCATCCTTGTGAAATTTCCAGCAAGAACGAGCATGTTCAACAGCCTCATTATCATGTCCGTCAAACATGTAAACGATCCGGTCATAGCCTGACGGGTCATCAATTTTAGCTCCTCCCGAAAGGAACCTGATCTTGGCCTTGTTAGGATTATCATCTTGTGTCGTCAGCCATACAGGTTGCAGGTTTTCCGTGCCATCCTGCAAATATCCGTGCGCCAGAAAACTTTCATCACGGTATGTCCACAAATGTTCATCAAGCGTTTCAACATGCTCTTGCGTGCCTAACTGAACAACGACGGTCCAGTCACGCGCAAGTGATTTTTCAATCAGGCCGGGCAAAACCTGCTCCAGGGTTTTCTCGGTCAAATGGTAAAATAGAATTTCTGTCATGACAAATTGTTACCACACTTGAGCTTGACTCAAATCATGTAAGTCGACAAAATTTTGTTATTGGTATTATTTTTAGGGGGTAACTATGAAAAACTTGAGCATTGCAGTGAGTATGGCCGTAATCTTGATGGCTTTTACAACATCAAAACCTGCATATGCAGAAGGATGTTTGTTGGAAGGGGTTATTTTAAATTGCCAAAAAAGTGGTTCTTCATCCTCAGATATCATGTCTGCTTTTGCATCCAAAGAAACACAAGAAGAACTCGCTTATCCACTTTCACGTAAAATAAATTTTAAACAAAATGGCGATCTTGAGAAATATCGCTCAAGCATGGAAAAAAACTGGCGCATGATTACACGCTATGCCCGCCAACAGGAACGAAGAAAAAATAGCAGGCGCATGAGCGAAGCTGCTTTTCAGACATGGGCAGAAGAATTTGCCGAAGCAGAAAAAAGTTATGCGATCGCCCTTAACTTTTATCGGCAACTTCACTGGCAAGGAGTGAAGTAGAGCCATAATAAAATCTGGCCAGGTTTTTAACATACGGCAAATAAAATCTAACGTTACGTAATTATTAACTGTTTCACTATAATTTTAAACAGTTGATAAATGTAGTGAGTATTCATTATGCATGAAGTTTGTATGTCTACAAATCGTAGAATTGAGCCTGATTTAAATCAAGATGTCATGGGATGGACAGGTGAGCCCCCTATTTGCCTGGGGCCTGAAAGCCTTGTTTATCAAGAAGAGCCAAGCGACAACATCGGCGGCCTTCTTATTAAAAGCGGGCTTGTAGTTTTGTTTAGCATTACTGTTTATGGCGGATATCAATTCTTGAAGGATAGCAGTACCGATCAACAACTGGCCAAGTCCGAGCCTCTTTATGAATGGTCAGCCCCGCCTATCAAGACAGACACTGCCAAAAAGCTTGCAGTTGTGGATAATCAAAAACCGGAAGTTCGCAAGATTGATTTAACCAAGACGGGATCAGTCAAAAAGGTTCAAAAACCAATTGGCAAGCCAATTCCAACCACACCTGATGTATCAATAGATGCCAAATTTCATATTGTTCAGCCAGGTGACACACTCAGTGCAATTAGCCGCAAGTTTCAGGTCAGCACAGCAAAAATCATTGAGATTAATCTCATCAAAAACCCCGGGCTAATCAAGCCTGGCATGAAGCTTTATGTTACAAGATAAAGAACCAACTCCCGTATTTGCCAATTAAATACCGATACGGGAGTCTTGATTTAATAGCTTATTCGTAGAATTCTGAAACAAGCTTGTCTAACAATCTCACACCGTAGCCTGAACCCCAGGATTGATTGTATTCATTGGTCTTGGAACCCATCGCCATTCCCGCAACATCAATGTGCACCCATGGCACATCATTTACAAAGCGCTGCAAGAATTGCGCAGCTGTTATGGAACCGGCATAACGCCCTCCGGAATTTTTCATATCAGCGTTTTTACTATCTATAATCTTGTCATAGGCATCGCTGAGCGGTAGGCGCCAGACTTTCTCATCGGTAATTTGACCTGCCTTGAACAAATTATCCGCAAGCTCATCATTATTTGAGAAAATCCCTGCATTCTCCTTGCCAAGTGCAACAAGAACGGCGCCCGTTAGCGTTGCCAGATTGATCATGAACTTTGGCTTGAAACGCTTCTGACAATACCAAAGTGCGTCAGCCAATACCAAACGCCCTTCCGCATCTGTGTTAATGATTTCAATGGTTTGACCCGACATTGATGTTACAATATCACCTGGGCGCTGCGCGTTCGCGTCTGGCATATTCTCTACCAGACCAATAATGCCAACCGCGTTTATCTTTGCTTTTCTGGCTGCAAGTGCATGCATGAGACCGGTCACAGCTGCCGCCCCCCCCATGTCACCTTTCATATCTTCCATACCGCCACCGGGCTTCAACGAAATACCACCCGTATCAAAGACAACGCCCTTGCCAACAAAGGCCAAAGGCTTGTCTGTTTTTTTGCCACCATCCCATTGAATAACCGCCATGCGAGCCTGGCGATCTGTGGCAGAGCCCTGAGAAACACCAAGCAGGGCACCCATGCCAAGTTTTTTCATCTCGGCAACACCAAGCACCTGCACTTTGGCACCAAGCTTTTTAAGTTTTTGCGCTTCCTTTGCAAATTCAACGGGTCCCAAAGTATTCGGTGGCTCATTAACAAGTTGACGGGCGACCATGACACCGTCACTCACACCATCAATACGTGCCCAAGCTTTTTTGGTTGCAGCAAGTTCGTCACTACCAACCTTGAACTTGGCTACTTTCTTAGGTTTTTTATCGGCTTCACGTCCTTTTGTTAAATAATCATCAAACTTGTAGGCACGAAGCTTTGCCCCTGCTGCAATATTGGCAATTGCCACAGCCGATAATGCATTTGATTTCAAGGCCGTTTCTGTAAGGATGGTTACGGCATCAGAACTACCAGCAGAGGCAAAAATCTTGCCACCCACTTTAAAATAATCGGTTTCCCCTGAATCAGAAGGCTTACCGCAACCTGCCAAAATAATCTTGTCAGGCCCCCCTTCGGGAGCGATCAAGGTAAGCATTGAGCCTGACTTTCCTGAAAACTTTTCAACAGACATCGCTCTTTCAAGCTGTTTGCTGCATGCCATCGCCTTGACAAGCGGTGGCAGCTTGCCATCAAGGGGCATGACGACTGCTAAAACGCCGCTTGCAGGAATCATGTTTTTCACAAATGTAAAAGTTGGTAGTTTAGCCATAGTATCTCCAAAGATTCGTCTATGGAGAAGTTAATGCTTTTATTGGCTCTGTCGAGGGGAGAAAACCAGAATCCCTTTATTTAGTATGGCACTCTTGTTGGGTGGGCATATTTGAGCCACAAAATATGTGTGTATGCCATGACTGGACAAGAAAAACTGTTAACAGGTTCTTAACCTAGTTTTTTGTTCAAATTTTAGCCAATCCTGCGCAATAATGTTAACTATAATCAAACAAATGGGGAATCGCTTGAAAAGCCGGCTAAAAAACAAGGCAGGGCTAATTTACAAGCTTTCAGGATCATAACAAACATGTCGTTGATCGAGCGATACATATTCAAGAAGGCAACGTCAGCAACGTTGATTATTCTATGCTCGCTTGCAGGCGTGGTATGGGTTATTCAAGCCCTTAAAGGCATCGACATCATCAATAGTAATGGACAGACAATATTCGCATATCTGTCGCTCACAAGCCTCGCGGTTCCAAACCTTTTGGTTGCGATAATTCCTGTAGCGCTTCTGCTATCCACCATCAGTACCATTAATTCCATGAATTCAAATACAGAGCTTGTCGTTGTAACAGCCAGTGGCTGCTCCAACTGGACGATTGTAAAACCACTTATCATACTGGCCTTTTTGTGCAGCCTGTTTGCAGGGCTTGTGGGTCATGCGATTTCTCCCTTAAGCCTGATCAAACTGAAATCCTATGTAACTGAAATGAGAGCAGATCTTGTTTCCATTTTGATTCAGGAAGGCACATTCAATAAAATTGATAAAAACCTCACCTTTCATATTTCAGAACGAAATGCAGGAGGAATTCTTTCAGGCATTCTGATTGCCGATGAACGCGATGAAGAAACATCAATTATCTATACTGCCAGAGAAGGAATTTTAACGCGTACCGACCAAGGCTCATTTTTAAAGCTTAAAAACGGTGAAATTCAGCAAACAAACCGTAAAAACAACAACGTTACCTTGATTAACTATCAGTCATATATATTTGATTTATCTAATTTTTCTGGAAATAACACAAAAAAGAAAGATAATTTCAAACCCAAAGAACGTACAACCTTTGAGCTTTTCAATCCTGACCCCAATGACAAGTCTTATCAAAACTCTCCTGGTAGATATACCAGCGAAATCCATGAACGGTTCTCCGAGATGTTATGGCCTTTTGCCTATGTTTTCATGATTTTGGCATTTGCAGGACAAGCACGCTCAAACAGACAAAGCTTCAGCGCATCCATCACCTCAGCAGCGCTTTCGGTTGTGGTTGCCAGAGGCATGGGGTTTTCAGCCATTGATTCATTAAAGGTCAATCCAGACGCAATATATCTGGTCTATTTGCTCCCATTATCCTGTATTGCATTTGGTGCCTGGTTTATTTTCACCAACCGTCCGGCGGGTCTTCCAAAAATTGTTGTAGACCTACTTGAAAGGAACAATGCAATTATCCTTGGTAAATACCAAAATCTCTATCAGCGTTATAAATTGTTCAGGCGTCGCCTAGCGGGGATAAAATCATGATTGGCAAGACGCTAGGATTATATATTTCCATCCGCTTTCTAAAAGTACTCATTGCAATGGTTTTGGGGCTGGGTTTTTTGATTGTTACAGTTGATTTCATCGAACAATTGCGAAAATCTGCAAATGTAGAGGATGTATCCTTGTGGTCTGTTTATACAATTTCCCTGTTACGTGCTCCAATTTTCATTGAAAAGGCATTTCCATTTGCCTGTCTTTTCGCTGCCATGATTACGCTAACCCAGCTTAATTTGAAGATGGAATTGGTTGTTGCGCGAGCTGCAGGCATTTCCGCCTCGCATTTTCTTTTGCCCATCAGTATTTCTGCAGCGCTTATTGGGATATTGGTGGCAACTGTTTACAATCCATTTGCAATTCGGGCATTTGAGCGTAGCGAGGCCCTCACTGCTGAAATTATTTTCAAACAGCCACTGAATACAAACAATCGCCAAAAGCGTGGTTATTGGATAAAGCAGCAGGATGAAAAGGGCGGAAGTTCAATCATCAATGCTCAAATTGCCCGCAAGAATGGCAAGCTCCTGAACAATGTTTCCATCATTCGTTTTAACAGGGACTGGCAGATTATAGAGCGCCTTTATGCCAAACAGGCAATACATACAACAGGTAGCTGGTTGCTGAATGAGGTAACAAAAACAGACGGATCAGGCATAAAAACCAATGTTGGCTCGATAAACTTGAAAACAGGGTTAACAGAAGATGACCTGCTCGGCATAACGGCAAAACCAGATGGAATTTCATTTTGGAAATTGAAAGAAACCGCCAAACGTGTGGAAAAATCAGGCACAAATGGCAAACCCTACATGGTTCAGTTTCATAGTCTGACAGCTCTTCCGCTATTTTTATTGGCAATGGTTATCGTTGCTGCGACTGTTTGCCTTCGATTTGTACGTTTTGGGCAGGTCGGAAGGATGATTTTGGGTGGCATATTTTGCGGGTTCGTGCTTTATACAGTAACGAGTCTGGTAACGGCTTTGGGTAGTAATGGTGTAGTGCCACCTGCATTGGCAGCATGGGCACCGGGATTTGTGGCGACCTTGTTTGGTATGAGTGTATTGTTGCATCAGGAGGACGGGTAATTGGTACGTCCTGAGCATGGGATAAAATTGATTAAAAAACGCAATACCAGCGTTTTGCTTGCAACCTGTGCGGCTGCGAGCCTTTTGGCGTTAAGCCCTGCTTCGCTCGATGAAAATTTTCAGCTCGCGCTTAACTTCGCCAACGCCCAAGAAGTGCAGGCAACTCAAATTTTTAACGACTCAACGGCACCAGAAGAACAAGAGCAACTGCTTTTGGAGTCTGATCAGCTAACCTATGACAATGATCGCAGTCTCGTCATCGCAACAGGCAATGTACAAATCGCATATGGCAAATCAACCCTTGTTGCAGACAGGGTTGAATACAACCAGCAAAGCGGACGATTGATCGCAACGGGTAATGTTGAAATTCTTGAACCAAACGGCAATCGTATATTTGCCCGGGAAATAGACATTACCGACGATTTCAAGGATGGTTTTGTTTCTGCCCTTAACATTCAAACAGCAGATAACACGCGAATTGCTGCCGAAAGTGCAGAACGACGCGACGGCGAAGTTACAGCCTTTAACAACGGAGTTTACACCGCCTGTAAAGCTTGTGAAGAAAACCCTCAAAAACCGCCTTTCTGGTCAATCAGGGCAGCAAAGGTTGTAGTAAACAACGCAAAAAAGACAATTGAATACGAAGAGCCAACATTCGAGTTTTTTGGCAAACCAGTCGTAAAACTATCACATTTTTCTCATGCAGACCCGGCAATCAAGCGCAAATCTGGCTTCCTGATCCCACGCGTCAGGGACAATGAGCAAAAAGGCACAAGCTACGGCCAAGGTTATTTTTTCAACCTGGCACCCAATTATGACGTAACAGTCTATGGCACCTATTATTCACGCCAAGGCTTTCTGGGTGAAGCAGAATGGCGCCACCGAACTGATAACGGCGAATACAGCATCCGCTATGCAGGCATTAGCCAGGAAGAACCTGAAGCATTTTCAGCAGGAACTGTAGACGCCATTGAGGAAAACCGCCATGCGCTCATCACCAAGGGTCTATTTGATATAAACTCACGCTGGAAAGTGGGTTGGGA
>CALFBM010000010.1 GCA_937951645.1 uncultured Rhizobiaceae group bacterium
TCATGGTGATTTCATCGAAGGCATTCGCGCGCAAATCATAGACAAGGATCGCAAACCAAAATGGCAACCTGCAACCTTGGAAGAATTGACTCAGGGCAAAATCAGTTCAATGCTAGAATCACTTGGCGCGGACGAACTTACATTTCAGGAGTAGAGTAAAATGGCGACTATCGGATTTATTGGACTGGGTAATATGGGGCTTCCAATGGCAAGCAACCTTGTGAAAGCTGGTCACGAAGTCTTGGGTTTTGACACCTCGCCTGAAGTTCTGGAAGTAGCCAAAGAAGCAGATATTATTACATGCGCCACAGCTGCTGACGCAGCAAGTGAAGCTGAAACTGTCATCACCATGCTACCCAACGGTGAAATTCTTCTATCCGTAATGGCAGAAATCATTCCTGTGACACCCAAAGGGGCACTCTTGATTGATTGTTCAACCGTTGATGTTGAAAGCGCCAAAACTTTCCACGCTCAAGCAGCTGCTGCAGGACTTGGCTCAATTGATTGCCCGGTTTCTGGCGGCATTGGCGGTGCAACCGCAGGCACGTTGACATTCATGATCGGTGGGTCCGAAGTTAATTGCAAACGCGCAGCACCAATTCTCGACATCATGGGCGGAAGACAAGTGCGCTGCGGCGAAGGCGGCGCCGGACAGGCTGCCAAAATCTGTAACAATATGCTTTTAGCTACAACCATGATCGGTGTTGGTGAGGCTTTCTCCTTAGGCAAGAAACTTGGGCTTGAGCCCCAAGCGCTTTATGATGTGATGTCCACATCATCAGGCTCATGTTGGTCCATCAACACCTACTGCCCGGTACCAGGCGTTGGCCCAGAATCACCCGCAGACAATGATTTCAAACCAGGCTTTGCTTCATCCTTGATGATTAAGGATGCAAGCCTTGCACAAGTAGCAGCAGATGCCAGCGGACAGGCGACCCCAATGGGTTCAAGAGCCTTGGAACTCTACAAGGAATTTGCCGCACAAAGCGATGAAGACCTGGACTTCTCCGCCATAATCACTTGGCTTGAAAATTTAAACAGGGGTTAAAAATGAGCGACGTCGTATTATCAGAAAAACATGGGGCTGTAGGCCTGATTATCATCAATCGGCCAGAAGCCTTAAACGCTGTGAATACAACCGTGATGGACGGTATCATTGCGCATACTAAGACTTTCGATAACGACGCGGACATTGGCTGCATTGTCATTACAGGCGAAGGCAAGGCCTTTATTGCTGGCGCTGACATCAAGGAAATGCAGGAAAAATCCTACATGGACATGTTCCTGGCTGACAAGCAATCGCAGTGGGAAGGTTTTGCAAACACACGCACTCCCATTATCGCAGCTGTAAACGGTTTTGCCCTTGGCGGTGGCTGTGAACTGGCCATGATGTGCGACATGATTTTTGCATCTGACAAGGCAAAATTCGGCCAACCGGAAATCAAGCTAGGCGTTACACCCGGCTGGGGTGGCTCACAACGCCTGACCAAAGCCGTAGGCAAGGCAAAGGCAATGGATTTAATCCTTACAGGTCGCATGATGGACGCAAGCGAAGCTGAACGCTCGGGCCTTGTTGCACGCATTATTCCTGCAGACGATCTCATGACTGAAACCATGAAAGCGGCAGAAGAAATTGCAGGCTATTCAACGCCGTCTGTTTACATCGCAAAAGAGCAGGTCAACCGGGCTTTCGAAACCACCCTTGCTGAAGGTTTACGCTTTGAACGCCGTACTTTCTATTCACTGTTTGCAACTGACGATCAAACAGAGGGCATGGCAGCATTTTCTGAAAAGCGTAAGCCGGACTTTAAAAATAAGTAGCTACTTTTCTCCCCCTTGAGGGGGAGAATAAAGTTTCCTTGATTTAGCGCAGCTAAGTCATTGGCAAACTTCAAGAGGGGGGATAGCAGTATCTCCAGAAAATTTTGAGGGTAAGGATAGTTATGTGTTCCGCCCTTTTGCAATTTCTAAGGTTTGGCTAAAGCCAATTCCAAGAAATTACATTCTCCTCCTCCAGGGGGAGAAAAGGAGAAAACAAAATGACTGACGTATTACAAGAACTCGAAACACGCCGCGAACAAGCCAGGCTTGGTGGCGGACAAAAACGCATCGACGCACAACATGCCAAAGGCAAACTCACCGCACGCGAACGCATTGAGATTTTGCTCGATGAGGGTTCATTCGAAGAATACGACATGTTCGTCGCCCACCGCTGCACCGAGTTCGGTATGGAAAAGACCAAATTCTCTGGCGATGGCGTGATTGCGGGATGGGGCACTGTGAATAGCCGCATGATTTATGTTTACAGCCAGGACTTCACAGTCTTTGGCGGTTCGCTTTCAGAAACAAATGCCAGAAAAATCATCAAGGTCATGGAAATGGCAATGAAAAATGGCGCGCCAATTATCGGATTAAACGATTCAGGTGGCGCACGCATTCAGGAAGGTGTCGCATCCCTTGGTGGCTATGCGGACATCTTCCAGATGAACACATTGGCAAGTGGTGTAGTACCACAAATCTCCATGATTATGGGACCTTGCGCAGGCGGTGCGGTTTATTCTCCCGCCATCACGGACTTCATTTTCATGGTTCGCGATTCATCTTATATGTTTGTCACCGGTCCAGACGTTGTAAAGACTGTAACAAACGAAATCGTAACAGCAGAAGAACTGGGTGGCGCAAAAACCCACACATCAAAATCATCCGTGGCAGATGATGCTTTTGATAATGATGTGGAAGCGCTTTCTGCCCTTCGTCGGTTCATCGACTTCCTGCCTTTGAACAATCGCGAGAAACCACCCGTTCAACCTTTCTTTGATGCAGTTGAGCGTCAGGACTTGTCACTGGATACACTCATCCCGGACAATCCAAACAAGCCCTACGATATTAAAGAACTCATTTATAAAATTGCTGATGAAGGTGACTTCTTCGAAATCCAGCCTGATTACGCCAAAAACATTGTCACAGGCTTTGTGCGTATTGAAGGCTCGACTGTTGGCGTGGTAGCAAACCAGCCGCTCGTTCTTGCCGGCGTTTTGGACATCAACGCATCACGCAAGGCTGCGCGTTTCGTACGCTTCTGCGATTGTTTCAACATTCCAATCCTTACCCTTGTTGACGTACCAGGCTTCCTGCCGGGAACTGCACAAGAGTATGGCGGTGTTATCAAGCACGGTGCAAAATTGCTCTTTGCTTATGGCGAAGCAACTGTTCCAAAAGTAACCCTCATCACTCGCAAGGCCTATGGTGGCGCATATGATGTGATGGCCTCCAAACACTTGCGCGGAGATGTGAACTACGCCTGGCCATCAGCAGAAATTGCAGTAATGGGCGCAAAGGGTGCAACAGAAATTCTCTATCGTTCAGAGCTGGGTGACAAAGACAAAATCGCCAAGCGTACCAAAGACTATGAAGACCGTTTCGCAAACCCGTTCGTTGCCGCAGAAATGGGCTTCATCGATGATGTAATCACCCCGCGCAATACCCGTAAAAGACTAGCCAGAGCCTTCGCCTCGCTTCGCAACAAGGATTTGCAAAATCCCTGGAAGAAGCATGACAATATTCCGCTATAAAAAATTATTCTAAAAAAACTACATGACGAGTTGGTAAAATAATGTTCAAGAAAATACTCATCGCAAATCGTGGCGAAATCGCTTGCCGTGTTATCAAAACAGCAAAACGAATGGGGATAGCAACCGTTGCGGTTTATTCAGACGCTGATGCCAACGCGCTTCATGTAAAGATGGCAGA
>CALFBM010000011.1 GCA_937951645.1 uncultured Rhizobiaceae group bacterium
CTTCATGATTCAATGGGAGAGCTTTGGCCAGAATGGCGTAATATTGAAGTTGAATACGATTGGCGCGGCCTGGTTTGCTTTACCAGTAAATTACGCCCTTCCATTGGGCGAATGCCGGATGACCTGTCGATTTACTTTGGATTTGGCTATCATGGCAATGGCGTAAATAATGCAACCTGGGCAGGTCGTGAAATTGCCCGTTGGCTTGCAGGAAGCAATAATAAAAGTAACCCACTTCCTACTCATTTGCCAAAACTCGTTCAGGGCATTACACCCAAGTTTCCATTACCTGGCCTAAGGCCTCTGGTTGCAAAGACAGGCATTGGCTGGCATCGGTTCAAGGATATGATTGGTTAAATTTAGTCGACTAAAAGGATAAATCTTATTTCCGGTTTTCAGATAAAAAATACGCATTTTGACGCTCGTAAAATAGAGCCAGGACTTTACATTGCCGCAACACCTATTGGTAATCTTGGTGATATTACTCTTCGTGTGCTGGAAACACTTGCTAGTTGCGATCTGATTGCTTGCGAAGATACCCGTGTTACCGGAAAACTTTTGCGCCATTACGGTATTACCACCAAGGCCATTTCATACCATGAGCATAATGCAATAACTGCCGGGCCTCGTATTGTTGAAGATTTAAAATCCGGAAAATCTGTTGTTCAGGTTTCAGATGCAGGAACACCACTTGTTTCTGACCCGGGATTTAGGCTGATTGATTTGGCGCAGGAAGCTGGCATTCCTGTATGGCCACTTCCTGGGGCAACTGCACCTGTAACAGCTTTGGTTGCCAGCGGCTTGCCTAATGAAGTCTGGACTTTTGCAGGTTTTTTACCCACCAAACAAGGTGCCCGAAAAGCCAGGCTTGAAAGCTTGAGTGCCATTCCTTCAACCTTGATATTCTTCGAAAGCCCAAATCGCGTAGATAAATCCCTTGCAGATATGGTAGAGGTTTTTGGTGAAGACAGGATTGCTTGCGTAGCGCGTGAACTTACCAAACTGCATGAAGAACTGATTACAGGGACGCTAAGTGAACTTGCCAGTATTTTTTCCGATAAATCCGCCAAGGGTGAAATCGTTGTTTTGATAGCACCACCTCTGGAGAAAGAAATTCAAGATACCGAAACACTTTTGTTAGAACTGATGCAAAGCATGTCTGTAAGCAAAGCAGCAGCAGAGGCAGCTGTACTAACAGGAAACTCCAAGCGTGACCTTTATCAACAAGCATTACAGCTAAAAGACAAACATGAAGGATAATCTGAATACACTCAAACGCAAACGTGCCCAGCGCTGGGGGCATGTATCGGAGTGGATAGCAGCTGCAAGTCTGGTTTTAAAAGGATATCGTATCATCAAAATGCGATATAAAACAAAACTTGGCGAAGTTGATATTATTGCCCGAAAGGGACACTTAATCGTGATGGTGGAAGTCAAGGCGAGACGCACAATAGAAGAATCGTATGATGCAGTAACCGTGACAAGCCAGCGTAGAATTGAAGCCGCGGGCGACTTATGGCTTGCGAAACAAAAGAATACACATCTGCTTTCTATCCGATATGACATTATTGCGGTGCGTCCATGGAAATGGCCAACACATTATGAAAATGCATTTTAAGATTGCAACTCCGCCTTGTAACTCTTAAATCTGGACTTCAGGCAATTCAGGAGAAGCTTCATGGGTCTTAAAGTCGGATTTCAGATGGATCATATATCCAGCGTTCATATTGAGGGCGATTCAAGTTTTGCATTGGGGTTGGAAGCGCAAAATCGTGGACATACACTTTATCATTGGGAGCCAAATGCTTTGCAACTGCGCAATGGTATTGTGCGTGCGGCAATAGAAGAAATGACATTAAAAGATGTTGAAGGTGACCATTATAAGCTTGGTCCAAAAGTAGACACTGATCTTTCCGGGCTGGACGTTATCCAACTGCGTCAAGACCCACCCTTTGACATGGCCTATATTACAACAACCCATATTCTGGAACGCGTGCACCCCAAGACGCTGGTCGTGAACGACCCTGCTTCTGTCCGAAATGCGCCTGAGAAAATTCTGGTAACCGAATTTGCTGATCTCATGCCGGAAACGCTTATTACGAGAGACCATGATGCAATCGCCAATTTTAGAAAAGAAATCGGCGATATTATTATCAAGCCCCTTTATGGCAATGGCGGCGCTGGTGTTTTTCTTCTTCCGGAATCAGATATGAATTTCACATCATTGCTCGAGATGTTTGATCAGCAATTTCGTGAACCTCTGATTGTTCAACGTTACCTAAAAGAAGTCCGCGGCGGCGATAAGCGTATTATTCTGGTTGATGGTGAGCCTGTTGGTGCAATTAACCGTGTTCCTGCTGCAAATGATGCACGCTCAAACATGCATGTAGGTGGTCGCGCCGAGCATTCCGAGCTCACAGATCGTGAAAAGGAAATTTGCGAACGCATCAAACCCACTTTAAAGGAACAAGGTTTTATCTTTGTAGGGATTGATGTGATTGGTGATTACATGACTGAAATCAATGTCACCTCGCCAACCGGAATTCGCGAGGTGAAGAATTTTTCAGGAACTGATATTGCATCTCTTGTTTGGGACGCAATCGAAAAACGAGTTGGCTAATTAGCCTTTGGCGTTATGGGCAGCAATTGCTGTTACAATAGCCTCTTTGGCTTTTGATGCATCGCCGTAGCCGTCGGTCTTGGCCCATTTGTTTTTTTCAAGATCTTTATAACGCTCAAAGAAATGTGCGATTTGCTCACCAACAAGGGCTGGCAGGTCTGACATTTCATGGACGTCCTTGAACATGGGATTAATTTTCGGCGATGGGACAGCTATCAGTTTTTCATCACCACCGGCTTCATCCGTCATGTAAAGTACGCCTATTGGACGACAATTAACAACAGAACCTGGCATTAGAGGAGTCGTGTCTACAACAAGCACATCAATCGGATCCCCATCATCAGACAAGGTATGCGGGACAAATCCATAATTACCAGGATAGCGCATGGAAGTTGACAAAATACGGTCAACAAAAATGGCTTGGGAATCCTTGTCCATTTCGTATTTGATTGGATGACCGCCATAGGGTACTTCAATTAGTACGTTGATATCTTCTGGCGGATTCTTGCCAACTGGAATTGCTTCAAGACGCATGATTTAGACTTTCATTATGCTTGTGAATTAAGCGTGGTTAAATTTTTCCAGCTTTATAACGCAGTCACAACCATCTGCAACCCACCATTAGGCTGAGTTGTTAATTTCTGAACAGGCCAAGGCTGTTCAGCGCCTTTTGCCATATCAAATCTGTATCTTGATAATAAAATACCCAGCGCAATAACCGCTTCCTGCAAGGCAAATGATGCGCCAATACAAATGCGCGGACCTGCACCAAATGGCAAATATTGATATTTTCTCAGTTTTTCCCGATTTTCGGGCAAGAACCGGGAAGGTATAAAGGCATCAGGATTATCCCAATAAAGCCTGTGGCGATGTAGTGTCCATGGCATAATAAGCACCTGTGTACCCTTTGTTATCTTAACCCCCTCCCATTCAATATCTTCAATTGCAGCACGACTGACGGTTGGTGCAGGAGGATAAAGCCTCATTGCCTCTTCAAAAACAGCTCTAGTATATGGCATTGCATTTAGCCAATCTACCGGGTCTTTAACTTCCCTGGTAACCCTTGCCGCCTCTTCTTCAACCTTGCTGCGCTCATCAGGCGCTTGGGACAATAGATAAATTGCCCATCCCAAAGCGCGTGCAGTTGTTTCGTGCCCTGCACCAATGAAAGTAATGACATTATCTTCAATTTCACCACGCGTAAGCCCGTCTGACCCTTCGACCTTTAATAACAACGTCATGAAATCATCAGGCACACCTTCACCTGAAGCCATTTTTTGTTTTCTTAAATCTACCGTCTCAGTGACCAGTTTTCGAAAATATGCCAGCGGTTTGCGGGCTCTCATTCTTGTAAAGCGCGGTACCCATACTGGCGCTCCAAGAATGTCCAGTGGATCAACACGGCCTGCAGTTTCGAACAATCGCTCTACTTGCTCACCAAAAGTATCCGGGTTCCCTACAATTTGTTTTGAAAAAAGCGTTTCTGAAAGAATATCAAATGTCAGCTCAGTCATGTGATGAGCCATGTCAAATGGCCCATCAATCGTTTTGTAGCGCTCAACAAATTCTTCTGTTGCACTCAGCATTGACTTGGCAAAGCCATGAATATGGCGAGGGGTAAATACTGGAGCCATTGCTTTTCTTGAACGTTTCCAGGTGTCACCTTCTGCCGTTAGAAGACCGTCTCTTAATATAGGGCGCAGCAAGAGTTGGCGAACTTTTGCCATTTTATAATTGGGTGCCTGATCGACCAGCACATGTTTAATCAGGCTTGGGTCATTGGCAACCAGCAAGGGGCCGCCAACGCCTGAGCGGATATAAACATAAGGTTCGTTATAGGAAGGTTCGCCCCAAAGTTCTATCGGGTTTTTATAAAGAACTTTCAACATTTGAAACAAGGAAGGCGGTACTGTCCTGGGCTTGGGAGCAGGCGGAATAAAAGGGCTTGGGACAATATCCATGGTAATAACTCCTTGTCTTATACATAAGCCTTTGCAAATATAAATTCCATAGCGGCAAACTGTCTTTGCGCTTAAAATTTTCAACTCTGGAAAACCTTATCTGAAATTTGGAAATTTGGCTTAGAACGCCTATATTAAACTGAGATAAATTAGCTGATTCGTCTTCTTCAATTACAGCAGAAAAAACAGGCAAGCTTTCATGACTGATACCCCCGAAAATGATATCGACCCAGCTGAATATGGCGCCGATTCCATCAAGGTTCTTAAAGGCCTTGATGCGGTTCGAAAACGCCCGGGCATGTATATAGGCGACACGGATGATGGCTCTGGTCTTCACCACATGGTTTATGAAGTAGTCGACAACGGAATTGATGAAGTTCTTGCAGGTCATGCAGACCGTGTAACAGTTACCCTTAATCCTGATGGTTCCGTAACCGTTACGGATAATGGTCGTGGTATTCCTGTTGGTATTCACGAAGAGGAAGGTATTTCAGCAGCTGAAGTTATTATGACCCAGCTTCATGCGGGCGGCAAGTTTGACCAGAACTCATACAAGGTTTCCGGTGGCCTTCATGGTGTGGGTGTATCTGTTGTAAATGCACTTTCTGTTTCCTTGAAACTGCGTATTGCACGTGATGGCAAATGGCATGAAGTTTCCTTTACGCATGGTGTTTCTGATGGACCGCTAAAGACTTTGGAAGATGCTGGCGATTATTCTGGTACTGAGGTTACCTTCCTGCCGTCAGAAGAAACCTTTACCATGGTGGAATTTAGTTTCAAAACGCTTGAAAAGCGCTTGCGTGAATTAGCTTTCCTGAACTCAGGCACTCGTATTCTGTTGTCTGATAAACGTAGCGCAGAAGAGCAATCTGTTGAGCTTTACTATGAAGGTGGCCTGGAGGAATTCGTCAAATATCTGGATCGTACAAAATCTTCCTTGATTGAAAGTCCAATTTACCTGAAATCAGAAAAAGAGGGTATCACAGTAGAAGTTGCTCTTTGGTGGAATGATTCATACCATGAAAACGTACTTTGCTTTACCAACAACATTCCGCAGCGCGATGGTGGTACACATTTGGCAGGCTTCCGTGGTGCACTCACACGTCAAGTCAATGGCTATGCGGATGCATCAGGCATTTCGAAAAAAGAAAAAGTCTCACTTACTGGCGATGATTGCCGCGAAGGCCTGACATGCGTTCTTTCCGTTAAAGTGCCAGATCCAAAATTCTCATCCCAGACAAAAGACAAGCTCGTTTCATCTGAAGTTCGCCCTGTTGTTGAGAGTCTGGTGAATGAAACTTTAAGCAGTTGGCTGGAAGAAAATCCAGCAGAAGCAAAGATTGTCATCAGCAAAGTCGTTGAAGCTGCATCTGCTCGAGAAGCGGCTCGCAAGGCACGTGAATTGACACGCCGTAAAGGTGCGCTGGATGTCAGCTTCCTGAAAGGAAAGCTTTCAGATTGCCAGGAACGTGACCCTGCCAAATCTGAAGTCTTTCTGGTTGAGGGTGATTCAGCTGGTGGTTCGGCAAAACAAGGGCGTAACCGTGCCAATCAGGCAGTACTTCCATTAAAAGGTAAAATTCTTAATGTGGAACGTGCCCGCTTTGACCGTATGCTGGGTAGCCAGGAAATTGGCACACTCATTACAGCCCTCGGTACAGGTATTGGTAAAGACGAATTTGATATTGAAAAAATCCGCTATCATCGTGTTATCATCATGACAGATGCGGATGTGGATGGTGCTCATATCAGAACACTTCTTCTGACATTCTTCTTTAGGCAAATGCCAGAACTTATCGAGCGAGGCTATCTCTACATAGCGCAACCACCTCTTTATAAGGTGACAAAGGGCAAGTCTTCACAATATCTGAAAGACGAGCGTACTTTTGAAAACTTTCTCATTGATGGCGGACTTGAAGAAGCAAGTCTTGAGCTTGCCAATGGCGAAGTTCGCACAGGGCCGGATTTAAAATCCGTGATTACCACCGCGCTTAAAATCAAGACACTGCTCTCGGGCATTCACTCACGCTATAACAAGGACGTGGTTGAACAGGCCGCAATTGCTGGTGCACTTAATGCTGAAATGATGAACGACCCTTCAAAGGCTGAACAGGCAGCGCAATATGTCGCAAAGCGCCTCGATATTATTTCTGATGAAACAGAACGTGGCTGGCTTGGCAGGGTTGGCGATGATGGCGGACTCTTGTTTGAACGCATGGTGCGTGGTGTTAAAGAAGTAGCACATGTTGATATGGCGCTTATTGGTTCTGCAGATGCATTGCGACTGGATGGCTTTGCAGCTGAATTGCAAGAAGTTTATGGAAAACCACCCGTCTTTAGACGCAAGGAAACTTATCTCAACGTTTCAGGACCACTCGCATTACTACAACAGGTTTTTGAAACGGGCCGCAAGGGCTTGGCACTACAACGCTATAAGGGTCTTGGTGAAATGAACCCTGATCAACTTTGGGAAACAACGCTCGACCCTGATGCACGTTCACTTCTTCAGGTCAAAGTTAACGAAGCTGCAGAGGCTGACGACCTCTTTACGCGCCTTATGGGTGAAGAAGTGGAACCGCGTCGTGACTTCATTCAAACCAATGCCTTGAACGTAGCAAATCTGGATATATAAAAATTCATCTTTCATAAAGCTGGTGTGATTTGTAGTATTCAGATCAATCTGTATAATATTTTCTACTTTGGTATTGCCAAAGAGAGGATAATAATTGGATAGCTCAAAAAGTGGCAATTCAGGGAGTTTACAAACCAAGCTAGGTAGATGGCGATGGTTTGGACTTGTATTTATCGTTATTGTTATTGTTGGCATTGCAATTATAATTTTTACGAACTCCAAAGTTGGCCTTGGATGGCAAGATAGCTATCATGAATTCCCTGAAAAGATCCGAGAACTTGGTTTTTTAGGCCAGTTTGCAATTATCGGCTTGATGATAATTCATAGTTTTATCCCTTTCCCTGCTGAATTTGTTGCGTTGGCAGCAGGTAATGTTTATGGCACGATTCATGGCACTATCTTGACTTGGACAGGCGCCATGTTTGGTGCGACACTTTCATTTGGACTAACCCGTCTTTTTGGCCATCCTTTTGTAAATTGGGTTCTACCTGTCAAACAACGTAAAATGCTTGATAAATGGACTGATGACCAAGGCGCATCAACACTTCTAATTAGCAGATTCATACCGCTTATTGCATTTAACCTAATCAATTATGCTGCAGGTTTAACAAAAGTTAGCTGGTGGACATTTTTATGGACCACTGGCTTGGGTATATTACCATTAACAACGCTCATAGTGCACATGGGAGGCCAGATGCAGGAGCTTTCATGGCTTAAACTTATGGTCGTTTCTTTTATCTGCATAATAACCATGGCTGGTTTGCATTTTTACAAACGTCAAAATAAAAAATAATATACTTTAATATACTGTTTTATTATACTATTTCATATTTATTTAAAATTTTATCATTCATGTTTCATAAGCCTTGAAAGTTGATATGCTAAAAAACAACCAAATGTAAATACAGGGCTATCTTGTCCTTAGGTGATATGAATATTATTGATAAACAAAAAAACAAACGCATTATAACGCTGGCGTTTATCGTGATTACGATCGCGACATTTGCCATGATAATGCAGTTCAAGGTGCTTTATGAGATTGGAATTGCGAACTCGTCTCAAGTCTTTGTGATATCTGCAACCGCCATTATGCAAATGGCTGCCCTGACTATTATTGTACTTCAGAAAACCAAAGTGCATTTGGACGAAGTTCAAAATCTTGCATATGCCGACGAGCTAACCGGCTTGATCAACAGACGAAGATTTAATGATGTTCTTGATAAAACACTAAAGAAAAATCGATTAAAAAAGAAAAAAACCGGTGTGCTTATTCTTGATCTTGATCGTTTTAAACTGATCAACGATTGTTATGGACATGATGCTGGTGACAAAGTCATATGCCAATTTGGCGAGCGACTTGTAAATATAGCAGACAAATCGTCCATCGCTTGCCGCATGTCAGGTGATGAATTTGCAATAATGATTGAAAACTCTGTTTCTGAAGACAGAATTTCGGATGTCTGCAAGGCTATTTTGAAAGCGATGAAAGAACCATTTTTATATGAAGGCAAAAAAATTCATGCAAGTGTGTCAATAGGCGCAGCGATTGTAGATGGTTTTGAGGATGAAAATTTATCAGCGTTAAGAATGGCAGACTATGCACTTCTCAATTCCAAGGAAAATGGCAGTAATCAAGTCATGTTATTCAATCCGGAGATGGCAGCACGAATTAATCGTCGCCGTAATCTTGAAGCGGGTCTAAGTGAAGCAATCTCTCAAGAAAGGTTATCCTTGAATTATCAGCCTTTTGTTTTGCAGGAAAGCAGTTCAATTTCTGGTGTGGAAGCTCTAGTAAGATGGAATGATCCTATCGAGGGAGAAATTTTTCCTTCGGAGTTTATACCAGTCGCCCAAGAAATCGGAATTATAGAAGAAATTGGCGAATTTATACTGGAACGTGCCTGTCGTGAGATTAAACCCCTTAATGGCATTCGCCTTGCAGTAAATATTAATTCTACACAATTTATGCATGATGGTTTTGTTAATCAGATCAAGCAGGTTCTTGAAAAGACTGGTTTTGAGCCAGAGCGCCTTGAACTCGAGTTAGGACAAAATTTACTTGTATCGAATTCCGAAAAAATAAAAGCAGACCTGGAAGCAATTCGTGCCTTGGGAGTCAGAATTGCTTTGGATGATTTTGGCACGAGTTACTCAAGCATGTTCTTCTTGCGTGACTTCAAGCTGGACCGCATAAAACTAGATCGTAATTTTGTAAGCAACATGCGCCATGAAAAAGATGGTGATGAAATTATTGATAACATGATCGGTCTTGGCTCTACCTTTAGTGACAGGTTGACAGTTGAAGGTATAGAAACCAAGGAACAATTAAAAACGATGCAACAAAGTGGCGTTAATGATTTGCAGGGCTTTTTATTTTCCAAGCCACTTACAATATCTGAACTCCAGCAGTCCAACATGATTGAAGAGCTTGAACAGCGCTTGGTAAAGAAACAGCCGACTCCAAATACCAAAGCCACACAAATAAATCGTATGGCAGGATAATATTGCAGCATCAGAAACCATTGCATTCTTTTGCAGGGGTGATAAATGCATATGTATGAACAAACAGCTTACAGATACGCTCCTTTCACAGGGCAAATACCCGGGCCGGGACAAGATACGCAATTTTTCCATTGTTGCGCATATTGACCATGGAAAATCAACACTTGCCGACCGTCTTATTCAGGATACAGGTACGGTAGCCGTGCGCGACATGTCCGAGCAAGTGCTTGACAACATGGATATTGAACGCGAACGAGGCATCACCATCAAGGCTCAAACCGTCCGGCTTCATTATCAAGCAAATGATGGTGAAACTTATGTTTTAAATCTTATAGATACACCAGGCCACGTCGATTTTGCCTATGAGGTTTCCAGATCACTTTCAGCTTGTGAAGGCTCCCTGCTTGTTGTTGATGCTTCCCAAGGTGTGGAAGCCCAGACGCTTGCCAATGTTTATCAGGCAATAGACAACGATCATGAGATTGTATCCGTTCTTAACAAAATTGACTTGCCTGCAGCAGAACCTGACCGCATAAAACAACAAATTGAAGAAGTAATCGGACTTGATGCCTCTGATGCAATTGAAGTTTCTGCAAAAACAGGACAAGGTATCAAGGAAGTACTGGAAGCGATTGTTACACAATTGCCTGCACCTTCGCATGGTGACATTGATGCGCCTCTAAAAGCATTATTAGTCGATAGCTGGTATGACGCTTATCTTGGCGTTATCGTTTTGGTTCGTGTCATTGATGGCATGATCAAAAAAGGCCAGACCATCAAGATGATGGGAACGGATGCCAAATATCTGATTGACCGCGTTGGCGTCATGACTCCCAAAATGATTCCATTGGATCAATTGGGACCAGGTGAAATCGGCTTTATTACAGCTTCTATCAAAGAAGTAGCTGATACGCGTGTTGGTGACACCATTACCGAAGACAAAAAGCCAACTGCTGAAGCATTGCCAGGCTTCAAGCCAGCACAGCCTGTTGTATTTTGCGGCCTGTTTCCGGTAGATGCAGCAGATTTTGAAGATTTACGTTCTGCAGTGGGTAAATTGCGTTTAAATGATGCAAGTTTCTCATTTGAAATGGAATCATCTGCAGCCCTTGGTTTTGGTTTTCGTTGCGGCTTCCTGGGCTTGCTTCACCTTGAAATCATACAAGAGCGGCTGGAGCGCGAATTTGACCTTGATCTCATTGCTACTGCACCCAGTGTTGTTTATGAATTGGATATTAAAAAAGAGGGCGTTATCTATCTTCATAATCCAGCTGACATGCCGGATGTCATGTCGATTGAAGAAATTCGTGAACCGTGGATCAGGGCGACCATTCTGACACCTGATGAATATTTGGGAGCAATCCTGAAATTATGTCAGGAAAGACGCGGGGTTCAGATTGATCTGACTTACGTAGGCAAACGCGCAATGCTTTCCTATGATTTACCGCTCAACGAAGTAGTCTTTGATTTCTATGATCGCCTTAAATCCATCTCGCGAGGGTACGCAAGTTTTGATTATCAAATTACAGATAACCGTGCTGGCGATCTTGTTAAAATGCAGGTTCTGGTAAATGAAGAGCCCGTAGACGCACTCTCCATGCTGGTTCACCGCTCTCAGGCGGAAAAACGTGGCCGGGTCATGTGTGAAAAACTCAAGGAACTTATTCCGCGCCATCTATTCAAAATTCCAATTCAGGCAGCGATTGGCGGCAAGGTTATTGCCCGCGAAACACTTTCTGCCATGCGAAAAGATGTAACAGCCAAATGTTATGGAGGTGATGCTTCACGCAAACGCAAGCTCTTGGACAAGCAAAAAGCCGGTAAAAAGAAAATGCGCCAGTTTGGCCGTGTTGAAATTCCGCAAGAGGCTTTCATTCAGGCACTGCGTATGGGCGATGAGTGATACTCTTCAACCAATTGTTATGACAGCATTTGAATATGTTAGTTACGCCTCAAATTAATCTTGATACCATATCAAGTGTTATTGTCAGGAGGAATTTATATGTCCAATTCAGGTTTTGATCTTCGTGGCATTCCAATTTCATATAGTGATAGATCAGCTATAGAAGGCCTTGAGCTTGCCATTGAAACATCGCTTTCATTTCGTGGGGATGCGATTGCTGTTATTGAAAAAACACTTGAAGAGCATCCTGATTTTATCATGGGCTGGCTGTTTAAAGCAGGTTGGCTCACGCAAGCCATGGAAACACGAATTTATTCCGAAATGGTAGCTGCCCTTGGTGAGGCCGAAAAACGTTTGCCAAAATCAAATGACCGCGAGAAAGGTCATTATGAGGCTATACACGCCTGGGTTAACGGCGATTTTTACGGCGCAGTTCAAAAATGGGAAGCGGTATTAACAAAATATCCACTCGATCTTTTTGCGCTGGAACTGGTGCACTACACAGATGTTTTATTGGGCGATGTGGTTGGCCAGCGTGATTGTGTTGCGCGTGTATTTAATCTTTGGGATGAAAGCATTCCAGGCTATGAATTCGTACTTGGGTTTTATTCTTTTGGGCTTGAAGAAAACAATGATTATTTCCAGGCAGAAGAAATGGGACGTCAGGCATTAGCGCTTCGTCCAGATAACCCATATGCGGTACACGCTGTAAGTCATGTGATGGAAATGAGCGGACGCCAATCCGGTGGTATCCGGTTTATGGAAGACCAGCGCAGGCATTGGGGTGACAGTAATTTTGCCAATCATTTATGGTGGCATACAGCGCTTTATCACCTTGATCTAGAGCAACACGAAAAAGCCTTTGAAATCTTTGACAAGCATCTTGATAGCCGCAGTAACGATGGCAATAAATATGAAGAACTTGATGCAGCAGCATTACTTTGGCGCTTGAATCTGGTTGGTGAAAAATCAGGCGACAGATGGGCTCATCTTGCAGACAAATGGGAACCTTCGGCACAAGATACACTCTACGCCTTTAATGATGTCCACGCGATGATGACCTTTGTATCTGATGACAGAATAGAGGCTCAACAAAAGCTTTTATCTGCCAATGAGCGCTATTTGAAAAACGCATCAGATGCCAATGTGGCCATGAGCCGCGAAATTGGAATTCCGTTTTGTCTTGCCATGCAGGACTTCAAGTCTGAACGTTACGGTGATTGTGTCGATCACTTATTACCCGTTAGATATATGACACACAGACTGGGTGGCAGTTTTGCGCAGCGAGATGTGATTGGCTGGACATTATTGGAAGCAGCGCTTCGTTCAAAACGCTATGATTTGGCATTGGGTCTTGCCAATGAACGTGCTGCGCTCAAACCTACTTCTGTTCAAAACTGGCGCGCTGTATCGCGCGCCTTCAAAGGCCTTGGCAATCATGCAAAAGCAGATCGTGCAAATGCTCGTGCAAATTCTTTAATGGCATAAGAGAGTCTCATTTGTCTGAAGAACAATTTTCGTTTTTTGAAGCTGAAAACTCGCCCCGGCAAGTTGATTTTCACGCTAATCGCCAAACTGGACTAGACCGTCTTGCTGCATTTGCTCCCTATACAGGAAAAGCTTACGCTACCAGACGTAATTTTGATTTTGGCTCCCGAGACCGCTCTAATATTTCTGCACTCTCACCATGGATACGCCATCGCCTGATTAACGAAGAAGAGGTTTTACATGCAGTCTTGAAGCAGCATTCTTTTAAGGCGTCTGAGAAATTTATTCAGGAAATTTTCTGGCGTTCTTATTTCAAAGGCTGGCTGGAACAAAGACCCGAAGTCTGGCTCTGGTATCGTAATGACTTACAAATAAGCCTTGCTCAACTTGAAAAAGACAAAAATCTAAACAGCCGTTATACTGATGCGATCTTGGGAAAGACTGGGATTGATGCCTTTGATTTTTGGGCCAGGGAATTAGTCGAAACAGGATACTTGCACAACCATGCCCGCATGTGGTTTGCATCAATCTGGATATTTACCCTCAAGCTTCCATGGGTATTGGGGGCAGACTTTTTTTATCGCCATTTGATGGATGGGGATCCGGCATCTAATACATGTTCGTGGCGATGGGTTGCAGGCCTGCATACCAAAGGCAAGAATTACGTAGCGACTGCATCAAACATTGAACAGTTTACCAATGGCCGTTTTTCTGCTGAGATGTATTTAAATAAAAACCCAGTGCCATTTGATGAAGACCGCGAAGCCAAAATCATACCAATGCCCATTAACGGCAAGATATCAAATGAACCTTACATTCTTTTATTAACAGAAGAAGATTGTTTGCCAGAAACACTCATTCAAACAGACTCACCTGCTGCAATTGCAGGAGTGTTGTTAACCAACGAACGCTCTCCTTTGGAAATTGGTGGCAAAGCTAAATCCTTTGCCAAAGTCGCCATTAAAGATGCGTTACGACGAGGAGAAAATCAATTTGGATGTGAAGCAAGGTTACTTGAGAGTGTTGAATGGAAAGATCAATTGCTTGACCTTGCCAAATCCCACAATGTATCAATTATCATCACCGCTTATGCACCTGTTGGCCCTGTTGCTGAACAGCTTCAAAGCATAAAAGAGCCTTTATCAAAAAACGGAATTGAGCTTAGTCAAATCATTCGAAACTATGATGCAATGACATGGCCACATGCAACCAAAGGCTTTTTCAAACTGAAGAAGCAAATGCCTGACTTCATCCAAGCCCTTGGTCTTGCCTAGATAAGTTCATGCAGCTTTTTTGATAATAAAAACCCACTTTCAAAGGCTGCTTCAACACGCCCTTTAATGCACCAATCGCCGATACTCGCTATGGCGTTTTGCTTATCCAGCAAAAACGGTTTTCCTGTCGATTTGCTGGTACTTGCATAAAGCCAGCGATGTAAAACCTGATGTTGAGCATTTGTCAAATCTTGACCCAAGAGTACTGAACCCTCATCCAGCAGCGCTTTTTGGACTTCGGCTTTATCGTCATTGATATGGGTTTCTGCCCAAGTATTATGACTTTGGATCATCATGGAAAACCCTTTGGCTCGTTCAGGCTTTGATGAATTCACACTTATCCATCCAATAGATGAATTTTCTACAAAAGCACCCTCAAAACCAAGGTCAAGTCTCTTTTCGAACCCCAGCATAAGTGAAAAACAACCTTCCATTTTAACCATGGAAACCGCATCAAGATGAGCGAAATCTGGCGGTAATAATGTTGCTGCCTGTTGGGAGGGTATAGCCAGTACAATAAAGTCAAATGGGCCATGGGTATGTGCTTGACTGTCAACAAGACTCCATGAACCTGAATTTTTGGACAGTTTATCAATATGCGTTTCGCCAACTAGATTGAGACCCTTTGCCAGTGCCTTACCCAGACTATTCATTTTGGGAGATGCCACATAAGATGGGTAGTTTGATATACGCTGTGTCATTCCATTATGTGAGAGTGTTACCAGGTTTGGATTCCAATCTTTGATAACTCCATTTTTAATATACGGCTTTAAAAAACTTTGAAATACGCTGCTTTTAGCTGTAAAATATTGTACGCCATGGTCAAATTCGTAATCATTTGCATAACGTGTAGCCATGCGTCCGCCTATGCCTTTTGATTTTTCAAAGACAGTTACATCTGCAATCGAATTCATTTTGGTGGCAAAGGTCAAGCCTGATAGGCCGGCACCAATCACAGCAATTTTTTTCATTAAGGCATTCCAAACTGGATATTTTAAACAAGGCACATATTTATATGCACACACTTAACTAAGCCGGGTTATACCAATGGACAACCACCAAAAAAATATAGATAGCGAAACGAACCATATTATTGAACTTGCATGGTGTGATGACACTTCTTTTGAAACCATTGAGATGCAATTTGGCATTTCAGAAAAAGAAGTAATCAAAATCATGCGCTCAAATCTTAAATCAAAAAGTTTTAAGGTTTGGCGAACGCGAGTCTCAGGCAGAAAAGCAAAGCACCAGCGAATAAATAATTCACAATAAGTTCAGCAGAAAGATTTTACTGGTTTGTAAATAATTAAACTTTTATAAAGTTTTTAGTAAGATTGTATTTATTCGTTCTATACCTCCTAAAAACAGGAATTATATCTTGCGTAAGTTTATAATAATAACACTTGCTCTAATCGTTTCCGCCTGTACGGGCAGCCCTCCAACCGTGCTTGATGTAAGCCTTGCAGTGACCAACCCGCAATTTGGCGATCATGATCCTGTGCAATGGGATAGTTATCGACCTCATCAGTATCCAGTACACGGCATTGATGTTTCCAAATGGCAGGGAGACATCGACTGGCGTACTGCAAAACGTGGCGGTGTTGCGTTTGCCTTTATCAAGGCAACAGAAGGTGGCGATCATCTGGACAGGAATTTCAGACAGTATTGGGATGGTGCTGGACGCGCAGGCGTTCCACGCGGGGCATATCATTTTTATTATTTCTGTCGAACCGCGGCAGAACAAGCGCGCTGGTTTATCCGCAATGTGCCAAAAGATCCAAAGGCGCTGCCACCTGTTCTGGATATGGAATGGAATCATGGCTCGTCATGCAAATACAAACCATCAGCTGCAAAAATTCGCGCAGAAATGCGCACTTACCTACGCATAATGAGAACCCATTATGGTAAAAAGCCGTTGGTTTATACAACGGTAGATTTTTACAAGGATAACAATCTTGGTTCCATGCGTGATGTGGAATTTTGGCTTCGTTCCGTAGCAGCCCACCCTAAAGATGTTTATCCGGGTCAACGCTGGTCATTTTGGCAATATACTGGCACTGGAAAGATTCCAGGAATCAAGGGAGAAACAGATATCAATGTATTTGCCGGTAATCCTGCCAAATGGCGAAAATGGGTTGAAGCCCGCACCAATTAATTCCTTGTTTTCTGATTTCAATCTTCTGCTAAGCTAGTCTCGTATAAGGGACGATAAGTATGAAAACAGCATTGATTACAGGTGGCAATGGTAATATTGGACGGTTGCTTGCCGAGCGTCTGGTTACAAAAGATATAAAGGTTATCCGCTTTGACTTACCAGGTAGCGGGCCTGAAATTCACACCGCGCTTGAAACAATCATTACAGGTGATATACGCGATCAATCTTTGCTGGAAGAGATATTAAAAACTCACAAACCAGACACTATTTATCATTTGGCCTCGCTTTTATCCGGTAGTTCCGAAGCGGATTTGGATGCGGCTTGGGAAATTAATGCAACTGCTTCTTTTAAACTTATTAAGCTCGGCAAAGAAAATAATGTGAACATGTTTTTCTTTGCGAGTACCTTTGCATCTTACGGACAAGGGATGCCCAATCCAATGCCAGAAGACCAATCTCAATGGCCTGAAAATATTTATGGCGTTACGAAAATAGCTGTAGAACGGTTAGGCAATTATTTTAAATCAAAACACGGACTTGATTTCAGATGCCTGCGCTTTCCATTGGTAATCTCACCTTTTGCACCGCCCTCTGCCGTAACAGCTTTTCCCTCTCATGCATTCAAGGCAGCGGTTGAGGGCAGGTCTTTTGTTTTCCCGGTAAAACCTGAAACTTCTGTTTCAACACTTTTTTTGCAGGATGTTATCAATTCCATCATGGCAATTACTTTTGCTGAAAAAGAGCAAATCACACAACCTGCCTACAATCTACATGCCTATTCATTATCTGCCAGAATGGTTGCGGATGAAATACTCAAAAAATTTCCGGACTTTGAATATTCATTTGAGCCTCAAGACAATGTCGAAACACTTTTGAAAGGCTGGCCAGACATAATGATGGATAGGACTGCACGAGAAGACTGGAATTGGGAACCACAATATAACTTCAAGCAAAGTGCAGAGTGGATGTTTGAGTTCTTTGGGAAATAAGCATCATCCACAAATCATTGCCTGATCAATATCTGCTTTTGTATAGCCTTGAACGAAAAGTATGGCTGAAAGATCGCCATGTTTGATCACCACTTTTGCTTGTTCAGCGACAGATGGCTTGGCATGAAAAGCAATGCCTGTGCCCGCATTCATTAACATGGGTAAATCATTCGCCCCATCGCCAATGGCAATTGTGTCGCTTAAAGGAATTTGTTTTTCACGCGCAAGCCTGTTCAACTGATCAAGCTTTGCCTGTTGACCCAAAATGGGTTCTACAACCTTTCCGGAAAAGCAGCCTCCTTCACTTAAAAGCACATTGGCATGGTATTCGTGAAAGCCAACCGTATCTGCAATTTCCCTGGCAAAGACGGTAAACCCACCTGATACCAGGGCTGTATAAGTGCCATGAGAACGCATTACAGCGAGTGCCTCTTTCGCTGCTTCGTTAATGCTGATACGCTCTTTAAGAACCTTGGCAACAACATCTTCCTTTAAACCCTCAAGAAGCGCCACACGATCTTTAAGCGCTCCTTCAAAATCAATCTTGCCGCCCATGGCTGCCTCGGTTATTGCCGAAACCTTGTCTTTAACACCAATCTCAGCTGCTAACTCATCGATACATTCTTGCCCGATAACAGTTGAATCCATATCTGCCAAAAACAATTTCTTCCGGCGGTTTTTCGAAGGTTGAATGACAATATCTATTGGCTGATCTTGAATGGTTTTTTGCGCAATTATCTTTGCCATATCCCAATCCAATGAGGTTGGCAGCATAAATTCGCATGCAACATTCGGATAGAGTATCTTTGGTTTTTCTGTACCAAATGAAACTTTCAGTTCAGATATGATTGAAGGGTCAATACAGGCATTTTTAAAACTGGAAATAAGCGTGAGTATATTTGGCATAGGTAGACTTCTTTCTTATTTGCCTACTGCCATAGCTGAAAATTCAAATAAGTAAAATATTATACTACCCTAAAATATCGCTTTTTGAATATTTCATGTCGCGTGGCTTGACCACCATGTTTTTTTACTTTAGGGGTCTCGACGGGCCACCCCTCCCAAAGAGGGTTGCGGTACATTGTTAAATTCTCCTTTTATTTCTGTAACTTAACTGATTTTTGTTGTTTGGTTGTGCCAGATTTGTGTCAAAAAGTGTGTCCGTGACTGTCTTATCGTTTATTGCATGAGCATATGTTCGAAGGACGGTAGTTGCATCTTTCCAACCACCAAGTTCAGCGACAGTTTTTACGTCATAACCTTGATGCAGCATTGTAGTTGCAAAGCCGTGGCGGCAACAATGAGGCGAAAGTTTTTCAAGACCTGCCCTTTTAACCACGTTGTTCCAAGACTGACGAACACTTCCTCTTTCAGAATATCCAAAAACTGATTCATTAGGGTTTCTGTTGCTGACAATATTTGCAATAGCAACTACCACTGGTCTGGGAAGGTGAGCCTTTCGTTGCCATGGTGTTGGCTTAAACATGTAAAGAGTTGCGGTTGCATCATGCAAATCAACATCTTTCCAATTCATTCTACAAGCCTCACTAATACGCGCCGCTGTTCCAAACATGAAAACGCATAAAGCTGCCAAATGAGGTAACCCATCTTTTGTTGCTTGTGCTGCAAACCTCCGAACCCATTCTGCACTAGCAGGTGTTTTTACTTCTGGATTTTCTACGTAACGGGCAACTGAGATTCTCGAACACCAACCAAGACCAGCACAATGATTAATTGCAGCTTGTGTAGGTTTAATTACTTGCCTATTCCAAGTTGGTTCATTTGCATTGGGATAAAGTTTTTTTGCTGCGCTTCGGATTGTCTCGGGGAAAATATCCGTAATTAATGTATCTTTCCAATGTTCAGCGAGTTTCAATAAAAAACGCTCTGATTTACCAGCATCAAGATATGCCGTAAATACTTGCGCCATAGTTAAACCAGCTCCTGGTCCATTGAAACGACGATCCCACGCTCTGGTCTCGATTTCTGACGCGATCCTTTGTGCTTTGGCTTTTTCAGTCGTGCCCGTAGATCCTCGTAATCGCCTACCGGAAACTGTCCCTGAGTAGTGCCAGATTTTGCCTCGCCTTTTGATTTTAAGTGGCATGGCCTTGTAGACTCCATAATTTGTTGAATATCATCCTCTGTCAGTATCATTTTTTTACCAATTTCAGAACAAGCACTCAATTTACGAGCAATCTGCCTAATAGTACGCTCTGAAACCTGAAGATGTTCTGCAAGTTCTTCTGGAGTAATATAAGCAGGTAACAAACTCATTGTTCATCAGACTCCGATGTTCGCTCACCCAATGAAGTCATGTTCAATGGAGAAAGATATTCATCACCGCCCTCAATATCTTTCAAATTTTCCCATCCGCGAATTTCATTAGGTGACAACCACCCCCATTCACGGCCAATTTTATAACCTTCATAACGCGATTTCATATCGCCCCTCAAAAGACCGGCCAGGTCATGCTCAATGAATAACTGTTTTATGATATTAGGCGGAAGGAGTGCAGCATTCATTGCTTGCTCGATACGTTTAGCCATCGGTGCCAGGCATCTTACTACCAATGCACGGCTTTCCTGATCCGTATTTGAATATGTTGCATTGTCTGTAATGCCAGCAACCGTTGGTGGCACACCAAACACTCGACATACATCTAAATTGGTCAGTTTACGACTTTCAAGAAACTCCGCATCTCTAGAACTAAATGAAAAGTTTTTCCAATCAGCACCGCCATCTAGAACAAGTACGCCTGATGTTGAAGATTGGCTTTCAATCTTCTTACCTAAGTTCTCTAATGCCGCTTCTTTGCCTGTAGCACCAATTGAATTAGGAAATACAAGCGCACCTTCAGGGCGAAATGATTTTGTGGCTTGCTTGCCTGCCGTGTCCTGCTGGCAAAGGGCAAGATTGAATGTTTCTCGGGCCAAGTGAATTGGTGATAATCCCATGACACCATCTTTTCCAAGGCGATATCGAAGATGCAACATTTCTTCTTGAATTAAGATTTGAACACCACCCATTGGATTTGATACGCGATAACGAAGCCTGCCACTTTCCAGTTTTTCAACTGTGACATTGCCAGGGTCTAAAGGTGTTATATTGTAAGCTTGACCACGCCCATTCCAATCTATCTTAGCATATGCATTGCCAGTCATCATCAACGATGCCACTAACCACTCACGCGCTTCAAAAGCAGTCAGAGTTTCATTTGCCATATCATGCAATGTTGAAAATAATGGCCTGTCCGTGGCTTTCTCTCTGCCACCATTCTCTGTTCGCCGATATAAATTGAGAGGAACACTTGCCAATGCTTGTGAGACTATTGAAATGCAGGCTTGTGCTGTTGCAAGTCCAGATGCACGATCTGTATCTACAAACGAACCTGTTCCGCTTCTATGCCCGAAGAATTCTGCAAGGTAAGGATCAGAAGAATTTATGGTTTCAGAACGCTTTTCGGCATTGCTAAACCAACCAAAAATATTCATTAACTTAACTCCATAATCTTGAGAGTTCGAGCCATATAAGCAGAAACAGGGTAGGCAAATTTGCCGTCCCTAGACCGGGCGTTTACAATTGTCCCGTCATAAGCTGGGAAGGCTTGAACAACTGATATCTCTATAAGTTCAACGGATCTAAGTTCTCGCTTGTCACCAATCATTTCATCTTCAATTGCATTGAAACCAAAGGACATACCACCAAGATCACCACGCGTTGCAAGCGCTAGAATATCACGCCCAGCTTGTGTATCAGGAATATCGAGATCAAAGGCTAAACCACGACTATCTTGTGAAAGGCGTAAGCTACCTGAGCGAGTACGTGCCAACATTTTTGATGGATCATGATCCACAAGGGCAAGAATATCATTCCCTTTATTGAGCGAGGCAGCAAACGCATTTGGGGCAATCGTTTCAATGAAACGCTCCCCAATTCTTGCTTCTGTATTGAACGTTGCTGCGTAACCTTCGAGCCGTCGGCCATCAGTTCTGACTTCAATTGGTAGAGCGCGTCTTTCAATTTGATTATTCATAGCGTTTTCTCCGTATATGGAGCGATCAAACAACCGATTACACTTGTAGTTCCAGCTGAATCAATTTCCCGATTATCATAGAAATGACAAACCAACATAAGTACAGCTTGTTTGATAGCAGTAGGAAGGGGTTCGACTGTGAAGTCGACCCCAATGCTCTCAAGGTGGCTTTGTGCGGCCTCAATCATTAAAGTGATTGATGTGTTGTCATCTTCAAAGTCTACCCTGCAATAAAGTTTTGCTTCATCAAGCGTGACCATTAATCGAGCTCCGCATAACGGAAGCCTTCAGGATGGCGAACCAATACATCACAATCCAGGAAGGCATGAAGCAGAACGCCGCCTTTGGAAGCAACATCAGAATGGTAGGGGTTCACCAACAAATCAATTCCGCTCCAGTAACCCAAATATAAGGAAGCCCATTCACCAAAGATAAGGGCATTCTTGTCGGTGCCTGTTCCGATATCAGCAGGTACTTGAGTTGAACTTTCAACTCGTTCACCGTGGAATAACTCGGAAATTGGAATTATCCGCTCATCATTGTCTTTTGTTTTACGAGCTGCATTCATAACAGCAGGGTTTGTCAAAAAACCTGTGGTGCCGGTAACATTATCTGTTTCCAATGCTGCAATTAGATCGGCGGTGATATCACTGCTAAATGCACCGCCTGTTACAGATTGAACATTACTATCGGCAAGAATTCCAGTTGGTTCATTTGTACCGCCTCCTTTGAGAGCAGCACTATCAAGAGCCTGAGAAAGCAAGAAAGCCAAGTCAGAACGAAGAACTGTCTCAAGTGCAGTATTGGACTGCACAAGCATTCGGCGAGAGACTTCATATTCAGCTGTAGCCGTTTTGGGTCCCATACTATTCTTGGAGAATTTTGCATCAGAACGTGTACTATCTGTATGTTCAGCAACCCAGCCGGCAGAACCGCTTTCTTTCAAGCGAGGCAAATCTAGATTACCTGTTAAGTTGCGAAGTACTACTGCACCCATTTGTTCGATCTTTAAAGCAGCTCGTCTACGGTCAGTCATAGCCGCAAGGTCCGTTGCTACAAGATTTGAGCCAGGACCGGCGCCAGGTGTTGTTGTTTTGAGCGCTCGGCTTTCGCCACCAAGAATTGCTTCAGTTGGTATTGATACAATGATTCCGTTGCCTGAACGAGCTTCACCTGTTTTCTGACGCTCTTGCGCGTATTCAGCTTCACGTCCTGTTAAGCGACCTTCTAGAGATTCACTCACTGCTTTTGCAACAGAGAACCCTTCCGTTAAATCCCGTGTCCGAATTTCGGACACAGGCTCACTAGAAGCTTCCATTCGTTCAAAACTTGCCAATTTTTCAGCACGATCAATTTGCTCATTTATTGATCGTGTCTCTGCATCCAACACATCAAATTCTTTACGTTCACTGTCATCCAAATCACGCTCAGCATTCATGGCTTTTTCATTGATTGCTCGCATTTCAGTAATCTTCGATGCTCGCTTTTCTTTTAAGTTTTGTAGATTCATTTCTACTTTCTCCATTTAAGGACTGGACTGTCTCTCGACGTTCAATCCGGTTATGCCCTCATGGGCGAAACTTTGCGGCGATCTTCAATTCAGGAACTCTTAGTGTCCAACCCGAAACTAATTGAATGATATCAGTCACTTGTGATTCACTCGGATTGTTTGACGATTCGAAGGAGACCACAATGGTTTGGACTGATATCACTCGCCGCCGATATGAACGCAAATCTGGCCGTTATGCA
>CALFBM010000012.1 GCA_937951645.1 uncultured Rhizobiaceae group bacterium
CTTCACCGCCAACGTCTCCAAACTGGACGCAGGGCCAAAGGGTGCGGTTATAGGTTTCCGCAACAATGATTATCCAGCAGCCACAAAACTCGTTGGGTATTTGGGAGAGCAGGGTAACCTCGCCAAAATCCGTCCAGATCAAACGATATTCCTGTCTAGAAACTGGGAAACGGCTGAAAAACGCTTAAAGGGAGCAGCGGTTATCTTGAGTAAATTGGCTGGATTTGTGAGTGAGTTGGGGTAATCATTTCGCCTCCTATTTTATGAGGAGGAATGCGACAGAGGTAATAGAGTTAATGCAATTGTTTACTAGATTCAGGATTAAACTTTAAACTGTTTACCCCGCCAGTTTCTCTTCTGCTTAAAACCTTACTCAGTTTTTTTACAGCAGAGAAGATGTAGATAAATTTTCTTTTACTTAGTCAAGTATGAATAATTTTAATTATATTTATGCAGTGTATTCTATATGGAAATATTGATTAACTTACTGTATTTCTAGAGTATGGACAATAATTCAAAAAATCAAAACTGGTGTAATAAATTACTAAATTTTGAAGCATTACAAATAATGCAAGCGGCAAGTGTGTTATGGCTTATGCTATTAATATTATTTGTTTTTACAACACGCGAATGCCCTTGGATGTGGGAGTTGCCATTTTATCGTTTAGATCTTCAATATTTTTCTTGTAGAACAAGTAATGAACTCGGTGATTTTCTTGCTGGTGCTTTTGCTCCTTTAGCTTTCCTTTGGCTCGCAGGCGCAGTATTTATTCAAGCTAAAGAACTTGCAGAGCAGCGAAAAAGCCTAGATGCGCAGCTAGATGAGTTGGAGCTTACAAGAAAGGAGATGAAGCAACAAAGAGAAGTTTTACAAGCCCAAGCTAATGAAGCTAAAGCTTCAACAGCATTTATAAGTGAACAAACAGATATCTTAAAACGGGAACAGCTTTTACGTGAACAAGTTTCAGCGGATGCAGAGATTGAAGAACTACTACTTAACATTATTGAATGGCGAAATGATTTTGAAAAGATTGAATGTTTTTTTAGGACTTTAAAATTTGAAAATGAATACAAAGATAATGACTTATTAAGAAGAGTAAGTGGTAAAAAAATTGAATATGAATTTGGTCCTTTTGCATATTGGAGGAGTTTTAAACTTGCTGTTTTTACTCAGAATAACGATTCCGAAAATGAGCACTCACTAAAAAACTTTGGACCTTTTGAAAATAACATTAATGATTTTTTCTCAAAGATAAGTTTTGACTTTATTATAAACAATTCAGATATCAAAATTGGTTATTATTCACATGACAAAAATAAATTCATTGATTTCGACCTCTTTCCTGTAAAGGTTGCCATGCAACGTATTGATAAATTGACATTAAAAGCATCTGAAAAGCAAATAGTTCGTCTTAACCGTTTGCGTATAATTGATCAATACCAAGCTTGGCTGATTATATTAATGAAACTAGAGATTTACATCTTGAAAAAGAAATATGAACACAAGAAAGCTATTTTCGGTTTAGATTAACTTGTAACTCCCGCTCACCAAGCGCATGCTCCATTGCCGCAACCAACTGCTCTGGTGGTTGTGCGCCCATGACTGCGTATTTGTTGTCTACGATGAAGCAGGGAACGCCTGTTACGCCGATTTGTCTGGCGTGGTCGATTTGTGAGGTTATGCTTTCCTTGTCGCTGTCTGTCTTTAAAAGATCATCTACGACGGCACCATCCATGCCTGCATGTTCTGCGGCTTTGACCAGCACTTCATCAAGGCCGATGTGACCACCTTCGAGAAAGAAGATTTCGAACAGGCGCTCTACCAGTTTGTTTTGGATTTCAGCACTTTGTCCACCAGCCCACAGGATCACACGATGTGCGTCCATTGTATTGGGGGAGACTTCCATGGCATCAAAGTTGAAATCTATACCTAGTGGCTTTCCTGCATCCTTTATGCGGCCATAGACTTCTTGTGCGCCTGCTTCGCCACCAAACTTGTTGTTGAGATAATCAGCGCGGCTGATGCCTTCTTTTGGGAGCGTTCCATCCAGTTGATAAGGTCGCCAGCGCACTTCCACATCCAGGTCTTTCATTTGGGCAATGGCTGTATCCAGATTTGTTTTGCCGATGTAGCACCATGGGCACATGACATCTGAAATGACATCAATTTCCAGTTTTTGTTTTCCAGCCATTTAAAATTCTTTCTATTCTGCTTTTTCTGCCCGTGCGTCCCACCAGGTTTCCAGTTGAAAACCATAAAGGGAGTTTTTTTCAGGTGGCTTGATGTAATTTCTATGAGCCACCCATTGTTGATCCAAATGATATAATGGAACAAGGTAATTACCTGAAATCAACAATCTGTCATAAGCACGAACCGCAGTTACAAAATCTTCTCTTGATCTTGCCTGCAGGATTTTATCAATCAGGTAGTCAATGGCAGGATCATTTGCGCCTGCGTAATTGAAACTGCCTTCAAGGTTGGTTGAAACAGTTCCCCAGCGTCCAAGCTGCTCGATACCTGGTGAAAGGGATGCCGTGTAGGTTTGCAGCACCATATCGTAGTCAAACTTCTTGGTGCGGCGTTGATATTGTGCGTCATCAACATTGCGAATGGTAACTGCAATACCCAGTTTTTCCAAAGAACGACGATAGATAATTGCGAGTTTTTCCTGTCTTTGACCAAGTGCCAAAATTTCAAACTCCATAGGATTGCCATCTTCGCTGAACAGCTTTCCATCACGCATTGTATAGCCTGCCTGTTTCAGGAGACTGCTTGCTTTGCGGAGCAATTTTCGGTCTCGTCCACTGCCATCGCTTACAGGTGGTTTATAAGTGCCAGCAAGGACGTCAGGTTTTATCCTGTCAATATAGGGGGACAACAAGGCCTTTTCTGCATCGCTTGCCGGAATACCAAAAGAAGCGAGATTGGAACCATGCCAAAAACTCGAGGTGCGTTGATATTTTCCAAAAAAGAGATTTTTGTTTACCCATTCAAAATCAAATAACTGAATGAGTGCTTCACGTACCTTGTGATTTTTAAAAACAGGTTTTCTTGTATTAAAAACAAAGGCAAACATTTTGTTTGCATTGCCAGATTGGAATTCATTCTTGATTACATAGCCATTATCTACGGCAGGGAAAGAAAAATTACGTTCCCATGAGGATGGATCATTTTCCGGGTAGACATCAAACAGGCCTTTTTTAAATGCTTCAAAAAGTCCTGTTTGGGTTCGGTAATATTCAATTTTCACTTCATCAAAATTGGAAAACCCTACACGTGATGGCAGGTCTTTTGCCCAATAATCAGGATTTCGCTTGTAAGTGATGAATTTACCCGGACTGATTTTATCCATTATGTATGGGCCACTGCCAATTATCGGCTTTAGGGTTGATTGGTCAAAGGTTTCCGGATCAATGGCATGTTTGGGCAATACAGCGGTGGCAAGTGCTATAATCATTGGGAATTCGCGATCTGCTTGCTCGGTGAAGGTGAAGCGAACTTTTCGCTCACCCGTTTGCTCTAGCTTTGACACCTTTTTTGCAATACGCGCATAACGAGGCTTCCCTTTTTCTGCCAGCAGATTGAAGGTGAATAATACGTCTTCAACCGTAATTGGCTTGCCGTCCGACCATTTTGCCTTTGGATTTAGAGTGAACTCGATCCATGATCTGTCATCGGGCCATTCAACATATTCTGCAATCAAGCCATACATTGTGAAAGGTTCATCGCGTGATCGGAACATCAAGGATTCAAATACCAGATTTCCCAGAAGTGGGTCACGTGTACCTCTGGCATTTGTTCTAAGGCTTTTCAAAATAAAGGGATTTACAGAATCAAACGTACCCATAACTCCGTGAACGATCTTGCCACCCTTGGGGGCATCAGGGTTTACATAAGGCATGTATTTATAATCTGGCGGCAAAGCCGGCTCACCATGCATTGCAATTGCATGGGTCGGTTCTGCCTGAACCCTGAACAAAGTCATGCCTATAAATAGACAGACTGCCAAGAGTGTTAGTCCCATATGGGTGCAAAAGGAGTATAAAAAATCGCGAATCTTCATATATAGAATTTAGCACATGGATTTTGGAAAGCCGATAAAATAGGTTCAAAGCTCTAGTAATTTAATGTTTTTACGTTTATTTCGTTAAAAGAAATTCTCTTTGAGTCTTATGGCCTAACTTTAGGCATATTCTTGAAGTTGGAACGGGTTGGAACATTTTGAATAAACAAAACGCAAAGGGCGTTTAATGAAACATATCTCTTATCTAATTGCTTCTGGTTTGGTTGGCGGTTTAGTGCTGACGTCTGGAGCTGCTTTTTCCCAGGAGGCTGCATCATCCAATGGTTGGTACAAGGCCTGTAATGACCAGGGCGAGACCAAAATTTGCAATGTTCAATATCAGGCTGTTGCATCGACCGGGCAGGTGATTACTTCAATAAATCTGGCTGAGATTACAGGAGCTGTTGAACGTCGTGTATTTCAGGTAACTGTTCCAACAGACCGTCTTATACCGCCGGGTGTTGCCATGAAAGTTGATGATAAAAAGCCAACACCTATTCCATTTTCATTCTGTACGCCTCGTATTTGTGCTGCAGAAGTTAAACTGGATGACAAGCTGGTTGAGGTTTTGAAATCTGGAAAGTCTCTGGAAGTCACTTCAGTTAATTTTCAAGGCAAACCAAATCCCATTAAAATTTCTCTAGAAGGGTTTGGCGAAGCTTTTGATGGAGCGCCTATTAAACAGGAAGATTTGGTGGCTCGCCAAAAAAATCTGGAAGAGGAACTTAAGAAAAAAGCACAATCAGCACAAAGCGAGCTTCAAAAGGCTCTTGATGCTGCAAAAGAGCAGGGAGCTGCACAGTAAATGACGCATAATTCTCTACGGAAAAGTAATAAAATGAACATACTCGCAAAAACTGCTTTTTTACTTTCAGCTTCTTTTGCCTTTATGACAACTTCCGCAATAGCTCAGCAACAGGGTAATGTGGGTATCACAGGCTGGTTTAAAACTTGTAATGAAGTTGATGAGAATAAAGTTTGCAACGTTCAATTTCGTGTTGTGACAAGAGAAGGTAATCAGTTGATTACGTCTATTAATCTCATTGAAGCATCAGGAAAAGTTAATCGTAAAATCTTTCGAGTATTGGTTCCAACCGGACGCTCGTTGCCACCGGGCATCCAAGTGCAGGTTGATGGCAAGCGTGCGGTGAATATTCCCTATGCCTATTGTAGGCCACAAGTTTGTGCCGCAGAAGCTGTACTAAATGATCAATTAGTCAAAATCTTTAAAGCCGGTGGTTCTTTGGAAATTACTTCCTTGAACTTTCAAAGCAAGCCAAACAAGGTTCCTGTTACACTTAAAGGGTTTACAGCAGCATTTGATGGCCCCGCAGTTAAACAAGAAGATCCGGCATCCAGAGAAGAATTGCTTAAAAAGCAGCTTGAAGAAAAGCTGAAACAGCAAGAAGAAGGTACTGCGAATTAAAAATTTTAAGATATTAAAATGAAGACGGAGGCAATATTTATATTGCCTCTTTTTTTATTTAGTGGTGATAAATTTGCTTGGTCTGGTATGAACCGTCAGCATTTTTAACAAAAACCTCATCAATTTCAGGATGCCTTAAAGGTTCATCTGACAAATCTTCAAGCAAGTTTTGCTCAGATACATAAGCAACATATTCTGTCTCATCGTTTTGAGCAAAAAGATGATAAAATGGTTGATCTTTATCAGGACGAATGTCTTCCGGGATTGAATCATACCATTCATCACTGTTGTCAAATGCCGGATCAACATCAAAAATAACACCGCGAAATGGATACACTCGGTGTTTTACAATTTGTCCAATGTGATATTTTGCTTCTTTTATCATGGTGCTTATAGAATAGATGTTATGTATCAACTTTCGCGATAATAGTTGAGATCACTCAAAATTCAATAAAAGAATTTTAAAGAATCCTATAAATTGGGAGAAATTCCCATTTTCATTGCATATTTACGTAGTGGTTTAATTGAAGCAAGTGCGTGTAATCCAAGACCGCGAATCATTTGAACAGGCAGAAAATCTGATAAAAGACTTCTATTAAGCAAGTCTACACCGTAGGTTCTTGCATTAATATCATGCTTGCGTGCTCTATCATATTGAAACCCGCGATTTTCCTGATTTGTATATCGTGATAAAACTTCTGAAAGTGCCTCAATATCCCTAATACCCAAATTAAATCCTTGCGCACCAATCGGAGGAAATACATGCGCTGCCTCACCAATGATTGCCCAGTTCTGCTCACCGAAGGAATTTGCAACCAGCCCCTTGATCGGAAAGCTTTGTGGTTGAGATTTTAGTGTAATTTTACCGAGGAAAGACTGCATCTTGTTTTCTAGAGTCTTCTCCATATCTTCTTTTGTGAGCCTTAGAAGTTCTTTGACTGTTTCAGGCTTTTCCATCCAAACCAATCCGGCTTCATGGCTGGAGTGGGGTACAATTGTAAACGGACCTGTTTCTGTATGAAATTCAGTACTTGTAAATTCTGTTGAGCGCGTATGTTCAAAATCTACAACGAGTGCTGTTTGTGGATATTCCCAATCTCTGATGCTTATATTTTTACAACGCCTTACAATTGAATTCTTGCCATCAGCACCAACTATGAAGCTTGCATTGATTGTTAAAGCGCCTGATTCAGTTTTCACAACCAACATTTCCTTGTTGTTTGCCATTTTAATATCTTCGACCATGCCCTCAATTTGTAGAATTTTTTTATGGTTTTTGATTGATGTTTTTAATGTGTCCAATATGTCAGAATTTTTCAAGTTGAAGCCAAATGCTTCCAGATCGATTTCACTTGCTTGAAAATCGGTTTGTGGTGCTCTGATTAATCTTTGTGTACCATCAATAATCCGCATTGTTTTTAGCGGAAATGCCTTGGCTTCAAGCTGATCCCAAATTCCCAACCCGTCAAAAAATGTAACAGTTTGCATCAACAATGCTGTTGTTCTTTTGTCTTTGAAGGTTTCTTTTGGGGTACATAATGCAACATTTACGCCTGATTGAGCTAATTTGAGTGCAGCGGTTAATCCCGTCAGACCACCACCAATAATGCAAATATCTGTTTTAATATCGTTGTTTGACATTGTCTCTTCGTAAATCATGTTACATAGATTACATATTGTTGTTTTCTTACAGATGTCAAAGATGACAGAGTGGCGCACGGGTGGTAAGAAACTTTATTTTAAGGCGAGTTCGTCATGTTTGGTTTATCACGTTCTGCTCTTTGGGCATTTTCTATTCATATATTAACGGCATCGGGTGCATTTTTAGCTTTTTTATCGATAGTCGCAGCAGCAGAACACGACTTTCAAAAGTCATTTTTCTGGCTTGGAATGGCGCTTGTTGTTGATGGTGTTGACGGACCATTGGCAAGAAAACTTGAAGTCAAGAAATGGTGGCCGCATTGGTCTGGCGACACATTGGATAATGTCATAGATTATGCAACTTTTGTAATGATCCCGGCATTTATCCTTTACCAAAGCGGGCTGCTTGATCACACCAACGTATATGGCCAAAAGGAAGAACTGCTCAGCAAGTTTACATCTTTCACTGCTGCAGCTGTAATTGTGATTACCAGTGCAATCTATTACGCAGACACACGCATGAAGACTGAAGACTATGGGTTTAAAGGTTTTCCAGTATGTTGGAACATGGTAGTATTTGCCCTGTTTGTGGCGTCACCATCTCCAACTTTTTCCTTGATTTTTATTTTATTCACAGCGGTTATGACGTTTGTGCCCGTTACATTCATTCATCCAGTCAGAGTTAAGCCGTTGAGAAAGTTAAGCCTGTTTGCATTCATAATTTGGGGTGTTACAGGACTTTCGGCTATTTACTTCAATCTTGATAATCCATTATTGATTGATGCCATTTTTACGGCTTCAAGCATTTATCTTTTCTGTGTCGGTTTCTTTTTACAGCTGGTTGGCAAGTTAAAATAAGCGATCAACCTTTATTCCTTGGGAATAAACTCTAGTTCTTCTGGATTCGTAAGCGTTTTCAGTATTTATTGCCGAAATGAAACCTACAATTGCAAATACCCCGGATAATGCTTCCAAAGATATGTTGACTGTCAGCAACATTACGAAGCTATACGGCGATTTTGCTGCCAACAAGAATATTGACCTTCATATAAGACCTGGTGAAATTCATGCTCTTTTGGGTGAGAATGGTGCGGGCAAATCCACACTGGTTAAAATGCTATATGGGTCTCTTCAACCAACATCTGGTGAGATTTACTGGAAAGGCAAGATTGTCAATATTGCAACGCCGTCCTTTGCCCGCAAGCTTGGCATTGGCATGGTATTTCAACATTTCTCGCTCTTTGAAGCCTTGAGTGTTTCTGAAAACATTGCCTTGTCACTTTCTACAAATATGAGTTTGAATGAAGTTACCGATAAGGCCATAGAGCTTTCCAATAAATACGGTTTGCCACTGAACCCTGAAGCTTTAATTGGTGATTTATCAGTCGGAGAGCGTCAGCGTGTTGAGATTGTGCGTTGTCTTATGCAAAACCCCGAACTTATCATTTTGGATGAACCCACCTCTGTATTAACACCGCAAGAAGCTGAAAGCCTTTTTGAAACCCTGGATATTTTAAAATCAGAAGGGCGATCAATTCTGTTTATTTCACACAGACTTGAAGAAGTAAGAAGATTATGTGACCGCGCAACAATCTTGAGGTTTGGCGAAGTAAGTGGTGCTTGTGACCC
>CALFBM010000013.1 GCA_937951645.1 uncultured Rhizobiaceae group bacterium
GGACATACTTCGTGATTTCAACGGTCATGACAAATGGCATCCGGCAATTGCACAAAGCGCCATTGAACGATCAGAGGCTTCAGACAGGGTTGGCTGTGTCCGAAAGTTTAAACTTGAGGATGGTTCAGAGTTACGTGAACAACTGCTTTCATTGTCTGATTTGGAACAGACCTACACTTACTGTCTGCTTGATACACCCATACCGCTTTTTAACTATGTCTCTCATGTCAGGCTTTATCCTGTGACAGACACAGATGAAACATTTTGGGAATGGGAAGGGCGCTTTGATACGCCGCAAGGACGTGAAACCGAGCTTGGAGAAATGGTTGGCGGCGATATTTATGAAGCAGGATTTGAAGCCATCAAGGCGATGCTGGATGAGAGGGTATAAATATGATATCTGTAGAAACTTTCCAGACAATACAACAAGCTTCAAGCGCAATGACGGGTAATACTGCTTACTTGGGTGGCGGTACGCTCTTAATGCGTACGCTTAATTATGGCGAGCAAGATTTTGAAAAGATAATTCGTTCAACAGACAATAACTTGAAAACAATTAATGATGCTGGTGATCGGGTAATCATTGGGGCGGGGGTTACGATGGCGCAGGTCATCGCTGAGTCAAGCCTTGCATTTCTGGCTCCTGTTGCACGTTCCGTAGGTGGGCCTGCCATTAGAAACATGGCAACAGTTGGTGGCAACTTATTTGCACAACATCCTTACGGTGATTTTACCGTAGCGCTTCTGGCATTCGATGGCATTGTCAAAATGGACAATGGTTCAGAACATGACTTGGAGCAGTTTTTATCTTCACGGGACAATATCTCCGGGATTGTTTCATCGGTCAGTATTTCAAAGCCAAACGGCCAGGATTTTAAATATAAAAAAGTAAGTCGAGTTAAGCCCAAGGGCATCTCTGTCATGTCAATTGCAGCATGGCTTCCTGTTTCTGCTGGACGGCCATCAAATGTGCGTATTGCTTTTGGAGCCATGGGGACAACACCACTACGTTCCAAATCTGCAGAAAAAGCACTTGAAGGTGTTAGTATTGATGCTTCAGGAATTCTGCCAGCACTTCAAGCCCTGGCTCAGGATTTTTCCCCGCCAGATGATGCAATCGCCAGTGGCTGGTATCGTGCACAAGTCGCGCCAGTTCATTTAAGGCGTTTATTGCTGGGGGAGGTTGAGGCTTGATGAGTAAGACACCCATACAATTTACGCTGAATGGAAAGCCAACATCTGTTTTTGTCAATGGAGGTGCAAATTTACTTGAAGTGTTACGCCGTGATGTAGGAGATATGACACTCAAATATGGTTGTGGCCAAGGTACGTGCGGTACCTGTACTGTCTTGATAGATGGTGAGCCTCACCTTGGGTGTTTAACCTTGGCAGAAACAGTTGAGGGACGGCAAATAGAAACCGTTAATGGTATGGCAGACGGACCAGAACTTCATCCATTACAAAAACTTTTCATGGAAAATTTTGCAGCGCAATGCGGTTTTTGCACTCCGGGAATGTTAATGGCCGCAAGTTCGCTTTTAAATAGGAATCCAAACCCAAGTCGTGAGGAAGTTGTTGAGGCAATCTCAGGAAATATTTGCCGGTGCACCGGGTATGAACCAATTATTGATGCAATCCTTCAAGCTGCCTCTTCATTGCGTGGGAGGGCTTTTTAATGTCTACAATAGAATTCAGAAAAGATATTTTTGCTGATGAACGCGATGATAATCTCAATACCATTGGCAAACCTGAAATACGGCAAGATATTCTGGGACATGTTACAGGGCGTTCCCCGTATTTTGATGATCACAAATTTGAGGGCTTATTGCATTTACGATGTGTTCGCTCAATTCATCACCACGCAAAAATTCGTTCAATTAATACAAGTGCCGCAGAAAAGATGCCAGGTGTGGTTCGTGTCATTTTGCCAAAAGATGTACCTCATAACATCAATACGCTTTTATCCTTGATCGGGTTTGGCCGTGACGACGAGGCTCTGCTTCAAGACAAGAAAGTTGCCTATTTAGGAGAAGCGATTGTAGCGATTGTGGCGGAGACTGAACTGCAGGCTCGCAATGCCTGTAAGGCGGTTCAGGTTGATTATGAGGTTCTCCCACATGTGCTTGATGTTGAAGAAGCAATTAAACCTTCCGCTCCAATTGTAAATGATCAATACCCGAACAATACGTTTGATTATCATGATTTATATGACCATCAAAAATTGCGCTTTGGTGATGTAGAAAAAGCATTCTCACAAGCTGATCATATTGTTGAAGGGGAATATCAAATGTCCCCGATCGAACAGGCACCAACCGAGACTTGTGGAGCGATAGCAGCGCCTGAGCAAAATGATCGATATGTTTGTTATACAAGTACGCAGGCCCTGTTTTTCTCATTGGGTACAACGGCCAAATTACTGGATATGCCTTCGAGTAAACTTCATTTTGTAGGTGGTACTGTCGGCGGTGGGTTTGGTGGTAAAGTGGATTCCTTGCACGAACCCTTGGCGGTGCTAGGTGCGCATCTAACTGGCAAACCGGTCAAATACACATATGACAGGGCAGAAGAAATGCAAGTTGGTGCACCGCGTGGAGCAGAGCGGTGGCGGATTAAAGATGGCGTCATGAACGATGGGCGAATTATTGCACGCCAATTTACCGGGTTCTTTGATTCAGGTGCTTATACAAGACTTTCATCCTATGCGATTGTAAAAGGTACCGGACATTTGCCGGGGCCATATACAATCCCGAATGTCTCTTCAAATGTTTATTGTGTCTATACCAATCGCACACCCGCCACGGCCATGCGTGGCTTTGGTATTACTGGTGTCGATTTTTCCATCGAATGTCACATGGACAAGGTTGCAGAAGCTGTTGGCATGAATCCAATTGAACTTAGACTGTTAAATGCCTACCGCGATGGTGACATGAAAGCACACCGTCGTATTGCTAAAAATTGTGCACTTATTGAATGTGTGCAGGTCGCAGCACAAAAAGCTGCATGGCTCATAAGCCCGCAATATAATGCCATGTCGAGTTTGAAGGATGGTGGTGGCGAGAGAGCTCAAATTCCTCCTACAATGATAGATGATGTTGGAAAAATTGGGGAGCGTAAGTCTCGTGAAATTCCGACTGAACCATCCAGCAATGGTTCCATGTCCACAAAACCACCTTCGACAATTGAGTTTAAGGGCGTAAGTACAGCAATGAATACGGTTACGCCTGATGAACTGGCAAGACCTGATTTGGCACCGCCAACAAATACTTCGGAAATAGCTGTACCAAGACCAGTGCCAGCAGCCCAACCGCAAGCGCCTCAGCGCTCTACTACACCTTATCAGCAACCAGTAGTTACACCACCATCTCAAATTGCCCCAGCGAGTGCGCCTGTTGTGCCCCCATCCGCGCCAGTACCAAATGAGCCTTATAAACCTGCAGGTGATTTTCAGCGTGGAACCAAACGCCCTGGTAATTCTCCCTTTGTCTCGGGAACGAGGAGGCGATGACATGACCATTCACAAGGGGCGAGGTTTTGCCTGTATTAATTATCCCATTGGCATGAACCTTGGAGGCGACCCAAGCCAGGCTCTAGTCCATTCAACACCAGATGGAAAATTTATGGTTTCTCTTTCTGCAATTGATTTGGGGCAGGGCATGAAGTCTGTAACCCGACAAATCGCTGCAGAAACACTGGGTGTACCCTTGGCAGATGTTTATGTTGATACAGCAGACAGTGACAGTGGCCCCCATGACATGGGCTCGTTTGCATCACGCGGTACACACCGCGTAGGAAACGCGGTTATTCAGGCAGCCAAAGAGGCACGCAACGTGATGCTGGAAGCTGCTGCAGAGGAACTTGAAGTTAGTGTCAACGATCTTGAAACAGATGGTAAGGGAAACATCCAGGTAAAGGGAGCGCCATCACGATCCATTACGGTGTCAGATACTGCCATTGCTGCCCAATTTAGCCAAGGGCGAACAATTTCCGGACGTGGAATCTTTCTCATACCTACATCTGATGTAGACCCTGATACAGGAGAAATGACGCCTGTATCCTGTTTTGCACATGCAGCCGTTGTGCTTGATCTGCAGGTTGATGATGAAACAGGTGAAGTGGAGGTTCTGGAAATTAATTCTGCTTATGAAGTTGGTCGTGCGCTTAATCCAAAGATGGTTGAACAACAGCTCATTGGTGGTGCATGGATGGGGGTTAGCCATGCACTCTATGAAACAACCGAGCCGTATTATCCTGATCGAAGTCATGGGCCTGTGGATTTTAATCAATATCTTATGCCTGGGCCTGGTGAGGTATTCAATCATAATGTGGCTGTTCTTGAGCGGCCTGCCGAAGGTGCTCCTTATGGTGGCAAAGGGCCTGGAGAAATGTGCGCAAATCCACTCCTGCCTGCTGTCGCCAATGCTGTTTATAATGCTGTCGGTGTTCGTTGTGATGCACTTCCGATTACGCCAGAAAAAATCCTGCGGGGTATTATGGCGAATGGCGGTGCAAAGCCACAAGGAGTGCGATGAGCGATGGTGGTTCGTAGTTCCATAGGCGGGATTAATAATCCGCAAGAACTTCAAAGTGCACTTGTTGGTGCCCAATATATTGCTGATATGGAATTGGCAACCGCGAGCTATCTGGCATTGGCATTGCAAAAACCATTGTTGCTTGAAGGCGCTCCAGGCGTTGGTAAAACAGAAGCTGCAAAGGCAATTGGATCCATACTTGGAAGGCGGGTTGTAAGACTTCAGTGCTTTGAAGGAATTGATTCTTCTGCTGCGCTATATGAATGGAATTATCCTGCTCAAATGCTTGCAATAAGACAGGCTGATGAGAGTTATGTGAATATTTATGCCGATAATTTTCTTCTGGAACGGCCACTGTTGGAAGCATTAAACAGTCCTGAGGACTGTGTCTTGCTTATAGATGAAGTTGATCGCTCTGATCATGAATTTGAAGCGTTTCTTTTGGAGTTCTTGTCAGACTTTCAAATATCAATTCCAGAAACAGGAACGGTGCGTGCAACCAAACCACCTGTTGTTGTTTTAACTTCCAACAGGACTAGAGACCTTCATGAAGCGCTTCGCAGACGTTGTGTCTATCACTGGATTAATTACCCTGATACAGCTCTTGAAGCGGAAATCGTAATGACCCGTGCAAGTTCAGTTGCGCGTAGTACCGCAGAATCTGTTGTTAATGCTGTGACACAATTGCGGCAACAACCCTTGGTGAAACCACCAGGTGTTGCAGAAACAGTAGAGTGGTCCGAGGCTGCCACTTTGCTTAATTCCCAAGGTGCTCCATGGCCAGAGGCATTTCTCCGTTCAATTGGGGTGGCGCTTAAAGACCATGACGATCTTGAATTTATGCGCCCCAACATTGATAGTATTTTGCAAGGGGTGGCAGCATGAATCTTCCCCTGGCCACACAGCCTTTCGTTGAATTTCCTTCCATTTTACGCGCACATGGATTTGCTGTTGCTTCTGATCAAACTATTTCGTTCATTGAAGCCGTTGGTTTGCTGGGTCCTAAAGATATGATGGATATCCATCGTGCAGGACGAGCAATGTTTGCCATACCAAAAGAGCGACAAGCTGAATATGATGCTTTATTCCGTGCATTTTTTATTGGACAAACTGTATCAGCGCCTACCGAAGTTGATGATGAAGATGAGGGGGTTGAAGCTTTTGAGCAAAGCAGCGGTGAACAGGAAATTGTCGTTGAAGAAGATAAAAGTGAAGTTGGGTCAGAGGCCTCTGTTAACGAAACGCTTTCGCATAGAAGTTTTGCGGAACTCAATGATCATGACGTTTTAAAACAGTTTTCCAGGTTGGCTCAAAAACAATTGCCCAGAAAAAAATCACGTAGAAGGATATCTTCACGTAGAGGAGACGCTTTTGATCTTAAAAGATCCTTGGGACAAGCAGCGCGCCGTGATGGTGAAGTTTTTAACCTGTATCAAACCAAAAAGAAGACCAGGCAAAGGTCGATTGTATTATTGGTTGATGTGTCAGGTTCGATGAAGCAACAATCAGAATCAACAATGCGATTTGCTCATACGCTTGTTCAGGTTTGTGAAGCTGTTGAAGTGTTTACATTTGGAACCAGACTGACGCGAATAACGCCCGCATTAAATGTCAAGAATATTGATCAGGCATTAGACAATGTCAGCAAGCTGATTGCTGATTTTGATGGGGGAACCCGCATTGGTGAAGCCCTGAATGCGTTGCTTGCAGTTCCGCGTTTTGCTGCAACCATGCGAGGCGCTTCAGTCCAAATATTATCGGATGGTCTTGAACGTGAGAGACCTGATGAAATGATTGATGCCGTTCACCGTATATCACGACTTGCATGGCGTGTTGACTGGTTGACGCCATTGGCTGCTGATCCGAATTACGAGCCGAAGACCGAAGCACTTTCTGCGGTGCTTCCATATCTTGATAGTCTTGTAAATGGCGGTACGATTGAGAGTATTTGTAAGCATTTTTTATCCATTTCCAGTTCTCAAATGAGGAGGGCTGCATGATAGATGCTCATCACCATATTTGGCGACAAGAAGACTTGCCTTGGTTGATGGGACCTGAACAACCCCGTATTTTTGGTGAGTATGGTGCGATAAGACGTGACTACCCAATTGAGGAATACCTTAAAGATATTCAAGGAAAAGGCATTGAGAAATCTGTTTATGTGCAAGCGAACTGGGAACCATCCAGAGCTCTTGATGAAGCAAAGTGGGTACAATCTGTTTCAGATGAATATGGATGGCCAAATGCAATCATAGCCTATGCGGATTTTACGGTAGAAGATGTTCGATCCCAACTTGATGATCTTGCTGCGGTTGATTTGGTGCGCGGTATTCGCCAACAACTTCATTGGCATGAAAACCCTGCTTACAGATTTGCACCACATGCTGATTTGTCTAGCGATGAGAATGTGAAACGCAACATGCAATATCTGGCTGATTATGGCTGGAGTTTTGATTTACAGGTCTTTGCTCCGCAAATGTCAGGAGCTGCCGAACTCGTTAAACACTGTCCGGATGTAACATTTGTTCTTCAGCACTCTGGGATGCTTGAAGATCTGACGGATGCAGGCATGGCCGATTGGGAAGAGGGGATGCGCAAGCTTGCTGCATGCCCAAACATGGTCAACAAATTATCAGCTTTTGGCACTTTTATTCATCGCAATGATCCGTCTTTTATCTCCGACATGATACAACGGTCAGTTGCCTTGTTTGGTGCAGATCGTTGCATGTTCGGTTCCAATTTTCCGATTGAAAAAATATGGACAAGTTATGACGAGCTTTTCGCAGCTTTTAAAAGTGCGGCTGCGGTGTTCTCGCAAGAACAGCAAGATTCAATTTTTTATAAAACCGCAATGAAAGTTTATCGGCTTTAACAAGTAGCCAGTCAATATGAGCAACATAGGGAGTAGTAAGATGGCACTCACAATACACGTTCTGGATTATGGAGATATTGAACTTGAAACCAGTTTTTTGGTTTTGGGACATGAATGCGGTCGCGTAAGGCGTGTTCCGGTTTATGGGTTTTTGATATTGGGAGGAACATATCCGATTGTGGTTGATACAGGGTACCGGGATAATGCCATCATGGAATCGCTTGGCATGCGGGGATTGCAATATCATGACAACATGATTGAAAACCAACTGGCCAAACATGGTGTAAAAATGGGCGATGTAAGATATGTCCTACATACACATTTGCATATTGATCATGCGGGTAAGGATGATCTTTTCCCTATGAATACTACAGTGGTCATTAACCGCCGTGAAATGGAATTTTCTGTATCAGGCATTATGTACCCACAATATCCAAAGCCTGATATTTTACACCTGGTTGAGCGTATCTATGAGCCGGAAGCCATGCGATTTCTTGATCTTGAAATTACAGGCGCCGAGGAAATAATTCCAGGCGTTTGGTGCGAAGCAGCCGGGGCACATACAGAAGGTTCCATGAATGTAATTGTGGAGACTGCGGAAGGGCTTGCATGTATTTGTGGCGATGTAATCTATGATTTCAATGATCAGATTGTAAATCACGTCAACACGAATAATTGGATGGAACCTCGTGTAACAGGCAATCATTCAGGTTCCAAACGTGAAGAAAAGGGTGCAATTAAGAAGCTTTTGACTAACTACAAATTCCTGCTTCCTGTTCATGATCGTCCGGCAAAAATTGAAAACCAACAAGTAGTTGCCCGTCTGGGAATGATGGTACCCGGGCCTCTGGTGGAATCTGTGCCTGCCAAAAACTGGTTTCCAATGTGATCAGGTTATCTGCAATCAAAGTAAGCTTATAAGGACTGCAAATGGCACATAAAGTTATAGATGAATCTTTTCGTGACTTGATTGACGAGAGTGCAATTGTTTCACAATTGGGCTCCGGGTTTACTTTCACAGAAGGGCCGATATGGCATCCTGTGGAGCACTATTTGCTTTTCTCTGACATGCCGGGGGATGTCAGAAGGCGGTGGGATCAATCGGGCGTAAGAGAAGTTTTGCGCCCATCCAATAAAGCCAATGGAATGACATATGACAGTCAACTGAATTTGCTTGTATGCGAACATTCCACATCCAGTGTTGCCAGACTTAAGCCAGACGGGACAAGGGAAGTTCTTTGCTCACATTTTGAAGGTAAGGAACTTAACTCTCCAAATGATATCTGCGTAAAATCTGATGGCTCTATTTATTTCACAGATCCAACCTATGGGCGTATGGAACATTTTGGCGTTCCGCGTGATACGGAACTTGGATTTCAGGCTGTTTATTGTCTTCCTCCAAACCACAAGCCTGGTGATGAGCCGCAGCTTGTTTCTGATCGGTATATGTTTGGCCAGCCAAATGGTCTTTGTTTCTCTCCCTGTGAAAGATGGATGTGGGTGAACGATACCGATCAGGCTAATATTCGCATGTTTGATGTTGCTTCAGATGGACAACTCACAAATGGTCGTATCTTTGCCAGTGGGATTGAAGACAGTTCCCTTGCTGGACGACCAGATGGCATGAAGGCAGATGCAAGTGGCAATGTTTGGGTGACAGCACCAGGTGGTGTTTGGGTTTATTCTTTTCATGGCATTTTGATTGGCAAGATTGCTGTGCCTGAAATGGTTGCCAATCTGCATTGGGGAGGTGAAAAATGGGATACGCTGTTTATGACCTCCACCACTTCGCTATATTCTGTAACCACAAAAGTTAAGCCTCGTAATGAGCCTTTTATGAATGTGACTTCTGGTAATTATGTGGCGCATCCGACATCCGGCAATCAAAACACGAATGCAGAACAAAATCCGCAAATGACTACATTAACAATAGACCCAAAGAAATCAGTTTTAATAATCCAGGATATGCAAAATGATGTGATGATCGAGGGGGGAGCTTTTGCGTATACGGGTTCACCCCAACATGCTAATGAACAAAATGTAGTTGAAAATATCAAACGTCTTGCCGAGGCATGCAGACATGCTGGGGTACTGGTAATTCACGTCTGGCTGGTTGCTGAGCCAGGCCATCCTGCCATGTCTCAAA
>CALFBM010000014.1 GCA_937951645.1 uncultured Rhizobiaceae group bacterium
AAACATCCAGCATTTCACCTTCGGCAAACTCGGCATTTTCCTGGATGAACTTGAAACGCGCCTCTGGTTTGTTGCCCATGAGTTGATCAACAGTAGAGGAGGTTATGTTCTCGTCCACCTCAGGAATTTCCACACGAAGCATCGTGCGCTTGGCTGGATCCATGGTCGTTTCCTTGAGTTGCGCAGGCATCATTTCGCCCAGACCCTTAAAGCGGCCGATCTCAATCTTTTTATTGCCTGTAAACTCTGTATTCATCAGATCTTCACGGTGTGCATCATCACGGGCATAGAGTGTCTTGCCGCCTTGAGAAATTTTATAAAGTGGCGGAATGGCGAGATAGAGTTTTCCATCGCGGATTAGATCAGGCATCTCCTGAAAGAAGAAGGTAATCAGCAGTGATGCGATATGGGCACCATCAACATCCGCATCCGTCATGATGATAATACGATCATAACGCAAGTCATCATCGCGATATTTGGAGCGCGTTCCTGCACCAAGTGCTTGAATGAGATCAGCAAGTTGCTGGTTAGCCGCAAGCTTGTCACGGCCAGCGTTGGCAACATTAAGAATTTTGCCGCGAAGGGGGAGAATGGCCTGATTAACGCGGTTTCGTGCCTGCTTGGCAGAACCGCCAGCCGAATCACCCTCTACGATAAAGAGTTCCGTGCCACCTTTGGCATTGGCGGAACAATCTGCCAATTTGCCGGGTAATCGTAATTTGCGTGTTGCAGACTTGCGGTTAATCTCTTTTTCCTTGCGCCGCCGCATACGCTCTTCTGCGCGGTCGATCACCCATTCAAGCAGTTTGTTGGCTTGTTGCGGAGAGCCGGCAAGCCAGTGATCAAAGGGGTCACGGATTGCATTTTCAACAATCTTTTGGGCTTCTACAGTCGCAAGCTTGTCTTTTGTTTGGCCGACAAATTCCGGTTCACGAATAAAGACTGACAACATGGCTGCAGCCGAGGTCATTACATCATCTGTGGTTATCATCGAGCCTTTTTTATTGCCGATAATCTCTGCGTAGGATTTTAAACCACGGGTTAGTGCAATCCTGAACCCGGCCTCATGCGTGCCACCTTCACCTGTAGGAATGGTATTACAATAAGAGCTTACAAACCCATCATCACCGTGCCAGGTTACCGCCCATTCAAGCGACCCATGACCGCTTGACTTGTCAGATTTTCCTGCAAAGGGTTCTGTTGTAACCTTGTGCGCCTTGCCCAAGGAGGCTTCAAGATAATCTTTTAGTCCTCCAGGGAAATGAAATACTGCTTTTTCAGTGACTTCTGTGCCTTCCTTGATGAGCGAAGGAGCGCAAGTCCAGCGGATTTCAACCCCGCCATAAAGATAGGCTTTTGAACGTGCCATTTTAAAAAGTGTGGCAGGATTAAATTTACAGCCCTTACCAAAAATTTCTTCATCAGGTTTGAAGGATACTTTTGTGCCGCGACGGTTATGAATATCACCACCATCACGCAATCCGCCTTGTGGCAAGCCTTTGGAAAACTCCTGGATATAAAGTTTCTTGTTTCGTGCGACTTCAACGACCAAATGTGTTGAAAGTGCATTTACAACGGAAACACCCACACCATGCAGACCGCCAGACGTCTCGTAAGCGCCTGAGTCAAACTTACCGCCTGCGTGAAGTGTTGTCATAATCACTTCAAGAGCAGACTTGTCCTTGAACTTTGGGTGAGGGTCAACAGGAATGCCGCGACCATTATCAATCACAGAAAGATATCCGTCTTCAGATAGCTCAACTTCAATCCAGTTTGCGTGGCCTGCAACCGCTTCATCCATCGAGTTGTCAATAATCTCGGCAAACAAGTGATGCATGGCTTTTTCATCGGTACCGCCGATATACATCCCGGGACGACGACGAACAGGCTCAAGCCCTTCAAGCACCTCAATGTCTGCCGCGGAGTAATCACCTTCTGCACTTGTCTTTACCGGTTTTGCCTTGGCAGCTTTTGGCGTTGTATCAGGTGCTGCATTTGGCTTTGGTGCAGGTGCAGGCTGCGGTGTTGCAGAAAATAGGTCGATATCGTTGCTCATGAATGGCCCACATAATTAAAAAGGAATCAGTGATTTAATTTAAACACATTAGCTTGGAAAATCGACTGTCTCATGGTGTATTGATATGTGAATAATCACAAAGGATTTGTCCATGTTTGATTTTTTAGCGATGAACGCTCACTTGTCGGGTATTTTACTTGCCTTTTCCGTGCTTGCGGTAGGGGCGTTAAGCCCTGGACCTGCTGTTCTGGCGATTATAGGAACATCAATGGAAAAAGGCAGGCAGGCTGGTTTGTGGGTGACACTTGGCGTTATTAGTGGATCAGCAGTTTGGGGCAGTGCTGCTGCCTTGGGTATATCTGCCGTTTTGGTAACCTATTCTAACGCTCTAATAGCCATAAAAGTTGCAGGTGGTGTATATTTACTGTGGCTCGCATGGAAGTCTTTTCGAAGTGCAACAAGCTCACAAGATAAACAAGCAAGCCTGAAAAGCAAAACAGGCTCTTCCTTTCAAATGTGGAGAGCAGGTTTCTTTGTGCACTTGGCCAATCCAAAAGCTGTTATTGGGTGGACTGCAATGATTGCTTTGGGGGTAAATTCTACATCACCCTTATGGGTAAGTTTTGTGCTTGTTATAGGTGGAGTATTCATCTCTTTTATATGCCATGCTGGATATGCATGTGTTTTTTCAACCAAGAGAATGTCTTCATTTTATCTAAAGGCGAAAAGACCAATTAATCTGCTGTTTTCTGCATTTTTTGGATTTGCTGGTTTTAAACTGATAACAAGCAGAATTTAATATGGCGTCAAACTACTATTTAGGCTGGAAATAATTTGTCAAAAAATACCAATATCCGTTTTACATCTGTTGTACGCAAACTGCCTTCAATCATTCCCTTTGTTGGCCCTGATGAACAGGAGCGCCAATCCGGAATTCTGTTTCGTGCGCGTATGGGCGCAAATGAAAGTGGATTTGGGCCATCGCCAAAAGCCATTGAGGCGATGAACCAGGCTGCTCACCTTTCTTGGCAGTATTCTGACCCGGACAATCATAATCTACGTCAGGCATTGGCTGATTTTTACAAGATTGGTTATGAAAATGTCATGGTAGGTGAGGGCATTGACGGTTTGTTGGGATGTGTGGCGCATATGTTTGTTGAGCCAGATGTAAATGTTATTACTTCTTTGGGATCTTATCCGACATTTAATTTCCATATCAAATCGCGAGGCGGATCACTTCATCTTGTACCTTACAAGGATAATCATGAAGATCAGGATGCGTTACTTGCAAAAGCAGAAGAAACAAACGCCACACTTTTATATTTCTCAAACCCCAATAATCCAATGGGAACATGGTGGTCTGCTGATAAAATGCAGTCAATGGTTGATCGCTTGCCAGAAGGTACAACACTTGTTCTGGACGAAGCGTATATTGAAACTGCACAAGATGACGTGGCGCCGCGAATTGATGTAACAAACCCGCAGGTTCTCAGATTTAGAACATTTTCAAAATTATACGGAATGGCAGGTGCAAGAATAGGCTATGTTATAGGACATCCTGAAGTAATCGCAGCCTTTGACAAGGTTCGAAATCATTATGGGGTGAATATTATTGGCCAAAGAGGCGCATTGGCAGCGCTTGAAGATCAGGTCTATCTCTCAGATGTAAAAGCCAGGGTAGAACAAGGTCGAGACCGTATTCACGCAATTGCCAAATCGCATGGGCTTGCTTCAATTCCATCTGCGACAAACTTCGTAACAATTGATTGCGGCCGCGATAGTGATTTTGCGAAGCTTGTATTGTCAAAAATGCTTGGACGCGGTGTCTTTATGCGTATGCCAGGTGTTGAACCGCAGTCAAAATGCGTTCGTGTCAGCGTAGGACTTGATGCCGAAATGGATATTTTTGAAGAAGAATTTGCAGCCGTTATAAAAGAATTGTCTTAAAACAAAAAGGCGATAGATTTTCATTACTTAATGGCACATGCCGCAAGCGAACGAAGGGGAAGCTTGCGGCATGTTCTTACAGATGCATATAGAGGAGTGCACTGTAATTTGGGTTATTTGGGTACGCAGAAGTGGTCAAAACCATCATATCCGCGAAAAGTACCCGTTTGCTGATTAAAGCTGCGGTAGCGGTTCGAGCACCATTCCCTCCAACCTGGTGTCCAGGGCTCAAGGGAAGCCGAGTCCCTGTAAGTAATAACCTCGGGGTTATTCCGGCTTGCGTGTGGGCGAACAGGGCGATTGTTGTAATTGTCCAGCGGAATATATTGGCCACCATGTGAACCTGCATAAGGCCGGCCATAGTCATCATATCGGTAAGTTGGTTGTGGCGCAGGGCGATTATATGACTGATAGGCAGGACGTTTGTTTTTTTGCGCTTCGCTGGCAATAATTGCGCCTAGTGCAAGACCGATAACACCTGCAGCAATCAAATCACCCTTGTTTGATTTTTTTCGTTTTGCATGGTGACGACGCTTTTGGTTGTAGGCACGTATGCCGTGATTGCCACGACCATAGTTTCTATGAAATTTGCGGTGATTGCGCTTGTTCCAGTTTTTATGATTATGTCCGTGCTTGGCGGCATGATGCCTGTCATGGGCAGAGGCTTGTGCAAGAGGAAGAAGCCCACCGGCAAAAATAGAGACTGCCAGGGTTAATGCAGTCGTTTTAATAAGACTCGATTTATGTGTCATGTGACTTCTCCTTTAAATCAGTTGCGTAATGAATTTCGCGTTTGTTGATTGAAGAATTGCATTTTGGTGCTGAACGAAACCTGAAAGCGCATTTATCTTGCGTTCAGTTTTAATAAAACCATTGCTGATAAGGTCTTAGCCTACTATTTAAAGGGCAGGATAATTTTATACGGCAGTTTTATGACCCAAAGACCAGACATTCTTCGCATCGCATTGGCTCAACTAAACCCGACTTTGGGTGATATTGAAGGCAATATCGAAAAAGCCCGTGCTGCCAGAAAAGATGCAACACGTCAGCAGGCGGATTTGACTCTTTTTACTGAGCTTTTTATCTCTGGTTATCCACCAGAAGATTTGGTCTTGAAACCTGCCTTTATTGAAGATTGCATGAACGCAGTTGCAGCACTTGCCAAAGATACGAGCGATGGTGGACCGGGTATTTTGATTGGATCCCCATACCAAAATGAAAACGGCCTTTATAATGCTGTAGCCCTGCTGGATGATGGTAAAGTTCAAACCTGGCGAATGAAGGTGGATTTACCAAATTATGGCGTCTTTGACGAAAAACGTGTCTTTGACCAAGGCCCCATGCCAGGACCCGTAAACTTTAGAGGCGTGCGTATTGGTGTTCCGATTTGTGAAGACATTTGGGGCGATATGGATGTCTGCGAAACCTTGGCTGAGAGCGGTGCAGAATTTCTTCTCGTACCAAATGGCTCACCTTATGTAAGTGAAAAAATGGACGTACGCCATCAAGTCACCATTCGTCAAATTATCGAAAGTGGCTTGCCGATTTGCTATCTTAACCAATTGGGTGGGCAGGACGAGTTGATGTTTGATGGAGGCTCGTTTGTCTTAAACAGCAATCATCATTTAGCCATTCAGATGAATCAGTTTGAAAACAACGTTGTTCTTTCCACCTGGAGAAGGGGCGATGATGGTGCCTGGTCTTGTGATGATGGCGTAAAGGCGAACTTGCCTGACATAGAGGAAGCCAATTGGCGTGCTTGCGTGATGGGTTTGCGTGATTACGTTAATAAAAACGGCTTTGCCAATGTTGTGTTGGGGCTTTCAGGCGGTATTGATTCTGCAATTTGTGCAGCCATGGCAGTTGATGCCCTGGGCGAGGAACGCGTTCGCTGCATCATGATGCCCTATGATTATACATCTCAGGAAAGTTTAAGCGATGCTGCAGCTTGTGCAAAAGCGTTGGGTGTGCGGTATGAGACAGTTCCGATTAAGGCACCTGTAAGTGGTTTCAATGATGCTTTATCGACACTTTTTGAAGGCACAAACGAAGGGGTGACCGAGGAAAACCTTCAATCACGTGCACGTGGTGTCATCTTGATGGCTGTTTCCAACAAGTTTGGTTCCATGGTTGTAACAACCGGAAACAAGTCAGAAATGTCAGTTGGTTATGCAACGCTTTATGGCGACATGAATGGTGGCTATAACCCGATTAAAGACCTCTACAAGATGCAGGTTTACAAGCTCTCTGCATGGCGAAACAAGAATGTACCATCTGATTGTTTGGGACCTTCTGGAGAAGTTATTCCGCAAAATATTATTGACAAGGCACCCTCAGCAGAATTACGCCCTGACCAAACGGATCAGGATTCTTTACCACCTTATCCAATTCTGGATGATATTCTGGAGTGTCTCATAGAAAAAGAAATGGCGGTTGAAGAGATCGTGGCAAAAGGCCATGAACTGGAAACGGTTCTACGCATTCAGCATTTGCTTTACATCGCAGAATACAAACGCCGCCAATCAGCACCCGGTGTAAAGATCACAGGAAAACAATTTGGTCGTGATCGCCGCTATCCGATTACCAATCGGTACAGAGACAAATAAAAAGGCGCGAAAATTCGCACCCTTTGTTAATGTAATTTTCTTGAGGTTATGCTTCAGCCTTACCGTTTTGCGGGATGCCCTTTTCGGTTAGCATGTTTTGCAATTCACTGGCCTGAAACATCTCGCGAATAATATCACAACCACCAACAAACTCGCCTTTAACGTATAGTTGTGGAACCGTTGGCCAGTCAGAGTAATCCTTGATACCCTGACGAATATCATCATCAGAAAGAACATTAACGCCTTTATAATCAACGCCAAGATAGTTCAGGATTTGAACAACCTGGCCGGAGAATCCACACTGCGGAAAGTCAGGTGTTCCCTTCATGAACACAACAACATCGTTCGAGTTCACTTCACCTTCAATATATTCTTTTACTGCGGTCATGGGTAATTTGTCCTTAAATATGCAAATATTATATGTTGGACTTAATATGATAGGAAGTGGAGCAAGTTTCAAGGAGAAACACATGACTTATATAGATGGAGTAGTAATTCCCGTACCAGTCAGAAATAAAGAAGCTTATGTTGATTATGCCAAGGATATGGCAAAAATTTTTAAAGCACATGGAGCATCGCGCTTTGTAGAATGTTGGGGAGATACATTGGCTGAGGGGAAGATAACTTCTTTTCCGATTGCTGTGAAACAAAACAAGGATGAAAATGTTTGTTTTTCGTGGATAGAATGGCCATCAAAAGAATTACACGATAGTGCTATGCCAGAAGTCATGGAAGAAATGAATAAGCTCCATGAGAAGACAGCTATGCCGTTTGATGGAAGCAGATTAATCTATGGTGGCTTCGAAATGATACTTGAAGTTTAGGCTAGTGCCCACCAAATCACAGCAGACCAAAAAGCCATCGTACCGACTCCAATCCAGAAGAACCGATCCGTATAAAACGGCTTTTTCAGGAAACGGGGCAGATTTTCTATGCCTGATGTCTTTTTCATGAGTTTTCTGGCGGTGCGCTGGTTTGCAAGGCGAGGGCGTGGAGTACGCCGCCCATGTTGCCTTGTAGGGCGTTATAGACCATCTGGTGTTGTTTCACACGGGAAAGTCCGCGGAAACTCTCTGAAACAACTTCTGCCGCATAGTGGTCACCATCACCTGCCAGATCATTGATCTTGACGGTTGCATCAGGAATGGCTTCCTTGATCATGCGTTCAATGTCGCCTGCATCCATTGGCATTGTATCGTCTCCTTCTTGCTTATTCAGCAGCCTCTGCCGCCATATTACCATCCATATAGTCAGGAAACCATGCTTCGTGTGTTTGCTTCATTTCTTCAACTGACAGTGAAACGTATTTGCCAATCGCCAAACGTTCACCTGTAACAGTTCCGAGCCTTTGGAAGAATACGCCTGAGCCTTCTGCATTGGCAGCAAACATATTGGCGTAATCTTCGCTCATGGTCAGGATATATCGTGACTGATCTTCACCAAACAGCGCCGCATGAGGGTGGTTTGAATTCACGTCAATCTGCATGCCTTTGTTGCTGGCCATACACATTTCAGCCAGGGCAATGACCAAGCCACCATCAGAAATATCATGACAGGAAGTGATCTCACCCGAACCAATCGCCGCACGAACAAATTCTCCGCGCATTTTTTCGGTCAGCAAATCCACTTGCGGGGCAGGGCCATCTTCAAGTTCCAGGATTTCACGCAGATAGATTGATTGTCCAAGGTGCTCGGCCTCTGTACCAATTAAAAACACTGCATCTTGATCTTGTGCACCACCAACACGCGCCATGGTGCCAACATCTTCGATAAGGCCAACTGCGCCAATTGTTGGTGTTGGCAAAATGGCTTCACCATTGGTCTCGTTATAAAGCGAAACATTGCCTGAAACAATTGGCATGGCAAGCTGCGAAACGGCTTCACCGATGCCTTTGATGGAGAAGACAAACTGCCCCATGATTTCAGGTTTTTCCGGATTGCCAAAGTTAAGATTGTCCGTTGTTGCAAGGGGTTCTGCCCCTACTGCAGACAAATTGCGGTAACATTCTGCCACCGCCTGTTTTCCCCCTTCAAAGGGATCGGCCTCAACATAACGAGGGGTTACATCACTTGTAAAAGCAAGACCGCGACCTGTTGGTTCACCATTGTCATCAACCAGGCGAATAACACCTGAGTCCCCACCTGGAATTTGCAGTGAATTGGATTGAATGAGCGTGTCATATTGTTCCCAAACCCAACGGCGTGAACACATGTCAGGTGAGCCTAAAATCTTGAGCGTTGCTGCGTTTAAATCTTCAACTTGTTCAACATCACTTGCATCAAGACCGGAATGTATGCCGGGTTCAATATATGGGCGGTCATATTCAGGCGCTTCATCGCCCAGTTCCTTAATCGGCAGGTTTGCAACTTCCTCACCTTGGTGCAGCACGCTAAAGCGAAGATCGTCCGTTGTTTTACCAACGATGGCAAAGTCCAAACCCCATTTGACAAAGATCGCTTTTGCTTCCTCTTCTTTTGAGGGTTCAAGTACCATCAACATGCGTTCCTGACTTTCAGAAAGCATCATCTCATAGGCAGTCATGTTTTCTTCGCGTACAGGAACAAGATCAAGATTGAGTTCAACCCCCAAATTACCCTTGGCGCCCATTTCAACAGCTGAACAGGTAAGGCCGGCAGCGCCCATATCCTGAATGGAGATAATTGCGCCGGTTTTCATGAGTTCGAGACAAGCTTCCAATAGGCATTTTTCAGTGAAGGGGTCACCCACTTGAACTGTAGGGCGTTTTTCTTCGATGTCTGCGCCAAACTCGGCAGAAGCCATGGTTGCACCACCAACACCATCACGACCGGTTTTTGCGCCAAGATAGACAATTGGAAGACCAACGCCCTTTGCTTCCGAATAGAAAATTGCATCCGTCTTGGCGATACCGGCAGCAAAGGCATTAACAAGAATATTGCCATTATATCGTGAGTGGAAGTTTACTTCGCCACCAACCGTTGGAACACCAAATGAGTTACCATAGCCACCAACACCTGCAACAACGCCTGATACAAGGTGTCGTGTTTTTGGATGTTCAGGAGAACCGAACCGAAGTGCATTCATGGCTGCAACCGGACGTGCACCCATGGTGAAAACATCGCGCAAAATACCACCAACACCCGTTGCTGCACCCTGATAGGGCTCGATAAAAGAAGGGTGGTTGTGACTTTCCATCTTGAAAATAACAGCCTCACCATTGCCAATATCCACAACCCCGGCATTCTCTCCAGGACCACAAATGACACGAGGACCTTCTGTTGGCAGTGTCTTGAGCCATTTCTTGGAAGATTTATAAGAGCAATGCTCATTCCACATTGCTGACCAGATACCCAGTTCTGTATAGCTCGGCTCGCGCCCTGTCAGTTCAAGAAGCCTCTGATATTCATCTGGCGTAATACCATGTTCAGAAATCAGCTCTTCGGTAATGGGATGGTTGTTTTCAACGGTCATTGTGTGTCCGAAACTTTTGTATGTAAAAGGTAATTCTAGATATAGGATAAAGCTAAAGGTGTTTGTAGTGCGTAATTGCCATTTACGCCACTAATACAAAGAAATTTTAGCTTGAAGAATTGGTTCAAACATTCAAGTCCTGTCCAATATTTAAGCGTGAACCTGAATCATTGTCGTCGGATAATGATGTTTCAAGCTTTTTTGTCATAGATAATAGCAAGGCTGCCAAGTGCGAGTATCAGTACCACGATTGCACCAATGATAGGCGCAACACCAGCGATACCATTCAAACTTAAATTAAGGAAATCATACGGATATTCGCCCGTAATTCCCGCTTTGACATAGGTAAATGCAAGAAAAGTCATGGGGAACAGGACAAACTTGTAAAGATCACTCCAATTCAATACACCACTATGTTTGCTGGTAATCCAGAATGCCGTGAAAATAACAGGCGTTATATAATGCATCACGACATTGGTTACCCTATCAATACCCTCAGGGTGATGCGTTGCAGAAAGCAGGAAATGATACACAATCATCACCATGATAATTGAGGATAGTCCTGTTACGGAAGTCGTTGCAGAATTAAACCTTGTCCAACCTTTAAAGAGTGCCAGATAAATCAAAACCAGAAGTATGTTTGTCCAATTCGTATAAAACGAAAAAAAATGAAACATTGCACCAAAGAAACTGCGCCCAAGTGCCATTTGTTCAGGAATATTGGTATAAAAACTAATCGCGGTAGCGGACGCGCCAAGCACCAGTCCGAATATGGCAAATACCCTGGCTGCAGGTGTTAGTTGCACGAGGTTTCTCCACGGTTCCAGCGATTAACATCTCCCAAAGCACGTTTTCCTGTGGTTGTTTGCAGGAGTGGGCCAAAAGCGTTTATATTGGTAAACTTGCCGCTTGCAACATCACCTTTTTGCTCTGCCTGAACAACGAGAAGCGGCAATCCGCCAGGGTTCTTGCGTGGAACCAAAAGAATGCGTGGTTGCCCCGAAAAGGAACTTACTTCATTTGCCATGCGATATGTCTTGAAAGCCTTGTCACCTGATTGAAACCAGCACTTCTGGGCAATTTTCGCAATACTGGCTACCGCATTTTCAGGTTTTTGTTTGGTATTCATGGAAGTGGATATCGGAGTTGTTTTTGATTGGCATGCTGCAAGAATGAGGGCGCCCGCAATAATCAAGAGCCTGGTTGCGGGCAGTTTCATTATGCAGCCTCATTGGCAACGATATTTAATGCGCTCGTAAAGAGTGCTCTCCCTGCATCGCCGCCATGATCTGCCTCAATCAAATTTTCCGGATGTGGCATCATGCCAAGTATATTGCCGGTTTTATTGGTAATGCCTGCAATGTCATTGACTGAACCATTCGGATTGGTTTCTTCTGCATAACGGAACGCAACTTGCCCGTTATCTTCAATTTGCTTCAACGTTGTGCTGTCTGCAAAATAATTGCCGTCGTGATGTGCAACAGGGCAGGGAATGATCTCACCCCGGCTGTATTGATTGGTGAATACGGTATCTGCATTTTCAACTTTGAGCTTAACGTTAGTACAAACAAAACGAATTCCGGCATTGCGCATCAAGGCACCCGGCAAAAGGCCTGCTTCAGTCAAAATCTGAAACCCGTTGCAAACACCAAGAACGCGAACACCTTGCTCCGCACGTTTGGCAATTTCAGCCATAACAGGTGAGCGTGCTGCAATCGCGCCAGAGCGAAGGTAATCACCATAAGAAAATCCGCCCGGAACAACGATCAAGTCTGTTGCTGGAATTTCAGTATCCGTATGCCAAACCAGACTGGGCGCTTCACCATTAATCTTGGTAAGTGCTGCAATCATGTCGCGATCACGATTAGAGCCCGGAAATTGTATAACAGTAGATTTCATGTTTACAAAATTCCCTTTACAATATCTCTACGGAGTAATTTTCGATCACGGTATTAGCCAGAAGTTTCTCGCACATGTTTGAGATAGACTTCTCAGCCGCTTTTGCGTCATCGCCTGCAACAGATAAATCAAATACCTTGCCTTGGCGAACACTTTCAACGCCTTCAAACCCAAGCGCCCCAAGGCCGCCTTTTATTGCTTTTCCTTGTGGATCCAGAACACCATTTTTAAGAGTAACGGTTACGCGTGCCTTGATCATTCGTATCAATCCTTAGCTTTATCATTATCGCTTACAAGCACAGGGCCTTTGCCACGTTGTGGTTCATTTTCCGGTATAATACCAAGACGACTTGCAACTTCAGAGTAGGCATCAACCAGACCACCAAGACCTTGGCGGAAACGGTCTTTGTCCATTTTCTTGTTGGTCTTTAAATCCCACAAGCGGCACGAGTCTGGTGAAATTTCATCAGCAACGATAACGCGCATGACATCATTTTCCCAGTGACGACCAAGTTCGATTTTGAAATCAACCAGCTGAATGCCAATGCCAAGAAACAAACCGGATAGAAAATCATTTACACGAATAGCCAAAGCCATCATGTCGTCAATCTCTTGCGGGCTGGCCCAACCAAAAGCGGTAATATGTTCTTCTGAGATAAGCGGGTCATTCAACTCGTCTTTTTTGTAGAAAAACTCGATAATTGAACGTGGCAGAACTTCACCCTCTGTAAGGCCAAGACGTTCACAGATCGTGCCTGCAGCAACATTACGAACCACAACCTCAACAGGAATAATCTCGACTTCCTTGATGAGTTGCTCACGCATGTTCATGCGACGGATAAAATGGTTGGGAATGCCAATGCGAGTCATATGATCGAAGATATGCTCGGAAATGCGGTTATTCAAAACGCCTTTGCCATCAATGATGTCATGTTTCTTCTTGTTGAATGCTGTTGCATCATCCTTGAAGAACTGAACAAGAGTGCCAGGCTCTGGGCCTTCATAAAGGATTTTGGCCTTGCCTTCATAAATGCGGCGGCGTTTTTTCATGCTTGTTGTTCCCGAATTAGCCCGTTTCAGGCGGCGTAAAACATAGTAGAATCACATATTAGAATCAATTTAGAATCAAGACCGCCAATCTCTTGTTTACTCTTAATAAGCCAACAGGAAACCATACACAATAAAGCTTGCCACAAAACTCACAGCTAAGAAGCTTATGCAGTCAATTTATTTATGGGTACGCCTTCAATTATTGCGAATCCATGATTATATGTCTTTCGAACAGTACCATTTGGAGAATAAAAATGAGCGGACTTGATAAACGCGGCGACGCATATGAAAATAAATTTGCACATGATGCAGAGCTGAAATTCAAGGCAGAGGCACGCCGTAATAAATTACTTGGCCATTGGGCAGCAGAATTGCTTGGAAAATCAGGTGATGCGGTTGAAGAATATGCAAAAGAAGTTGTCCGCGCAGACTTTGATGAACCAGGTGATGAAGATGTATTCCGTAAAATTCGTGCTGATTTTGATGCAGGCAACGTTAGTCAATCAGATGATGATCTTCGTAATAAAATGAATGAGCTTATGGTAACAGCAGTTGAGCAAATCGAAAGCGAATAAATTTCATGATTTCACGTCTCAAGGACCTTTTTACTCAAGATGGAACATCTTACGCTTGTTGGACAGGGTTTCGTGATCCACAAGTGGCGGGCGCATTGGCCCGTCAAAAATTCGATGCAATTGTATTAGATGCCCAACATGGGTTTCACGATGATGGCAGCCTGCTTGATTGTATCAATGCAATCGTTGTGGCTGGAAAATCACCCATAGTGCGCTTGCCTCTTAATCGGTGGGATCTATGCGAGAAAGTGCTGGATTATGGTGCACTTGGTGTTGCTGCCCCCATGATCAACACAAAAGCAGATGCGAAAGCGTTTGCAAAATCTGCAAACTATCCAGGCGTTGGTCAGCGCTCTTATGCACCACGTTATGCAGCTACATTATATGGCCTTGAAACAGGTGCATATCAACACGCGACATTAACGGATATATTTGCCTTGGCTCAAATTGAGACGCAAGAAGCCTATGATAATCTGGATGATATTCTGGCTGTTGAAGGCATTGACGGTATCTTGATGGGGCCGTCTGATTTTTCAATCTCTGTTGGCAAAACACTCGAGCCTGATGCCTATGGGCCGGCAACCATAGATCTTGTCAAAGATGTTGCAGAACGTACAATTGCTGCTGGAAAAGTTCCAACCTGCTTTACGCTCACAGCAGAGCATGCAAACCTTTGTCGTGATTTTGGCTACAAGCTGATATCAATTACCATGGATAGTTCCATGATAGCGGCAGGTGCAGCAAAAAGCTTTGAGGGTATTAAATAGAGAGTTTATGCAAGATAACGGGATTGAATGAAAAAAACCTCGCTAACTGAAACTTTTTATTGCTTACATAAAAAACAGGTTGAGTTTAAACCTCTATCTGCTTCAAGAATCTTGAAAATACCATAAGACCTTCTGGCCATGGGCCATGTCCGCTTTCATGATTGATGTGGCCACTTTCACCTGCATCCATAAACAGCGATCCCCACGATGCAGCCATGTCTTCTGCTTTTTCATAAGAACAAAAATGGTCGTTGCGGCTGGCTATGGTTACAGACGGGAAGGGTAGCGGGTCAGTTGAGGCGGGGCCGAATGTAAGCAGATGTTTTGGTCTGATTTCAGGACTTTCCACATCAGGAGGCGCAACCAGCATTGCGCCCGTAACAGGTTTGCCAAAATCTTTTGCAGCCTGAACAATCACCTGGGAACCGATTGAGTGTCCGACCAGGATAATTGGTTTGGTGGTTTCTTCAACGGCCTTGACCAGATTGGCTTTCCAGTCTTCAAAGACGGGTTTATGCCAATCACCCATTTCAACACGTCGAGCGCTAGTAATATTATTTTCCCAACGCGTCTGCCAATGGTCTTTATTAGCGCCTTTGTAGCCAGGAACGATAAGGATATCTGCTTGTGATGTTTTCATGCTTGCTATGTAAGCGTACAACCTCAAATAAACAAGACAGATATGGTGAAGAAAAAGGCAGCCAGAAAAACAGCTAGAGATGATAATACTAAAGTCGGTAGATGAGTGGCAGTAAAACTCTGCCACTCATCCGGCACAATAATTCATGGTACTTTTTATTGTGCAGCTGGAGCTGTTGGTACAGGTTGAGGTGCCTCAATTGCTGCTGGTGGCTTAGTGAGTTCGCCGTCATTTATTGTAACGGTTGCATCGCCAGCCAGAAAAGCCAACCCGCCAAATAGAGCAACAATCAATGCAAGCGCAATTAATAGCCATTTGTCACTTATGGGCTTTTCATCATATTGAGTAGGATATTCGCCAAGTCCAGCACCCGGGATGCGTGAACGCTCATAGTCAGGGTTATAAGTCATGATTTTCTCCTTTCGTTTGAGAAGACAATCATGGAATGAAAACCTGCCTAATTAATGACAGGTTTAATCACGTTTCGTGTTGTAATATTTCGAAAGTTGTCCTGAGCCTAGCCAAACACACGATTAAAAATCGTATCAACGTGTTTGGTATGATAGCCAAGATCAAATTTCTCACGAATTTCTTCCTCTGAAAGTAGCCCTGTAACTTCATCATCAGCAAGCAACTCTGTTAAAAAGTCTTTACCTTGCTCCCAAACCTTCATCGCATTGCGTTGCACCAGACGATAAGAATCTTCGCGTGATGCGCCAGCCTGGGTGAGGGCTAGTAGCACCCGTTGTGAATGCACCAGACCACGAAACTTGTTCATATTGGCTGTCATGTTATCGGGATAAACAAGCAGTTTGTCGATAACGCCAGTAAGACGGTTCAAGGCAAAGTCGAGTGTAACAGTACTGTCAGGTCCTATCATGCGTTCAACAGATGAGTGTGAAATATCACGCTCATGCCATAATGCAACGTTCTCCATGGCAGGAACAACCGACATACGAACAATACGTGCAAGACCGGTAAGGTTCTCTGTCAAGATCGGGTTGCGTTTATGAGGCATTGCCGATGAGCCTTTTTGGCCCGGTGCAAAATATTCCTCTGCTTCCAAAACTTCTGTTCGCTGCAAATGACGAATCTCTGTTGCCAAACGTTCAACAGAAGAGGCAACCACCCCCAGGGTTGCAAAATACATGGCATGGCGATCACGCGGTATCACCTGCGTCGATACAGGTTCAGCAGAAAGACCCATTGCCTTTGCGACATGTTCTTCAACCTTTGGGTCAATATTGGCAAAGGTACCCACTGCACCGGAAATTGCACAAGTAGCTATTTCTTCGCGCGCTGCGACCATGCGTGTCTTGCAACGCTCAAATTCTGCATATGCTAGAGCCAGCTTGATACCAAAGGTTGTAGGCTCCGCATGAATGCCATGTGAGCGGCCAATTGTAACGGTGTCCTTATGCTCATGGGCACGTTTCTTTAAAGCGGCCAGCAATTTATCCATATCTTCCAAAAGAAGATCAGTTGCCTTTACCAATTGTACGTTAAAACAGGTATCCAGCACATCTGAAGATGTCATGCCTTGATGCACAAAGCGGGCATCATCGCCAACAATTTCCGCAAGATGGGTAAGAAAGGCAATAACATCATGTTTTGTAACAGCTTCAATTTCATCAATACGATCAACATCAAACTTTACATTGCCCGCTTTATCCCAAATGGTTTTGGCTGCTTCTTTTGGGATTACACCTAATTCTGCCAATGCATCACAAGCATGTGCTTCAATTTCAAACCAAATACGGAACTTGGATTGGGGGGACCAAATATCGGTCATTTCCTTGCGGGAGTAGCGAGGGATCATGTTAAATCTACCTGTTGATGAAGTTGCTTTTGTACTAGCACCACAAAAGGTCAGTTTCAATCACGAGAACTGACTTACCCACCAGATGATTATGTTTTTGAAAAGAAACTGAAATATGGCAACATATTATTTACCATATTTGGGCATTTTAAGTTTGGATTTGATTTAATACGGTTCGGGGAAATACTATGAAAAAGTCAATGCGCAATTCTTTTACGGCAGTTATACTTGGTGTATCAACAATTGCAACAACGCCAGCCATGTCAGAAGAAGTTTACATGATACGCGGGTTCTTGAATGTATTCTCTGATGGTATAAACCAGATGACGCGCAAGCTCAAATCCAAGGGAATTCGCGCCAAGGCCATTTCTAATGGTAACTGGTCATCAATTGCAGAAGATATCATCAAGCGATCAAAACAAAAAAAGGTATCTTACCCCATTGTTATTGTAGGTCATTCACTAGGCGGCGTTGAGGCTGCCCGTTTTGCCAATACCCTTGGCAAGGCTGGCGTAAAAACAGACCTGTTAATCGGTCTTGATCCGGGGTTTCCACAACCTCCAGCACTTACAAAGGGTGCCGTGCAAGTCGTAAATTATAAAATACCATCAGGAAAAAACTATCGCCGTGGCTCTGGTTTCAAAGGCAAGATCACTACAATTGATGTTTCAAAATATGGAACAGATCATGTAGGTATAGATAAAAACAAGTCAGTTCAAAATCTGGTAATGGGTAAAATCCGTTCCAAGGTGAAAAAGTAGATCTTTAATCAAGTTTGCCTGTTACAGCCAAAAATCTTCCATCCGGCCCTTCAAAACCTACTGTTTGCATTCTGATGAGAACTGCAAAAATCGGGCTTTGACCTTCTGGAAAATACGTAACCAAGTCCGCAAGATCGTAGCGCAGTGGGCAATTTCTACTTTCAGGGATAGATGTGTCTTCATGCAGTTGCCTGGTTGTATCACCATCTTGCGTACCAATTTGCAAAAGCCTGAAACCTTGTGTTGAACCAAAGACTTGACATCTTGCTGACCCGGCAAATGAAATTTCCTCCAAACGGAATTCAACCGCATCATCAATGGGCGGAACCACAAGACGCGGGTTTGCAATCATGCGTTTGCTATCAATACCAAGCTCGGTTGTGCGGTTTGTCGCAACGACATTGCCGCGATTTTCAAAGCTTTTCATGACAGAACCAGCCAATATGCGTGCTTCTTCTCGTGCATCAAGGACAGTCCTGGTTTCGTCCTCCAGTCTTGCACGAAATGGAGAACCTGCCGTCCATTGATCTGTTGCCGTATCAATGACAAATATATTTGAGTAGGGGAAACCGGAGCCATCCTGAACGCCGTACTCTTCAAAGGCAAAGATGCCACCATCGACTGAAAACCCGTGGATTTCACGCTTTGCAAAATCTCCTGCAAAGGTGATTATGGTGCATGTCAGAAGTATAAATATTGAAGCTGTGAATGCAAAAAAACGTTTCATGTTATTTTCCTTTCAAAAATGCCCCATTATAAGATCTTGATATTTATATCTTTTCTCTGAAATTCTTGCAGTATGCAGGAAATAGGTCATCTCCTTTTTCACTGGCCCAATATACGCCGTTGGCAATTGCGCGTGCTGTTACATTGGCGGCATGGGCTGCCATGTCTGTCCAGTCGTTCTTTTGTGGAACGATACCAGAACCACCGCTTGCAATGCAAAAAACCACATCGCCATCAAAAGGAGTATGCGCTGGATAGAGCGCACGGGCAATACCGTCATGCGCTGCAATGGCCAACCGCTTGGCTTGCGCCTTGGTCAGGATTGCATCCGTTGCAATAATGCCAATGGTTGTATTGGAAACGCTTGAAGCCTGCTCACGAAACTTGATGTTTAGCTCATCGGCATTTTTTGGCATGGTTGAGGGTAGTCCATATCCACCAAATTCATCGTTATGCTCAAACAATGCTGCATGAAAATGATGTGTGTTTCCAATCATGGGACTACCAAGCGCGTTTACAGCAAAGAGTGCTGCAATGGTAATACCGTTTTCCAGTTTGATTGAAGCAGTGCCAAGCCCACCCTTAAGACCGGCAACCAATGCACCTGTTCCTGCACCCGCCGTACCTGTTTCAAAACTTACCGAAGCATTGCTTGCAGCTTCATAGCCAAGCTCACGGTAGGGTGGATATTTTCCCCAATCCTTGTCTCCACCATTAATCAGGTCAAACAGGATTGCTTGCGGGACAATTGGCACATTTACATCGCCAACAGTAAATCCACGACCATTTTCACGCAAATAGGCTTGAACGCCAGATGCTGCATCCAGACCAAAAGCCGAGCCGCCTGATAAAACAAGCGCGTCAATTGCTTCTATAGAGTTTTCCGGAGACAATAGTTCTGTGTCGCGCGTTCCAGGTCCGCCGCCATGAACAGCAACAGAAGCGGTCATGGGTTCATCGCATAATAAAACCGTTACACCACTTTTGAGTTTATCGTCTTGTGAATTGCCAACCTTAATCCCCTTGATGTCTGTAATCGAATTATTGGGGCCAGGTCTTGTCATCTAAAATCACAGGTTGTTTGAATTATCCAAAGGTTCAAGCAGGTTGTTTTGCCATATATAGAGCTTGTACGGATTATGGATGTTCTTGCCTTGTTTGTCGAATTCAACCGATCCAAGAATGGTTTCAAAGCGGTTTGAATTGAGGTTTTGAATGGTCTTTTGATAATTTTCACCAAGGGAAGCAATGGCAACTTCAATTGCCGCATATCCATCATAAATGGCTTTTGAAGGCGTAATGGCACGTTCTTTTAGCAATTTGGTAAGGTTAGAAGCGCTTTCAACTTCAATACCGGGGGGTTGCATCATGACCATGATGCCGTTTGAAGCTGCGTCTGCGTTCTCCAAATAGGGTAAGGAGGCCAATTGTTCTGTTACAATCAACCGGTTCTTGATGCCAAGAGACTTGTGATCTTTAGCGATGGTAAACAGATCCTCAGTTGTTGTTGCTGCCACGAATGCAACAGCTACCCCTGAACGCTCCAGCCTGCGTAACATTCCGGACTGCTTTGACTGGGCAGCACGGAATGTATCTGCAAATTGAGGCTTCATGCCTGTATCGTTTAATTTAAGGCGAATAGCGTCTGTTAAACTTCGCCCATAAATAGTGCCATCATCCACAAGTGCAAATGCCTTGTCCTTGAGATTTTGGGAGATGAAATTCGCAACCTGCTCAGCAGGCGCGTCATCACCTGGTGACATTCGCCAAAGGTTCCAGTCTTCACGATTACGATCTTTAACAAGTCTCACCGAGCGCGCGCCACCTACAAGAAGAGGGATTTGGCTGTCTCTTAATTTATTTGCAAGAGCAAGCGCCGCATCATTACAAATCATGCCTGTAACAAGTACAGGTTTTACGGATTTAATATCTTTGGCAGCCAGATTTGCGAGATCTCGATCACATCCGTCATCTGCAATAAATAACTGGTATCCCTTGCCAATTGCCTTCATGGCGAGTTTGGCACCCGTAGAAAAATCACGGCCAATCTCTGAAAAATTACCGCTGAGAGGGAGCGACAAGGCAATTGTATCTGCTTTTGCAAAATTACTGAATGGCATCAATAGGCAAATGCTCAAACTGCCTGAAAGCATTACCTTGGATAGGGTTTTTGTGAGTCGTTGAACAATCATATCGTATTGATTTTTAATCTGCTTGGCTCATAAATGAAAGCGATTAAGGCATTTGATGCAGGATTTTTTATATGGGTATTGAATTTAAGTCGCAAAAACTACGCATGATGTCGAATATTGCTTGACGTTTTTGGTTGATTGGCTTCACATAGAACGATGCAAGGTTCCCCGAACGATGTATTAGGCATCAGGGGATCAAATGGGAATGCAGAAGGGGACGACCCAATCAGGGGCCTTAATCTGCAGCCGCCCCCGCGACTGTAAGCGGTGAGTGTATTATCAATATCCACTGGCAAATGCCGGGAAGGGGATATGCACTTTGACCCGTGAGCCAGGAGACCAGCCTGCAGGCTATGTATTTGCCAAACGCAAAAACAAAGTCGAGATTAAAACGGACGGGGTGTTCCGTGGAAGATTAAAGACGCAAGTTTTGACCCTTCTAACGAAATCCCTCCTTCAACAGATATAATATGAAGGGGAATAAAATGAAAAAAACTCTTTTTGGTGCTTTGGCACTTCTAACAATCGCAACACCCGCCTTGGCACACCACCCATTAGCCGGTCAGCCAATGGAAACACTGGCACACGGTCTGCTTTCAGGCATTGGTCACCCGCTTTTGGGCTTTGATCACCTGTTCTTTGTAATTGCAGTTGGTGTTGCTGCCTTATATACAGGCTTTTCACGCACTGCCCCTGCGGCTTACATTGCAGCAATGCTTGTCGGGTGTCTTATGATGGCAAACGGCATTGACCTTCCAATGAAAGAGGCAGTAATTGGTTTCTCACTACTTGCAGTAGGATACATTGTGCTTTCTGGCCGTGCGCTCAGCATGTCACTTGCGTTACCAGTCTTTGCAGTATTTGGCCTGTTCCACGGTTCAGCATTCGGCGATACACTTGCATCACAGGAGGCTGCAATTGGCGGTTCTGTGCTGATTGGTTATCTTTTGGGTCTTGGCGCAATTCAATATGCAATAGCACTTGGCGCTGGCTGGGTTGTGAAAAACCTATTCAAGGCAACTGAAGCAACTGCAATTAATGCGCGTCTTACAGGTGCACTTATTGCTGGCATGGGTGTTTTCCTCACATTGGAAAGCATCGAAGGCGCTGCATTTGCAGCCCTTGGCCTTGGCTAGGTCTTTAAAACATAATAATTTAACAAGAGGCATGGACTTTGGTTCATGCCTCTTTTTTTATGTTCATTAACGCGCTAGCTTATCTAAAGAATAAACCCGGAGAGACCGCATGGCTGGATTGCCTAAAAGCATTGATGAGACAGAAGTTTTGTTATCTGGCGAGGGGTATGTTGCAGATCGCTCTCTGGCAACAGTTCTCTATCTTGCCCTCAAAATGGGCAAGCCATTGTTTCTGGAAGGTGAGGCAGGAGTAGGCAAAACCGAAATAGCCAAGGTTCTTGCCTTCGCACTGAACCGTCCGCTTATCAGATTGCAGTGCTATGAGGGGTTGGATGTCTCGTCAGCCGTCTATGAATGGAACTATGCCGCACAAATGGTGGAAATCCGCATGCGCGAAGCTTCAAGCGATAAGGCATCGTTGAATGAAGGTGTCTTCACAGATGAGTTCTTAATCAAAAGACCTCTGCTGCAAGCTCTCGAAGGTAAAGAGGGCAAAGCGCCAATCCTGCTTATTGACGAGCTGGATCGTACAGATGAAGCCTTTGAAGCATTTCTGCTGGAAATCCTGTCAGACTTTCAGGTGACTATACCGGAGCTTGGCACGATAAAGGCTAAAGAGCCGCCCATTGTTATTATCACAACCAATAGAACCCGCGAGATTCATGACGCACTTAAACGCCGTTGTTTATACCACTGGGTAGATTATCCTGATGCAGAGCGTGAATTGGCAATCGTTCATTCCAAAGTTCCTCAAGCTGGTGAAAACCTTGCAAAAGAAGTCGTGGCTTATGTGCAGAAACTCCGCCGGCAGGATTTGTTCAAAAACCCGGGTGTTGCTGAAACACTGGATTGGGCAACGGCGCTTATTGAACTGGACAAGGTAGCAATAGATCCGCAAGGGGTGTCAGATACGATAGGGGTGTTGCTTAAATACCAGGATGACATTGCCCAGATTAGCTCGAGTGAAGGGCAGCAGATTTTAAGCGATGTTAAGAAGGAATTGGCTGGATAAATTATGCCGCATTCGATAGTTGCCAAACTTACCAGAAGCAATGCGAAACGTATGCGTAAAAGCATGACAGATGCGGAGGCAAAACTATGGCAAGAATTGCGGGCGCATCGATTGGAAGGACTAGGCTTTAAAAGACAAATGCCGATTGGTAATTACATAGCAGATTTTGCCTGTGTTGCGCACAAACTAATTATCGAAGTAGATGGCAGCCATCACGCTGATGGAAAACAATTCATATACGATAAAAAACGCGCTGCCTATTTAAAAGAGCAAGGTTGGACTGTGCTTAGATTTTGGAATGATGACGTTTTGAAAGATATCAATAACGTCTGCCAGCATATAATATCTGTATTACAAGAACAGGGTGTAGAATTTAAATGAGCCTATGTTTACCCCCCTCTGTCCTTCGGACATCTCCCCCGCAAGGGGGGAGAGTATCTATTGTTACCTCTCAAATTGAATTGCTAACAAAGAATATTTTGCGATTTATAAATGACATGTGCAGTCAGGTTCTCCACTCTCCCCACTTGCGGGGGAGATGTCACAAAGTGACAGAGGGGGGTATTGCTCAACATGGATATAATAGTTGTCATTTTGGAGGGCATTTTGCGTAGTCACCCAAACCCCTCAGGCAAACTCGCTGAAAACATCCTTTACTTCTCTCGCACTCTTCGTGCGGCGGGTATGAAACTTGGGCCTTCTTCTGTTGTGGATTGTGTTCGTGCTGTGGAAGTGGGTGGTATATCCGACCGTGATGATTTTTACTGGACGCTGCACAGTATTCTCGTCACGCGCAAGGAAGACATGGTTGTATTTGAGCAGGCGTTTAATTTGTTTTGGCGTTCGCGTGATCTGGTTGAGAAAATGATCCAGATGTTCTCGCCGCAAATGCGTCAAGATGATCAGCTTGAAAAACCAAAGGCTGCCGAGTCCAGGGTTTCCGAAGCGCTGTTTTCAGGAGAAGAACACAAACAAGAATTTGAACGTCCTGAAATAGAAATTGATGCGCAATTTACAACCTCGAGCCGTGAAGTGCTTCGCGAAAAAGACTTTGCACAAATGACGATTGCGGAAATTAATCAGGCCAAGCGCGAGATGGCGAAGATGACCCTGCCGCTAAATCAGGTGATGACCCGCCGTTTTCAACCCATAAACCGAATTGTAAAGTCTGATCCGCGTCGAATGCTTGCAAAAGCGATGCGTACGGGGGGAGATTTGGTTCTGCCGCAATTCCGCGAACCTAAAATGATAGAACCGCCAGTCGTGATTCTTGCGGATATTTCAGGCTCCATGAGCCAATATTCACGTACGTTCCTGCATTTCTTTCACGCATTATCAGAAAATCGCCGCCATGTGCATACGTTCCTGTTTGGAACACGCCTTACCAATGTAACGCGCCAACTCAAGATGAAGGATCCTGATGTGGCATTGGAAGAATGTGCTGGTGCTGTTGAAGATTGGTCGGGCGGAACACGCATTGGCGAAACATTGCACGAATTTAACCGCTTATGGTCAAGACGCGTATTGGGGCAAGGTGCAATCGTACTTTTGATTACCGATGGGTTGGAGCGGGATGAAGACGATAAGCTTGCCCACGAAATGGATCGTCTCCATCGCTCATGCCGTCGGATGATTTGGCTAAACCCGCTATTACGCTTCGATGGATTTCAGGCTGCAGCACGCGGAATAAGAACCATGTTACCTCACGTAGATGAGTTCAGACCCGTTCATTCCCTTGATGCCTTGTCTGGTCTGTGTCAGGCTTTGGCAGGTGAAGCAGGGCGTGAGAATGATCCACGTCTTTGGCTTGATGCAATGAAAGCTGCGTAATGAATGAACAAGCACAACTAAATGATGAATTGATAATTGCTGAAACCTGGATGAAGGCTGGCAAGGAAGTTGCGATTGCAACCGTGGTCTCCACTTGGGGTTCTGCGCCGCGCCCGTCCGGTTCGCATTTGGTCATTGATGAAGAAGGCAATTTTGAAGGGTCTGTATCAGGAGGCTGTGTCGAAAGTGCCGTGGTAGCTGAGGCAATGGATGTGCTCACAACAGGTGAACCAAAAATGCTGGAATTTGGTGTAGCTGATGAAACAGCTTTCGAGGTTGGCTTGTCTTGCGGTGGTAATATACGTGTCTATGTGGAGCGGCTTGGTTAAATGGATCCGCTCGTTCTAAAGAAACTCAATGTAGCACGTAACGATAGAAAAGCCTGTGTTCTCGTAACCAACCTTGATGATGGTCGTGATCGTTTAGTGCTTGAAGGTCATATGGTTGAAGGTGAGTTGGGAGAGGCAATTACGAAAGTACTTTTGACTGGCAAGTCCAATACGGTTCAAATTGGTAAAGCAGAGTTTTTTTTAAATGCCTATCTTCCGCCCCCAAGAATAGTCGTAATTGGTGCAGTTCATATTTCTCAAGCCATGGCTCCCATTGCGAAAATGGCAGGTTATGATCTGGAAGTAATTGATCCGCGTTCAGCCTTTGCCACTCAAGAGCGTTTTGAGGGAACACCTGTTTATCCCGACTGGTCGGAAGATGTTTTATCACAAAAACCACTGGATGCTTATTGCGCGCTGGCAGCTGTCACGCATGATCCAAAGATAGATGATTTTCCGGTCGCGGAAGCATTGCGCCATAATTGCTTTTATGTGGGCGCCTTGGGAAGTCGTAAAACCCACGGAAAACGTGTTGAGCGATTACTGGCTGATGGTATCACGCAAGACCAGATAGACCGCATTAAAGCACCCATTGGTCTTGATATCGGTGCTGCATCCCCACAGGAAATTGCAGTGGCCGTCATGGCAGAGATTATTGATGCTTTCCACAATCGGGGTTTGGGGTAAGGCATGAAATTCGGCTCCTTTAAACCGGAAGAATCCAAAGGTGGCATTCTCGCACATAGCTTGAAACTGCCAAACGGCATGCGCATTCGCAAAGGTGCCTTGATTGATGATGCTGTAGTTGACCAGCTTGTTGGTGCGGGAATGAGTACTGTTACCATTGCCATGCCTGATGAAGGTGATATTCTGGAAGATGTTGCAGCTAGCCTGATTGCCCAACAATTGGATGCGCCTCATATAAAAATTGAAGACGCTTCTACAGGACGCGTGAATATTTTTGCAGCTTCCAATGGTGTTTTCAGAATTTCGACAAAAATCATAAATGCTATTAATAAAGTTGACCCAGGCATCACGATTGCAACCCTGCCAGACTATACACCGGTAAACCAGGGCAGACTTATTGCGACCATCAAGATAATTCCATACGCAGTAGAATCTCAAAGCCTTGAAGCGGTGTTGGAGCTTGATCTAGCTTCAACGATTAAACTTCATGGCTTTATGTCAAAACGCATTGGCATGATTTCTTCGGTGCTTCCGACTTTAAAGCAATCTGTAGTGGATAAAACACGTACAAACCTGGAGTATCGTTTAGCGCTTTCCGGCAGTTCCATTGTTGAAGAAGTAAGGGTTGGGCATGACGTAACGGATATTTCTGCTGCAATCAGTAAACTCTCTCCAAAATGCGATATGCTGATCATCTTTGGGGCCTCTGCCATTAGCGATATTGCAGATTGCATCCCACAAGCCATTGTAAATTCAGGCGGTGAAATCACCCGTTTTGGAATGCCTGTTGATCCAGGCAATTTGATGCTTCTTGCTGGAATTGGCGACATGCCTGTTATCGGCGCGCCAGGCTGCGCGCGTTCAAGTGCAGAAAACGGCTTTGACTGGGTACTGCAACGTTTATTGGCAGGCTTAACGGTTACTGTAGAAGATATTGCAGGCATGGGCGTTGGCGGACTTTTAATGGAAACAGGAAGTCGCCCGCATCCACGTGAAAAACAGAAACATTCACAAGAAAAAACAGCAGCAATCATTCTTGCCGCAGGACAATCACGCCGTATGGGCGATCGTAACAAAATGATCGTAGAAATTAATGGCATGCCAATGGTGCGTCATGTGGGTGAGGCGGCTCTTGATTCTTGTGTGAGCGAAACACATGTTGTGACGGGACATATGCAACAAGATGTGGTGGATGCGCTAGATGGTTTGCAAATTACCCAAATAGATAACCCGTATTACAAGGCAGGTCTTTCAACTTCGCTGATATGTGGAATTAAGGCGCTTTCGAAAGACGTTACCAGCACGCTAGTTTTGTTGGGGGACATGCCTTTTATTACATCGGACATGATTGACAGGCTCGTAGAGGCTTCATCCCAAAATCCAAATCACATCATTGTTTCAACACATGAAGGCAAACGCGGCAATCCGGTTCTTTGGCCTCGTGGCTTCTTTGATGAATTATGTTCTATTCAAGGGGATATCGGTGCGCGCCATATCATGGCAGCAAATCAGGACAGGGTTATTGAAGTTGAATTGGGTAAGGCAGCCAGCCTTGATCTTGATACACCAGACGCTGTACGAATGGTTGAAGAAAAAGGCTAGCTTGTATTTTTACAGAGGTTTAAGCCTTAGTTACCGATCTTAAGTGTCATTGTTCCAATGCCGGCAGCGATATTCAGGCCTTCTTGAACCTGTCCGCTGAAAGGTTGCAGGGCTATGGATTTGTCAAATCCGCCAACCAGTGCATTGGCACCAATGCCGACACCAAGCGTTGCTTCTGCTGAAAGGCCGGCGTAATCACCTTCAAGCGCACCCGCTTCAAGCTCCGTAGTCGGTGCAAAAACAGCCCAGGCGATGGTTGTCGTGTCTGTTTTGCCAATATCAATGCCAAATTTTTTCACATTGCCTGTATAGGTTTCTGTGAAATCATCTATACCCTTGAAATCACAAGTCATATCCTTGCTTGAACCAAGAATAAAACCTGCACCACCCTCAACTGTGCAGGTTAGAATGCCAACTTCCACGCGAGCTTCAATAGCAGATGCGTTGGTTACGTTAATTCCAATCAAAACTGCTGCGGCAAGGCCAGACATCGCGGCTTTAAACATAATATTTTTCATTTTCATAATTATCCTGTTGGGTGAATATATTCATAAGTGTTTACTTAAAATAGTGTTTCAATCATGACAAAGACATGAATTTTAAAAGACAATGTTAGCGATTATCCATCACCGATCTTGTCTTGTGTTTTTGTGTCGAAGTCGCTTGCATCATGACGTTCATGCAGTTGAATTGCGGGTTCGCCAAATGTGCGGTTGACCATACGACCACGGCGAACAGGCTTGCGTTCATTGAGCATGTTTGCCCAGCGCAACAGGTTTTTATACGATGTTACATCAAGAAATTCAGCTGCACCATAAAGCTTGCCCAATACAAGTGCACCATACCAGGGCCAGATTGCAATATCGGCAATTGAATATTCATCACCGCACATATATTCATTCTTGGCAAGGTGTTTGTCCAGTATATCAAGTTGGCGTTTGCTTTCCATGGTGAAACGGTCAATCGGGTATTTGAACTTTTCTGGTGCATAGGCATAAAAATGGCCGAAGCCACCGCCAAGATAAGGTGCGGAACCCATCTGCCAGAAAACCCAATTCATGCATTTTGTACGGCCTTCGTGGTTTTGTGGAATAAGTTCACCAAATTTCTCTGCCAGATAGAAAAGAATGGAAGCAGATTCAAAGACGCGGGTAGGGGGGTCTGTTGAATGGTCCATCAAGGCTGGAATTTTCGAGTTTGGATTGATGTCTACAAAACCGCTACCAAATTGATCCCCTTCACCTATGTTAATCAGCCAGGCATCATATTCAGCACCTGTATGTCCAAGCGCCAAAAGCTCTTCCAGCATGATAGTCACTTTCACACCATTTGGTGTGCCAAGCGAATAAAGTTGCAACGGATGTTTGCCAATTTGCAGTTCCTTGTCATGCGTACTGCCAGAGACCGGACGGTTGATATTGGCAAACTTGCCACCACTCTCGCTTTCCCATTTCCAGACTTTTGGTGGGGTATAGGTTAGTTGTTCTGTCATGGGAAACTCCGAATGGTTCTATATATGTAAATTACGGGTTTGTACGTGTGGTGGATAAAATTCAAGACACCTTAATGTGATAATTTGGAATTTTCACAATACGCCCTATCTGACAGGATAGCGCGGCAAGGAAAACAACCATGTTACACCAGCTTTCATGAGGTGCAACGAGATGCAGATTCTTGTCTCCGACTTTATAAAACCATGTGGCAACCAAAAGAATCTGCTAAACAGACTTAACCCAAATTTATTATAAATCAGAACATTAAAGGAACAAAAATTAAAATATTCAATAAAATCAATATTTTAAATGCATTGACAAAAAGAGAACAAAAATAGTACAAATGATTATCAATTGTTATCTGCACAAGCCAATAGTGGATAGCAACAATTGGGGATACCTCGTATAAGAGAAGGGTGATAATCATGGCACAGAATTCATTGAGACTTGTTGAGGATAATAAAAACGTGGATAAATCCAAAGCATTAGAAGCAGCCTTGGGGCAGATTGAACGCGCATTCGGCAAAGGTTCAATCATGAAGCTTGGCAAGAATGAGCAAGTGGTAGAAATTGAAACAATCTCTACTGGTTGTCTTGGGCTTGATATTGCGCTTGGCATTGGCGGATTGCCAAAAGGTCGTGTGATTGAGATTTATGGTCCTGAATCATCCGGCAAGACAACAATGACGCTTCACACCATTGCAGAAGCTCAAAAATCAGGTGGCATATGTGCTTTCGTTGATGCGGAGCATGCGCTTGATCCTGTTTATGCGCGCAAACTTGGTGTTAATCTTGAAGAGCTTCTTATTTCCCAGCCGGATACAGGCGAGCAGGCGCTTGAGATTTGTGACACATTGGTGCGCTCTGGCGCTGTTGACGTTCTGGTTGTCGATTCAGTTGCGGCATTGACGCCACGTGCAGAAATCGAAGGCGAGATGGGGGCTTCACTTCCTGGTCTTCAGGCACGGTTGATGAGCCAGGCACTTCGCAAGCTCACGGCCTCTATCTCGCGCTCAAATACTATGGTTATCTTTATCAACCAGATTCGCATGAAAATTGGCGTGATGTTTGGTTCTCCTGAAACAACAACAGGGGGCAACGCACTCAAGTTTTATTCATCTGTTCGTCTGGATATTCGTCGTATTGGCGCCATTAAGGACCGTGATGAAGTTGTTGGTAACCAGACCCGTATCAAGGTTGTAAAAAACAAGCTTGCACCACCATTCAAGCAGGTTGAGTTTGATATCATGTATGGCGAAGGCATCTCCAAACGTGGTGAACTCATTGATTTGGGTGTTAAGGCGGGTATTGTTGAAAAATCAGGCGCATGGTTCTCTTATAATTCGGAGCGACTTGGGCAGGGTCGGGAAAATTCCAAGAACTTCCTGGCTGAAAACCCGAAGATTGCCGATGAGATTGAATTGACGCTTCGTCAAAATGCAGGACTCATCGCTGAAACGCTACTTGATGGTGAAATTGAAAAGCCGGATCCGGCGGAAACAACTTTGGATACTTCTCTTGAAGATGGTCTGGATAAAGTTGCAAAAAATTAAATCAAGTTAAAGTTCGCAATTACTTTCCACTTTATAACCAACCAAGGCTATTTAGCCCTGGTTTGATAATCCCCCGAAGTCTAATGGACTTCGACCCTAAAGCATGATCCCCGTCTCTGGATTATGTATTTTTGGCCGCAGTTCCCCGCTGCGGCCTTTTTTTATGACTTGTTTTCCACTCAATATCAGCCAAATGCTGGACACTCGAATGGCATCGTCGTAAATGATATTTTGGTCAATGATTTGACTTAAAGGTCAGCATGATAAATGAGTGTGACCATGGAAAATAACAGAAAAAAACAAACAGGTTTGACATGAGCGGCGTAAACGACATTAGATCCCATTTCCTGGACTTCTTTGCGGGCAAGGAACATGAAAAAGTGAGTTCAAGTCCGCTTGTTCCGCGCAACGACCCAACCTTGATGTTTACCAATGCAGGTATGGTTCAATTCAAAAATGTATTTACAGGCCTTGAAAAACGCAATTATACGCGTGCTGTTACCTCACAAAAATGCGTCAGGGCAGGTGGCAAACATAATGATCTGGACAATGTTGGCTATACAGCCCGCCATCATACATTCTTTGAAATGCTGGGTAATTTTTCTTTTGGTGATTATTTCAAGGAAGAAGCCATCACCAATGCCTGGACACTTCTGACCAAAGAATTTGGCCTGCCGGAAGAAAAACTGATTGTAACAGTTTATCATACAGATAATCAGGCAGCTGACCTTTGGAAAAAGATTGCCGGCTTAAAGGATGATCGTATCATCCGCATTCCGACAAATGATAACTTTTGGTCAATGGGTGATACAGGCCCTTGTGGTCCTTGTTCAGAAATCTTCTTTGATCATGGCGATCATATTTGGGGTGGGCCTCCTGGCTCTCCTGAGGAAGACGGGGACCGTTTC
>CALFBM010000015.1 GCA_937951645.1 uncultured Rhizobiaceae group bacterium
TGGGCAACAGAAACATCATTGCGCCAGATCAAAAGAGTTATAATTTCTGTAATTTTCCAAATACGCTGTAGAGCGCCATTAAAACACAAGAATTTGCAAGCATTGGGAATATCCAAATAGTCGCAATGATATAGTAATAGCTTCTTTCACTTCTTGTTGATCCCGACTTTAATCAGGACCGTCGTGACATTGTTGTCTGAGTTACTTAAAAATCACATGCGCATATTGGCGCCATTTGCATCGTAAATGGGTGCACCAAGAATTTGCGCCGAGTACATCTGTCCCAGAATTTCAACTTCAAGCCTGTTGCCGGGTTCTGAATTTGCTGCATCAACATATCCCATCGCCATTGATTTACCGACATGATGGGCAAATCCGCCTGAACTGACATAGCCAACAGCCTTGCCATCCTTTAAAATCGCTTCATCGTTGGAAACATCAATGCCTTCAACATCAATTACCATGGCAACCAGTTTTTGTTTGGCACCTTGTGCCTTGAATTTTTCAGTGGCTTCCTTGCCGATAAAATCTTTTTTCCAATTGATAAAGGTATCCATGCCTGACTCAACTGCATTAAAATCAGGCCGAAAGTCCAGTGTCCACACGCCCCAGGATTTCTCCAATCGCAGAGACATCAAGGCGCGTGCGCCATACCAGCGATAACCGATATCACTGCCTGCTCCTTCAATTGCTTGTGCAAGCCTGAGAAGATATTGAGGCTTGCAATAAATTTCATACCCCAATTCGCCCGAGAAACTAATCCGGTTTAAAATGACAGGTACGCCACCAACATAGGTTTGGCGCATATCCCGAAATTTGAATACATCGCTTGATACATCATCGCGTGTGATACGAGATAGCAGCTCACGAGACTTGGGGCCAGACAAAGCGATGCCATGCCAATCATCCGAGACATTTTGATAATCAACATCTGTTGGCAAGTCTTTTTCAAACCAGCGGCGGTGTGCCTCTTGCATGGCACCTGAGCCAAACAGCATAAAGTGATCTTCCGCCTGACAGGCAACCGTTAAGTCACCGTAGAGCTTGCCCTTGGGTGTCAGCATTGGCGTAAGCGTTAAACGGCCGGGTTTTGGAATGAACCCGGCAAGTGTTTTATCCAGATATGCTCTGGCACCTGTACCTTTGAATTCATGCTTTGCAAAATTTGCAATTTCAATTCCACCAACCGCCTCACGCACAGCCCTTACTTCACGCGCTATATAATCATGAGAACGATTACGCTCAAAGGTAGGTTCTTCGTATGCATCTTGCGGACTGTCCGCAAACCAAAGTGCATTTTCCAGTCCGAAGCCCTGCCCCATTAGTGCGCCTTTGGCGACTAAGCGATCGTAAAGCGCGGTGGTTTTTTGCATACGTCCCTTGGGTAGTGTTTCATTTGGAAAAGTCATCACGAAACGGCGCTCGTAATTTTCTGTTGATTTGACCGTTCCCCAATCTGGTGTTGCCCAATCCCCAAAGCGCGCAACATCCATCGCCCAGACATCAATTGATGGTTCACCATCCATCATCCACTCAGCCATGGTAAGACCGACGCCCCCACCCTGACAGAAACCTGCCATGACACCGACTGCGCACCAGTAATTGGTCATGCCTGGCACGGGGCCAATCATCGGATTACCATCGGGTCCAAATGTAAACGGCCCATTGATGGCCTGTTTTATGCCCGTGGTTGCAAGAGCCGGAATGCGATCAAAGGCAAATTCCAGGCGATCTGCAATCTGGTCCAGATTGGGTTGCAAGAGTTCATGGCCAAAGTCCCAAGGCGTCCCGTCAACCTTCCAGGGCGTGCCGCGCTGTTCGTAAGTTCCAAGCAAAAGACCATCTCGCTCCTGGCGGAAATAGATATTTGCCTCGTAATCAATGCCACACGGCAACCGGGTTTTACTTTCGGCAATTTCGGCAATACGTTCGGTCAAGAGATAATGGTGTTCCATGGGTTGCACGGGAACATTCAACCCTTGCATCTTGCCAACTTCCCGTGCCCAAAGGCCGCCACAGTTCACAATCATTTCTGCATTTATTGAACCTTTAGGGGTTGTTACATCCCAGGAACCATCTGCGCGTTGCGTAGTCTGCGTCACAGGCGTATGCGTGAAATATTGTGCGCCATGAACTTTGGCAGATTTCGCAAATGCATAGGTTGCACCTGATGGATCAAGATCACCATCCTGATCATCCCAAAGTGCCGCTAGGTAGTGTTTGGGATCAATTAACGGATGACGTTCGGCAACTTCTTGCGGTGAAATAAACTCCTGATGCAGCCCCATGTAGCGCGCCTTTGAGCGCTCACGTTTCAGGTAGTCATACCAGGTTTTATTCGAAGCCAGATAAAAGCCACCTGTCATGTTAAGACCGACTGAATGACCCGACGTCTCTTCGATCTCCTTGTAGAGATCGATTGTATAGCCTTGTAGCCTTGAGATATTTGGGTCTGAACTAATCGTATGGATTTGACCGGCCGCATGCCATGACGAACCGGAGGTTAGCTCATCACGTTCGAGCAAAACGACGTCTTTCCAGCCAAATTTTGCCAGATGAAAAAGAATGGAACACCCGACAACACCACCGCCAATCACGACCACCTTTGCATGGCTTGGCAGTTTTTTGCTCGTAGCAGTTTCTTCTTTTTGAATTTCCGGCATTTCAATATCCCCACATTTTGACTTATTCAATCAGTAACAACCATCAAGCTGCATTGCTTTGCAGTTTGCGACGTGTACTCATTGCACTTTTTGTATATTGTGTTGCAAGAAACACCTCAAAAAAAGCTCTTGCCACTTATGCGCTCAGGTTTAACGCGGACTGTCTTACAATAGTTGATATTTCTTTTAATTGCTCAACCATCGGGCTGGATTTGCGCCATATCATACCAATTTTTCTGGTTGGTTTTGGATTTTTGAAATGAGAAATAGCAACGGATGCTGATCGCGCTTCCACTGGTACAGCCATTTCGGGAATGAGTGTGATACCAATTCCCGCACCAACCATCTGAACAAGCGTCGATAGCGAGCTGCCTTCCAGTCCTTCTCTTGGCAGACCTGATCTTATATTACAAAATGAAAGTGCCTGGTCCCTGAAGCAGTGGCCCTCTTCCAATAACAGCAACCGCATTTCACACAATTTATCACTATCAGGTACGGGCTTGTCCTTGTCGCCTTGATTTCTGACCAAAACAAATTCTTCATCAAACAGAGAGACCTCGGTTAAAGATGGTTCTGATATGGGCAAAGCCACGATCGCTGCATCAAGACGCCCCTCTTCCAGTTCTTGTATAAGTTTTTCAGTCAGGGTTTCCCTTACATGAATGTCCAGTACTGGATAAGCTTTTGTCAGGTTACCGATAATTGTTGGGAGCAAGTAAGGCGCAATGGTTGGGATAACACCTATCCGTAATCTTGAAAGAAAACTGCCTTGAGAAACACGGGCAAACTCTGATAACTCATCAATTGAGCGTAATATGGCTCGTACGCGGATTGCAAAAGCTTCCCCGAAACCTGTTAAACGAACTTGTTTGGCGCTTCGTTCAAACAGTTCGGAGCCAAGAATTTCTTCCAACTCCCTGATTTGCATGGAAAGTGCTGGTTGTGAAATTGCGCAGGCATCTGCTGCACGACCAAAATGTCTTGCCTTCGCCAGAGCCTCGAAATATCTGAACTGTTTAATTGTAAGTTGCGCCATAAGAAAAACTTATCATAATAATCAGAAAATTCAACTTCCACTAATGATTATTGTTTGATAACTTTTTATTAAAAGCGGATTATCATGATAGCTTTCTGTGGTCCGCGTACTATTTATTATCTATCATTAAAATATAACAAATGGAGTTAGACATGAACGATATGAGTAAAGGCGGATGCCCTGTAATGCACGGTTCAAGCGGTAGCATTGCAAACCAGGAATGGTGGCCTAATCAGGTAAACCTCAAGATCCTCAGTCAGAATGCTCCCCAAGTTGGCCCACTAGGCGAAACTTTTAATTATGCTGAAGAATTCAAGAAGCTTGATCTCAAGGCACTTAAAAAAGACCTCACCGACTTGATGACCGATTCACAAGATTGGTGGCCTGCAGATTATGGTCACTACGGTGGTCTTTTCGTTCGAATGGCATGGCACAGTGCCGGTACATACCGCACTTATGATGGCCGTGGCGGTGCACGTTCAGGCTCGCAGCGTTTTGCGCCTCTCAATAGCTGGCCTGACAATGGTAATCTTGATAAAGCACGTCGTCTTCTTTGGCCGATCAAACAAAAATACGGCAATAAAATTTCCTGGGCGGACCTCATCATCCTCACAGGCAATGTTTCCATGGAATCCATGGGTTTCAAGACATTCGGATTTGGCGGAGGACGTGCAGACGTATTTGAGCCTGAGGAAGACATCTATTGGGGGCCAGAAACAGAATGGCTGGACGACAAGCGTTATTCAGGTGAGCGTGAACTTGCCACGCCGCTTGGCGCGGTTCAAATGGGCCTTATCTACGTGAATCCGGAAGGTCCAAACGGCAATCCTGATCCGGTAAAATCTGCTTTTGATATTCGTGATACATTCAACCGCATGGCGATGAATGACTATGAAACCGTTGCATTGATTGCTGGTGGCCATACATTCGGTAAAGGCCACGGTGCCGGCCCTGAAGAAAAAGTTGGTGCAGAGCCAGAAGGCGCAGGCATGGCTGCAATGGGTCTTGGCTGGGAAAACAGTCATGGCACAGGTAAAGGTGGCGACACAACGACTGCCGGGTTTGAAGGTGCATGGACTGTAAATCCGATACAGTGGGACATGGGTTATTTTGATGTGCTTCTTGGTTATGACTGGGAACTAACAAAAAGTGCATCAGGTCATCATCAGTGGACACCAACGGCTGCTTCCAATGCAGACCAACCACCAGCAGCGCATGATGCTTCACGTACAGAGCCTCTCATGATGACAACTGCAGACATGGCATTGAAAATGGATCCGGAATATTTGAAAATTTCCCAGCATTTTCACGCAAACCCTGATGAGTTTGCAGATGCTTATGCTCGTGCCTGGTTTAAACTAACGCACCGCGATATGGGCCCTATTGCCAATTATCTTGGTGAAGAAGTACCGTCTGAAGAATTAATCTGGCAAGATCCTGTTCCTGCTCATACAGGTGCAGTGATTGGGGAAGCTGATATTGCGTCCCTTAAAGAGAAAATTCTGGCTTCAGGTCTTTCGGTATCTCAACTTGTAAATACTGCATGGGCGTCAGCTTCTACGTTCCGTGGCTCAGACCTGCGCGGCGGTGCCAATGGTGCTCGTATCAATCTTGCGCCGCAAAAAGATTGGGATATCAATACCTCCTCTGGTGTCGCAGATGTTGTTGCAAAACTTGACAGCATCCGTAAAGATTCAGGTTTGAATGTTTCACTTGCTGATACCATTGTGCTTGGTGGTTGTGCAGCAATCGAAAAAGCATCAGGTGCAAGCGTTCCGTTCTCACCCGGTCGTACGGATGCAACGCAAGATCAGACAGATTTGGATTCATTTGAAGTGCTTGAGCCCAAGTTTGATGGTTTCCGCAACTACAAAAACACCAAAGACCCTCGTGCGACAGAAGCATTGCTTGTGGACAAGGCACAACTACTAACACTTAGCGCACCAGAAATGACCGTGCTTGTTGGTGGTCTTCGCTCACTGGATGCAAATGCAGCAGGTTCAAAGCACGGTATCTTTACAGACAAACCCGGTACACTGAGCAATGATTTCTTTGTAAATCTGCTTGATATGGGCATTGAATGGAAAGCAACGGATGGTTCAGAAGAAACCTTTGAAGGCCGTGACCGTGCATCTGGCAATGTAAAGTTTACAGGCACACGTGCTGATCTGGTGTTTGGATCAAACTCAATCCTTCGTTCGATTGCAGAAGTCTATGCACAAGATGATGCCAAGGACAAATTCACAAGTGACTTTATCTCTGCATGGAACAAGGTTATGAACCTTGATCGTTTTGATCTGGCATAATAAGCCAAACTGAAATTTAAAATTCAAGGTGGCGGTTCATAAATGAGCCGCCGCCTTTTCTTTGTCTGCCACTGTTGCTAAATGAAGATGGCAATATCTTGAAAGCGTGAACCCCATGAGTGTTGAACCAAATATAAAAATCGTAACGGCAGCGATGCTGGCGATTGGTGATGAGCTTTTGTCCGGTCGCACACGGGACAAGAACATTGGCCATCTCGCAGGCGCCCTCACCTTACAAGGTATTGAATTGAAAGAAGTACGCATAGTCTCTGATGAGCAGGATGAAATTGTATCTGCAGTTAATGCACTGCGTAAACGTTATGATTATGTTTTTACATCTGGCGGTATCGGCCCAACACATGATGATATCACTGCTGATTCAATTGCAGCCGCCTTTAATGTCGGGATTGATCACGACCCACGCGCCATGAAACTGCTTGGCGATCACTATGCATCGCGCGAAATAGAATTCACCCCTGCGCGCCAACGCATGGCACGTATTCCTGATGGTGCCGATTTAATCTCCAACGCGGTTTCTGTGACACCTGGTTTTATCTTGGGCAATGTGCATGTGATGGCCGGTATTCCGTCTGTATTCCAGGCAATGTCAGAAGCTTTGCTTCCTACCCTTAAAGGTGGCAGTCATATGTTCTCAAGTGCGGTTGAGTGCAATCATGGCGAAGGAACAATTGGCGACCAACTGTCAGAAATACAAAAACAGCACCAAGAAACATCAATTGGATCTTATCCAAAATTCGACGGGAAATCTTACTCTACTCAAATTGTGATACGTAGTCGTAATCAAGATGCCATTGATCGCGCAATTGCAGACATTAAAGTGATGCTTGCTGACTTGAATATCTAGAGCACACTCATTTTAAGACTTTACTAACCATAAATTCAAACTACCTGTCATACGCAAGTAATCTGGCATGCGTATTGCAGAACTGTCTCTAATACAAGGAGACAGAGATGCTTGTCATGTTTTAAAAATACCAGTGGCTAAACAGTTATTGAGTATTCATTCATCGCTGCAATGACAGGAATTATTGCTCTTGGCGCCATTACGATGCTTGGCGGTGAAGTTGGAAGCTTACATGATGGTGTCGTAACTTAGGTTACTTCTGCTGTTGGCAATTGAATCTGTTTCAAATCAGATTTTTATAAATTTTTCTTTTAAAACAAAAGGATAAAATTATGTTAAATACTTTTTCACAAACCCAAAAAGGCGGTGTTTCACCTCAATTTGCAATTCTAGTAAGTACAATTTTTATTATCATAGGTGGCGCATTATATCTGGAAGGCGATTCGATCTATGGACTGTTTGATAACTTGCTGAATGAAATCAAATATGCGGCAAACCTCTAGTCAAAACGGCACAATGGTCTACACCTCTTGTACTATGGTGAGGTTTTTGACGACAAATAATACCTAGACAATCAAACTTGAGCGCAATCATTCTTGCGCTCTTACCATTTAATCCCTATTGAAGCCCTTAAACAATTTCTATCGGGATTAAATAATGTCAGAACTTTCCTCCAAAGCTTACCCGGTCTCTTGGGATCAATTCCACCGTGATAGCAAGGCATTGGCCTGGAAGCTATCAAATATCAGCTCTGAAAAAGGTGAATGGAAAGCAATTATTTCTATTACTCGTGGTGGTCTTGTACCTGCAGCCATTATTGCGCGTGAATTGGGTGTGCGCAATATTGAGACAGTCTGTATAGCTTCATACCATGAGTATAAGGATCAGGGTAATCTGATTGTTTTAAAATCTATCTCGCAAGATATAGTTGATGATACCAATGGTGGCAAAGGCGTCTTGGTGATTGATGATCTGACCGACACAGGTGCTACAGCAAAAAAAGTGCGCGAAATGTTGCCAAATGCACATTTTGCAACTGTTTATGCAAAACCATCCGGCAAACCTACTGTGGAAACCTATGTAACTGAAGTTTCGCAGGATACATGGATTTATTTCCCATGGGATCTGGATTTATCCTACTCTACCCCGATTTCCGGCAAAAAAGACGGTTAGGTAAATTTTGCCAAACAAGTCCCTCATCGTGGTTCTTTTTACCATCATGATAAACATGATGGGCGTTGGTCTTGTATGGCCGACATTGCCGCTACTGGTTGAAGAGCTCTCAGGAGGTACAATTTCTCAAACTGCTGCCATTTATGGCGCAACTGCCGTTATTTTCTCTTTAATGCAGTTTATCTTTGCACCCATAATGGGAGCATTGTCAGACCGCTTTGGCCGCAGACCTGTGATGTTGGTTGCTCTTACCGCTCTTGGATTTGATAATATCTTTCTGGCACTTGCGCCAACGATTGGCTGGATGTTTTTTGGCCGCGCATTAGGTGGTGTATTTGGCGCAACGATGTCAATCGCAAGCGCATATATTGCAGACTCAACGGATGCAAAGGATCGCGCTGCCGGATTCGGCATGATTGGCGCAGCTTTTGGCGTGGGCTTTATCATCGGGCCAATTTTGGGTGGTTTTCTTGGCTCGTATGATTTACGGTTACCGTTCTACTGTGCAGCAGCACTTTCCTTTGCCAATGCATTATTTGGTTATTTTTATCTTGAAGAAACGCTTGCTCCGGAAAAACGAAGTTCAGCCAGTTTGCTCGGCGCGAATCCGTTTTCAACTTTAAAACTGCTAACCTCAACCAGGGTTCTTTTGTTACTGGGTATTGCACTTATGCTCGTAAATGCCATGCAGCGCGGCCTTGAGTCCCTTTGGGTTTTGTTCACGCAATTTCAGTATGGGTGGAATTCACAAGAGGCCGGCATTTCGCTTGCTATCGTCGGTGCATCTTATGTTTTTGTACAAGGTTATCTGGTTCGCATTGTGATACCCAGATTCGGCGAAATCAACACAATTATCGGTGGTTTTCTTCTGAGTGCTACAATGTACATTTTATTGGCTTTCAATACTTACGGGCTTTTTGGATATCTGGGCGTCATACCATACGTTATTGGCTGGGGATGTGCAGCACCTGCCCTGCAAGCTATTGCATCAAAGCAAGTCAGTGAAGACAGACAAGGGTTATTGCAAGGAGCGCTCACCAGCGTTGGTGGGCTTGCTGCAATTGCCGGACCTGCGATTGCTACAACCAGCTTTTCTTATTTTACTTCACCTCTGGCACCTATATTTTTTCCTGGAGCATTCTTCTTGCTGGGTGCCTTTGTTCTAATCATTTCCGCCTGGCTCGGTGTTTTTGCAGGGCGTGCAGAAAACCATTCAAAATCAAACACAAGCATGTGAGATCAACAAGATTGCACTTAAACTCTGGCCAAGTTGCGCTATTGTTTGAGACGTATTCACAGGATATCTCCATGCAGCATTTATTAAAAACCATCTTCATATTTGGCCTTTTTTATTTAGGAGTGAGTACCCCTTTATTTGCCAATGAACAAAATACCGATTGTATTGGCAATACAGTATGTATAGTGGGCGAGCGTGGTTATCATGTACTTCCACCAGATGAATGGGATGGTAAATCCACCCTACCCGTTTTATTGCATTTTCATGGCTGGGGTCGCCAAGGGCCTGTTCCGATCAATCACAAACACATAGGCGCTGTCACACGCAAGGCCGGGGTTTTGCTGGTTGCTCCCAACGGACTTGGCAAATCATGGGATTTTTGGCAACCAGACTCTCGCGATACGGGCTTTGCAAAAGCGGTACTTGATGATGTCGCTAAACGCTATCCCATCGACCGCTCTAAATTATTGGTCTCGGGTTATTCGTGGGGTAGCTCCATGGCCTGGCGTTTTGCCTGCGAGGCTGGTAACGAGGTTGATATACTGCTTGGTATCTCTGGTACGCTTTATGACCAGACAGAAGAATGTGCAACAGGCCCTGTTGAGGTCCGTCACGTGCATGGACTTAAAGACACCGTAATGGACTTCCCTTATGGTCCAAATGGCGAAGAAACTGGTCCTGTGAGGCTTTGGCAACGTATCAATGGATGTGCAAAGGGCTCACAAACCACTTCAAAATGGAATACCAGTCAGCGCTTTACGCGTTATGAATGGAAGAATTGTACTTCAGGCAAAGCCATTACCCTGGATGTTCACGGCGGTGGACACTGGATAGCAAAGGGCTGGCTTGAGCAACAACTTAAAGAACTATTGGGCAACAAGGCCAGTTAATCCACAAGCAGAAAACCCAGAACCATTCCATGCTTTGAGGGACAATGTAATTCATGCTTTATAGATGACAGAAACTGTTGAACTATAAGGTATTTAACCATGGCTAACGAAAACAACATGCCCCGCAAGGACGATCCTGACAAGGCTTACAAAGTTCTTGTTGCTGACCTTGTCGGATTAAAATTTGATTCTGATGGCAATCCTGACCATTCAGCAGTAAAATCTTATATTGAGGAAACCGGAGGCATTTTCCATCAAGGCCTTTGTCATGATGATGCTATACTTGAAACTGGCAAAATTCATTATTTCTATCAACCTGATTTAAGTCGTGAAGAAGAACTTCTACCCATCACAAAAGACGGCCAGTATGATGCAACCATAGTGGCTGCAACTTTCTTGCCGCAAGCTTCCAAATTTGTCGAAGGGGGTGTGCGTATTGGCGCTGGTACTGGCAATATGGGGTCGACCTCCTGGGGCGGTGGAAATGGAGATGGTGGCATTGCTCCCTTGATGAATACACCCAGTTTTAACAGCCGCGCCACCGCTCAAATGGCATTCAAGGCACTGCTGAAAGTCCTGCCTGACATTAACATTGAAGCATTACATGCGCGTGTTTGCAAAGGCGACTTTGATACGGGCAAAAACCTGTGTGAGTACCCAACTGAAAAAGTTGAGGGCAAAACCATGGCTGTGATCGGGTTTGGCAATATTGGCCGCGAGATTGCGTGTTTGGCCAAGGCTTTTGGAATGCATGTTAGCGTTTACGCCCGCCCTCATCACAAAGAATGGATTGAGTCTGAAGGCTTTACATATGCCAGCTCATTAAAAGATGCGGCAACTGGAGCAGATGTCTTGTCCCCGCATACAGGCTTAGGTGCGTATAATACGGAGACTGGAAAATTTGCAAATGATTCCATCATCAATAATGACGTATTAAATGCAATGAATGATGGGGCAATCCTTATCAATTATGATCGTGGCGAAGTGGTCAATACAGGTGCGCTGGATGCAGCGCTTTCATCAGGCAAGATCCGCCATGCAGCGATTGATGCTGACTTGTTTAAAGATGCTGATACAGGTGAGCTTTCGGGTCCCATGATTCCTTATCTGGCCCTTCAAGACAAACATGCCGGCAAACTGGAACTCCTTCCCCATGCAGCCGCTAACACAGAGCACGTCTCGCGGGTCGAAGGCGCAAAACAGGCGGTTGATCAAATTATATCCTGTATCAGATACAAGCACGTCATGAACCTGAAAGGTGACTTACCTCAAGGTTATTCAGACGCAGGAAGTTTTACTGTAAACGGGGTTGGCAAAGTAACCTCAAATAAACTTGCCAAAGCAGCGAACAACAAAGACACCCTGGCCATGATTTACAAGCAGGTTCAAAACCTGAATTCACTTTGGCAAGATATTGCAGAAGCCCCCACACAAGAAGAGCGTAATAAATCCATTGAGAAAAATGGCATTGAACTTGTAAAAAGCTCCAATACCTACATCAGCCTGATTGAGAAGATGGGGCTTAAAGGGCCTTATGGATAATTATTTGATTATCCCAAGGTCAATAAATTTATTCCAGGCGTTGGCAACATAGGCTGATTTCATACTGTGTCCGCCTGGATGGAGGCAAATTTCCAGGATTTGTTTTTTATTGTTTTTAAGCTCACTACATTCAAAGTCGAGTTTGGGAAGCTTATAAGAACGGGCATTGTCAAACTTTCCCTTCCTCGCGTACATATCAAGCACGATAGAAACATCGCCCTGTTTTGTGCTTGCAATGCGTCTGCCAGACAGTGGAACTGTTTTATCTGATGTGCCATGTGTATGTATGATATTGGCTGTTGGTGTGTCACAGGTTTTTGGCACAGGCTCCCAAAACGTACCTGCTATGGGTGCGTAGGCTGCAAAGAGCTGACTTCGGTCACAAGCAAGATTCCAGGTCATCATCCCACCAGCTGAAAACCCGCTCGCCATCATTCGCGATGTATCAATTGCATGTTTCGTTTCAATATCAGCCACGACCGCATCAAAATATTCAAGCTCGACTGGCACATGTTTGGATGGTGCACCAGGGATCGCCCAATCTTCATACGCAGCCTTGGGTGCAACCAATGCCAATCCCAAATCGGAAACAAGTTTACCAAGCGCCTTGTTGCGCATGATACCTGCCGCAGAGCCACGATAACCATGCATAAAGAATATTGCGCCGACCCTTGTTTTTCCGTCATGGCCGTCCGGCATTCTGATGCGATAATGACGATCATTGCCAATCATGCAGTCTGTATCTGGTCCGCAAGCATCAGCCTGATTAATACTGACTGTTGAAAATCCAACAAGTAGTGTTAGTGCGAACCGCTTGAAAATCGTGGAAAGCTGCATTTTGATACCTTAAATCAGTTTCAACAGATAGTGCAGAAAAGGTATCGTTCAATCAAATGACAAATATGTCAGAAATTCCGGCGCTAGAGCTTTTCAAGGTTTTCCAACTGCATTTTCAGAATTTTCAATATTCCGCGTTTGCTATCGGCTGAAAGATGCTTACGAACCTTGATGTTAGAAATTTGCTTACGAACCAAACGCTTCATTTTATTGATCGTTGCCTGGCTTAATTGTCGTGTACTTTTATTGGATTGAAATATTGATTTTTCATTGTTGAAGGTTTTTGTTGAAATAACATCCTGTGGATTGATATCAATTGATGCCACGACCTCGGTTTCTGATTGCCCATACAGGCTAAGCATCGGAGTTTTGACTTTATCGCGCAAATCAATATGCAGCTTATCTTTTTTGATGCTGATATCAGCTTTAATGGTATCACTGTCCAAGTTAACACCTGCCAATGAAACTATGTATCTTTCCATCTCCGCACGGTTTCTAAATGCGGTTGCAGGCATTGAACGAATATCATTGTCTAGCGTAGCCTGAAGGTTGGTTTTAACAGTGGCAATACGGGAATAATCTACGCCAGCGCCCAACAAAGCCAACAATGGCAAGATCAAAACCCCGAACTGAACAGCAAGACTGCCATTTTCATTTTTGAAGAATTTTCTCAAGAGAAACATAAAATACCACCATAATTGAATGGTGGTATCTTACTTGCCGGGCTTTGAATTATTCTGAAAGAAGTAGTTCAAATTGCAATAAAAACCATCAGGCTTTGTTTAAGCGTTTGGCCCGATCATGAGTTCTGGTCTTACAACTGCATCAAATTCTTCTTTAGTTACAAACCCAAGGTTAATTGCTTCTTCTTTGAGAGTTGTGCCGTTCTTGTGCGCAGTTTTTGCAATTTTTGTTGCATTATCATAACCAATAGACGGCGCAAGTGCTGTCACAAGCATTAACGAGCGCTCCATCAATTGTGTAATATTATCTTCGTTGGCAATGATACCTACCACGCATTTATCCGCAAACGTGTTGCAGGCATCTGCAAGGATACGAATGGATTGCAACATCGAATTTGCCATGACGGGTTTATAGACGTTCAATTCAAAATGACCTTGCGTACCGGCCATCGCAATTGTTGTTTGATTGCCCATCACCTGACAACACACCATGGTCATCGCCTCACATTGTGTTGGATTTACCTTGCCTGGCATGATGGAAGAACCTGGTTCGTTTTCCGGCAGGGAAATTTCACCCAGACCAGAGCGCGGCCCCGAGCCAAGCAGGCGAAGGTCATTTGCTATTTTAAACAGGGATGCCGCAACCGTGCTAAGCGCACCATGTGCATAAACATAGGCATCATTGGCAGCCAGTGCCTCAAATTTGTTTGGCGCAGTACGAAATGGAAGGCCTGTGATATTGGCAACTTCAGCTGCGAAGTCTTCTGCAAAACCAACTTTCGAGTTTAGCCCTGTACCCACGGCTGTTCCGCCTTGTGCGAGTTCATAAAGGCCATCCAGTCCTTCTGTTACGCGGCGAATACCGTTGCGAAGTTGCGCTGAATAGCCAGAAAATTCCTGTCCCAATGTAAGCGGGGTTGCATCCTGTGTGTGGGTACGGCCAATTTTTACAATGTCCTTGAATGCATTTGACTTTGCCTCAATGGTCGATGCCAGATGATCAAGTGCCGGCAGCAATCTTGAATTTATTTCACGCGCTGAAGCAATGTGCATGGCGGTTGGGAATGTGTCATTTGAAGATTGTCCCATATTAACATGATCATTTGGATGAACAGGATCTTTGGAACCAATGACGCCCCCCATTATTTCAATTGCACGGTTTGAAACTACCTCGTTGGTATTCATGTTTGACTGGGTACCAGAACCTGTTTGCCATACAGAAAGCGGGAAGTTGTCATTGAATTTGCCTTCGACCACCTCACCCGCAGCCTGGTCGATTGCCCTGCCCAAATCTTCAGACAAAACACCCATTTTCATGTTTACACGCGCAGCAGATTGCTTGACGATACCCAGTGCTGCAACGAGTGGGAGTGGCATGGTTTCTGTCCCAATGGGAAAGTTAATCAGGGAGCGTGCGGTCTGGGCACCGAAGTATTTCTCATTCGGCACTTCCAATGGGCCAAAGCTGTCTGTTTCTGTACGGGTATCTTTTGTCATGGGTTGTTTTTCCTGCGTGGACTAATACTGATTACGGTTTAGGCTGTATGGAAGAAAAATACCATAAGTATGAAGTATGATTTACGATATTTCACACCACTTTGACCAGTCGTCAACTTCTCCTCTTGCATCTTTCATGGCACCCTGTTTGACTTCTGCATGTTCAATATCTTTCGAGAAAAGGAAAATGGAACCCAGCAAAAGCTGATTTAAGGGGATGTCTAAAACCTCAAATACTTGTGCAGATTTAAGCACGCCGCCACTTGACCAATAGGTCATGAATTTCTTTTCCTCTGCTACCAAAAGCAGCGACTGAATAAAGGCTGATGCTGCTGCAATATGTTCCATATTGCGAAGAGTTCCCATAAAAGCCTGCTCATTTTTGCCCGCATCACGATTAATGATCGTATCTTCATCGGGTAGCCATGTAACCTGAAACAAAAACTCAGCTGCCGAGAGCATGTTGGGCACTTTTGTCATATCACCCGATGCAATTAAAAAATCCTTGAGCTTGTTGCAATCACCTGCCTGTAATTTATGAACCCGCCAGGGAACCGAAGAAGAAAGACCAGACTTATGGCTGCGGTCGCAAGTATAGTGAAAAGGCGCATTGGCACTTGCGTTTAAGAGTACATCAGCACTGGTTTTATCCAGTGAAGATCTACTTACCGGCGCACGCAAATCGCCTATAACCTTATAGGTACGTCTGGTTTTTAGTTTTTTGATAATACTCAAGACGCTTTCCAATCACAATTTGTAAATTTTACAAGTATTTTGACATAAACCTTTGGGATAATTTGCATCCTTCCACCAGTTTGCTATACGACATGCAATCCAAACTAAAAAGCGCTGATTTGCAAATATGTGCAAGAGGCCAACAAGGAAAAACACATGGCAAAAATCAAGGTAGATAATCCGGTTGTTGAATTGGATGGCGATGAAATGACACGCATCATTTGGCAATTTATTAAAGATAAGCTTATTCATCCTTATCTGGATATTGACTTGAAATATTATGACCTTGGCATTGAGGCACGTGATGCAACCGATGACCAAATTACCGTTGATGCAGCCAATGCAATTTCAAAATATGGCGTTGGTGTAAAATGTGCAACCATTACACCTGACGAACAACGTGTTGAAGAATTTGGCCTAAAGAAAATGTGGCGTTCACCAAATGGTACAATCCGCAACATTCTTGGGGGCGTGATTTTTCGTGAACCCATTATATGCAAGAACGTCCCTCGCCTTGTTCCTGGCTGGACACAACCTATTATTGTCGGTCGTCATGCATTTGGTGACCAATACCGCGCAACAGACTTTCGCTTTCCTGGTAAAGGCAAGCTAACTGTAAAATTTGTTGGCGAAGATGGTACTGAAATCGAGCATGAAGTTTTTGACGCACCTTCATCAGGCGTCGCAATGGCCATGTATAACCTTGATGATTCCATCAAGGATTTTGCACGCGCTTCCCTAAACTATGCACTTTCTCGCAAGATGCCCTGTTATCTCTCAACAAAAAACACAATCCTGAAAGCTTATGATGGTCGCTTCAAGGATATCTTTGAAGAAGTTTATCAAGCTGAATTCAAGTCCAAGTATGACGAAGCAAAAATATGGTATGAGCACCGTCTTATTGATGACATGGTTGCTTCAGCCCTTAAATGGTCTGGTGGCTATGTCTGGGCATGTAAAAACTATGATGGCGATGTTCAGTCTGACACCGTTGCGCAAGGTTTTGGTTCTCTTGGTCTTATGACATCTGTTCTGCTTTCTCCGGATGGAAAAACAGTGGAAGCAGAGGCAGCACACGGCACGGTCACACGCCACTATCGTCAACACCAAAAAGGTGAAGAGACTTCAACAAACTCAATTGCATCCATCTTTGCATGGACACGCGGTCTCGCGCATCGTGCCAAGCTTGATGATAATGCAGAGCTTGCAAAGTTTGCTGAAACCCTGGAATTTGTTTGTGTAAACACCGTTGAGTCAGGCTTTATGACAAAAGATTTGGCGCTTTTAATTGGCCCGGATCAACCGTGGCTCTCAACCATGGGCTTCCTTGACAAGGTTGATGAGAATTTACAAAAAGCAATGAGTTAAAATCAAATATATAAACGTAAAAAGCCGGAGTTTTCCGGCTTTTTTTATATTTTTCAATAAGTTAAGCAATATTTATGCAGCTATATTAGCCTTTATTGCATCAATCGCAGCTTGGGCCTTGTCACCGTCTGGACCACCCGCTTGTGCCATGTCAGGCCGTCCACCTCCGCCTTTACCACCCACAGCTTGTGACGCGATACGCACCAGATCAACTGCGCTGAACTTATCCGTCAAATCAGAAGTTACACCAACAACCACGCCTGCCTTGCCGTCTTCAGATACGCCTGCAATGGCAACAATGCCTGACTTGATGGACTGTTTTGCGTCATCGACCAGGCCTTTAAGTTCCTTGGCTGCTATATTCTCAACAACCTGCCCCAAAAACTGAACACCGTTTATTTCTTTTGCTGTAGCAGAAGTGCCACTTGCTCCGCCGCCCAGTGCCAGTTGTTTTTTAACATCAGCCAGCTCGCGTTCAAGTTTCTTGCGTTCATCCACAAGTTGCGCCACACGATTGACTGCGTTTTGTGGCGGCACTTTCAGAGTTGTTGCAATATCCTTTACGCGCTGTTCTTGCTCGCCTAAATAATTTAACGCAGTTTCACCTGTCAGCGCCTCAATACGGCGAACGCCTGATGAAACAGCGCTTTCACCCAACAAATGGATCAAGCCAATTTCTCCGGTGTTGGCAACATGCGTTCCACCACAAAGTTCCAGTGAATAAGTTTTACCGCTTTTATCACCATGCATTGCGGTGCCCATGGACACAACCCGAACCTCATCACCGTATTTTTCACCAAAGAGTGCCATTGCGCCCATTTCGCGTGCATCATCAACAGCCATGAGGCGCGTTTCAACAGGAGATGATTGGCGTACAATCTCGTTTGACATTTCTTCCACGGTTGCCAGTTCTTCATCAGAAATTGCTTTTTGGTGGGAGAAATCAAAACGCAAACGGTCAGGTGCAACAAGAGAACCTTTTTGTGCGACATGATCACCCAGGACTTCGCGTAAAGCTTCATGAATCAAATGAGTGGCTGAGTGATGCGAGCGTGAACCGGCACGTGAAGCATGATCGACTTCCAACTCAACAAAATCACCCTTGGACAATTCACCCTCAATGATTTTACCCATATGAACAAACAGGCCTTCGCCACGCTTTTTAACATCTGAAATTTCTGCACTGCCGCCTTCAAAACGGATAACGCCCTTATCGCCCATCTGACCGCCGCTTTCACCATAAAAAGGGGTCTGGTTGACGACAATTGAAAGACTATCATCCTTTAAAGCCTTATCTTTCGCCTCACCATTAATAATGATTGCCTGTACAACCCCTTCTGCAACCTCGGTATCATACCCCAGGAATTCGGTTGAGCCGTGTTCTTCACGAATCTGAAACCATATGCGATCATCTGCTGCGTCACCTGACCCTGACCAAGCAGCACGTGCATCGGCCTTTTGTTTATCCATTGCAGCATTAAAGCCATCAACATCGACCCTGATATCACGGCGGCGAAGTGCGTCTTGTGTCAGATCGAGCGGGAACCCGAATGTGTCATAAAGCTTGAAAGCTGTATTACCATCCAGCTCATCACCTTCACCCAAAGATGCTGTTGCGTCATCCAAAAGACCGAGACCGCGTTCAAGCGTTTTGCGGAAACGGGTTTCTTCCAACAAGAGCGTTTCCGTTATCAAGGCTTCAGCACGGCCAAGCTCAGGATAGGCTGCGCCCATTTCGTTTTTAAGCGTTGGAAACAAGCGATGCATGAGTGGATCAGTAGATCCTAACAGACTTGCGTGACGCATGGCACGGCGCATGATACGACGTAGAACATATCCGCGCCCTTCGTTTGATGGTAGCACCCCATCGGCAATCAGAAATGAGGATGCACGCAAATGATCCGCAATTACACGATGGCTTGCCTGTTGGTCGCCTTCAGCTTTTGTGCTTGTGAGTTCCTCACTTGCAGAAATAAGTGCCTTGAAAAGATCAATCTCATAGTTGTCATGCTGACCTTGCATAACAGCAGCAATACGCTCCAGCCCCATACCGGTATCAATTGATGGTTTGGGCAAATCAACGCGTTCTTCCAGTGTTAATTGCTCATACTGCATAAATACGAGATTCCATATTTCAATGAAACGGTCCCCGTCTTCCTC
>CALFBM010000016.1 GCA_937951645.1 uncultured Rhizobiaceae group bacterium
GCACGAGTTGCCTCTCTGATAAGCGCAAATTGTGGGCGCAGGTCTTCAGGTGGCGCATCACGATTGGCTTTATATTCAGGATATAAATCATTGCGGAATGTTTTTGATGAATAATCAAAAATTACCGCAAAATGTGTTGGAACAACGCCAACGGAAGTATCACGTGCTTCCTGAACCAGCTTCCAAAGCATGTTGCAAAAACCTGATACGGCGCCGACTGGTACACCATCAGATTTGCGTGTTAACGGTGGTAAGGCATGATAGGCACGGAAAATATAAGCTGATCCATCAACCAGAAAAAGGTGATCGCCTTTTTTCATTTCACTTGCTCCAACAGGGAATTCATTTCACACTGTTGTACGAAGTCCATTATCATTTGGCTATAGGAAGTAGATATCTTGCCCAATAAAAAATCAGTTGAGTTTTTCTTTGATATTGTAAGCCCAGCGAGTTATCTGGCATGGACACAAATTCCAAAGCTTGAAGCAGAAACGGGTGCTGAAATCCTCTATCGCCCAATGTTCTTGCCAGGTATTTTTGAAATGGCAGGCAGTAACACGCCCATTACTGTGCCTGCAAAGGCCAAATGGATTTTTGAGGATTTTGCCAGATTTGCCAAGCGTTACGATGTTCCTTTTGTCATGAATGAAAAATTCCCATTAAGTTCAGTCTATGTCATGCGTGGACTTAATAATTTTAGGAATCATACTTCGTTCAAGAAACTCGGTGATCAATTTTATAAGGCCATGTGGGCTCAAAATGAAGATATCAACGACCCGGAAGTTGTTATCCGTATTGTAAGGGAGGCTGGCATTGAACCAAAAGAATATCAGTCTGCCATGAACAACCCTGATAATAAAAAAGCACTTGTGGATGTAACACAGGAAGCAGTATCAAGAGGCGTCTTTGGTGCACCAACATTTTTTGTCGGTAGGGAAATGCACTTTGGTCAGGACAGAATGGATTTTATCATTGAAGCTTTGGCATGAACCCGATCTGCTTTATGCAGATTGCTTGTTTTTCTTGATGATAAAGTTTTTGATCTGGTTCATTTCTGCGATTAGCTGTGCAGCCTTTTTATTATCAACACCAATTGCACAACCCAGACCATGCGGAACACTTAAGGCGGTTTTGTAAAGGCTTTTGCCTTTTGGTGTTAGAAATACCTGTACCTTGCGTTCGTCTTGCATACTGCGATTACGTGTAACAAGGCCAAGTTTTTCAAGGCGCTGCACAAGTGGAGTTGCTGTTGCCTGATCAATTTGAAGTCCGTTGGCTATGTCCTGAAGTAGAATACCATCCTGCTTCCAAAGCACCATCATCGCAAGATATTGGGTATAGGTGATACCCATTGAGTCAAGCAAAATAGCATATTCTTTCGTAATCGCGCGCGATGTTGAATAAAGCGCAAAGCATAATTGATCTTCGATATTAAGAAGGTTTTCTTCATCAGTAATGGATGGCGTCATAATTCGTGTCCTAAGTTATGGGTAGCTAAATAATATCAATTTGCTGTTCCTGCAAGTCTCTAGGATCGGGTCTTATTAATCAAGAGGCTCTCAACTTAACTTATCAATGTCTTTTTTTGTTTTAGATGTTCATCAATGGGATTGGGTTGACTCCATCAAATTAAATAGCTATCAATTATATTGTTAGCTATTTAATATTAAGCTAAGTAAATATAAAATATGAAACCATGCAGGATTTATGGAGAAACCCAAATGAAACTTCTGAAAAAAATCGCATTAGGTAGCGTAATTGTGGGAGCGGCAGTATTTTCTGCCACCACATCTTTCGCTGCTGATTATAAAGCAAAGTCCGTGGTGCTCGTTCATGGTGCTTTTGCTGACGGCTCAAGCTGGAACAAGGTTACGCCTATCCTTGAAGCAGCAGGCCTTGATGTTATTGCAGTACAAAATCCGCTTGAATCACTTGAAGGTGATGTCGCATTTACAAATCGCGCCATTAAACGTGCAGAAGGCCCAGTGGTTTTAGTCGGGCATTCCTGGGGTGGTATGGTTATCACTGAGGCTGGTGATCAGGATAAAGTCCATTCACTTGTATATGTTGCAGCTTACGCGCCGGATGCCGGACAATCGCTTGGTGACGCTGCGAAACTGGATGTTCACCCTGCAGCAGGTATTGCAGCGCTTAAAAAGGATGATGATGGATATTTTTATCTTCCTGATGAAGCAGCAGCAAAATATTTTGCACAAGATCTTTCAAGCGAAGAAGCTGCATCTATCGCTGCCACACAAGGTTTGTTGAACAGCAAGACGCTGGGACAAAAAGTCAGTAAGGCTGCATGGAAAACCAAGCCATCATTCTTTGCAATAGCCGGTGATGACTACATGACACCAACAAAATTACAGCGGGAATTTGCAGAAAAGATAGGCGCAACGTCTCAAGAGAAGGTTTCAAGCCATGTGATTATGGTTTCAAACCCCCAGTTTGTGGCTGACCTTATTATCAAGGCAGCAAAATAATTACAGGAAAAACACAGAGTAATCATAGTTTAATCCAAGGAGGAAAATTATAAAATGAAAATGATTAAAACCATAGCCGTGGGGCTTTTAACAGCAGGTTCCGCTTTCACTACAGGTGCAATTGCCGAGGACGTAAGAACACCTATCCTGCCAGCAGGTTCAAATCCAATTGCGCCATATTCACCGGGCATCAAATTGTCCAATGGGTTGTTGTTTGTTTCAGGTCAGATTGCCTATGTAAAAGGGGCTATTCCTGACGAAGCCAAGAATGACATAACTGCTCAAACCAAAATTGTTATGGAGAATCTCCGTACAGTATTAAACGAAGCAGGATATGATTTTGACGACGCTGTACGTGCAACTGTCTACCTGACAGACATGGGCAATTATGGTGCCTTCAACAAGGTTTATGGCACCTACTGGGGCGAAGGCAAGTCGCCGCCCTCACGCGTTGCCGTTGAAGTTGGCGCATTACCAGGCAGCAAGCCAGGTGCCCCAACAATGGTTGAAGTCTCAATGGTTGCTGCAAAATAGATAAATAGTTGCCCCTTGCCCCCTAAGGAGTCCTGGTCGGTTGATCAAGATCAAGGCTTCTTTGGGGGCTAAATTTTAGAAGAAGAAAATAAGACTTAGGGTTATTTAATTTCCTCCCCAGTGTGTTTCAATTTTGCTTTCGAATTTGAAGTCATGATTTGCTCTAGGGAGAATTAATAATATGAAGATTCTTGTTTCAAGTTTATTGGCAACTACTATTGGAACCATCAGTGCTTTTGCAGCAGATTTGCCGCCGCTGGTACCTCAACCAAGCCCTCAGCAGGTTGTGGACGAACACCTCGATGCGTTAAACGAGTGTGATTGGAAACGGCTAATGGCACAATATCCACCTGAGGTACGCATAATTCTTCCAGATGGCGCAGAGGCAATAGGGCGAAAAGCTGTAGGCGAATTATTCGCAGGGTTTTGCAAATCGAAGGCTGAAGGTGGTCTTAAGGGTCTGAAATTTAC
>CALFBM010000017.1 GCA_937951645.1 uncultured Rhizobiaceae group bacterium
GAATTTGACTGGGCAAGTGCAGAGCGCAAAAAATCAAGATAGGCAAGGTAATCGCCATCTTCAAAAAACACCTGCTCACGACGATTACCCCTCTGGGTAACATGATGCGGAAGGCCAGGAACAACAAGTCGCGCAATACGCGCCATAATTTAATCATCGGCAATTTAATCGAATAGAAATGTCAATAATTTCGGTTACTGTCACCGTAATTTGTAATTTTACTGTCACCGTAATTTAGTGTCAAACCATCAACTGTTATCATAAATCTATACTCACTTTTTTAATGAATTGTGTCTGTTTACAAGGATGTATAATATTGCCAATAAGAAGAATACACTAATGCTAAATTTCAAACGAAATAAACTTTCTGAAGTAAATATTCCACCCATTAAGCTTACATACGAAATAATATTGCCAATAATAATATAGATATTTAACTCTGAATTAAATTCATAACTAAATAATTTTGATATATAAATATAATAAACGACTAGAATAAATAGTATTACAATTAAAATTAGATACTGATAAAACATATATTTTGTTTCCCTAAATTCACGCCGCCAACCGCTCAAATTACGGTGATACAAATTACGGTGACAGTAACCGAAACTAAATGTCATACTAAATAAGTATTTACCTACTGGCAAACGTATTGGGTGTAGGCGGTAGAAACTGTTCGCTATGTTATTATTCAATCAATTTATTTTTTGCGTGGCAATATTGTATGTCCACTTTGCAACCATGGATATTTGATGAGTGATGCACATGAATTTGTTGAATTCCTCAGCATTATAATCTCGCTCTATAGAGCGAACTCTCTCTCTTATTTCAATAATGTTTACATAGATTTCATGTAATCTTTTTGGTGTAAGCGAGTTAAGTTCATTATCATATGCTTTACGAAGCATATTCATCTGAACCAATAGATCATCGATAAAGGCTTCATCATTTTGAGCTTTCAAAATATGCAAAGCTCTGATTTGAGCAAGTAGTTTACGCCTTAGTCTTCTTAAAGTATCGGCACGACCACCTCTGAAGATAAATGTTGCTATTGCTGTCACAGTTTACCAAACGCCTCCACGCACCCTCACCCCAAACACAGCTCTCTCGCATCATCGCCAAATCCTGCGACCATTTCGTTTTTACCAACGAATACTGGTCTTTTTAGAAGCGTTGGATGCTCTTCGATCAGTGTGATTGCCTTTGCATCATTGACATCCGCTTTCTGCCCCTCATCCAGATTACGCCAGGTTGTTGAGCGGCGGTTCAGGGCTTTTTCCCAGCCGAGTTTTGCGACAATTTCTGATATGATGTCTTTAGTCAGGCCATCCGCTCTTACGTCGTGATTATTGAAGGGTATACCCTCTGCCCCCAGCCATTTAATCGCTTTTTTGCAGGTGTCGCAGTTCTTGAGTGTGTAGACCGTTAGCATGATTTAAGATGTACCCCTTTAGTTTATGTCTATTATATCAACGTGACCGCATTATAAGTTTTGCAACAAGCATAGACTAATTATCCAGTTTGCAGGCATCTGCCTTGTAATACTCAAGCTCGGTGAGCGAGGCTCTCAGCGAATAGTCGGGATAACGCATCATGAGTTGACGTGTAATTCCGTTTTCATAGAGCAAAAATGATGCTTCATAAATCGGAACAGCTTCGCCTGTATTATCAAGTTGCTTGTCAAAGTAACTCATGCTGATTGGCCATGCCTGTTTGCTTTTCAAACCTTTAAGTATTTTTGGGTCTTCGCCTTCAAGCGGGTTTTCAACAAGTTTGGCCGATCCTATGACAGAAGCCGAATTCAGTATCTTGTCCGCATCGCCAGAACCGTCAAACACATCATGGGTGACAAAGCGTTCGCCCTTGCGTGCATCTGACAAAATATTGACCAAATGGGTCGTGGTGAAAATACCCTGCCCCAGTTTCAAGTCTCGCGGATTATCGCCCTTTAGTTTTACTTCAATTTCTTGATTATTCAGCATTGCATTGCCAGATATTTTTTGGTCTGTCTGATCATTCACGTAGCTTTTTGTTTCAAAAGAAAACTCTTTACCATCCGGGCTTTCATAAGTTGATGTTTGCTGGTCTGTTGTGAATTGATCGCGGTCAGTATCTATGGTGGTGACAAAACGGTAGCGAATGGAAATTCCTTCGCATTCATTGCCCTTTACTTCATAAACAATACGACCTCTCATGTCATTTATGCCAGAGCGGTCTTCGGCATTTTCCAAAGTCACATCATAAACAGCACGGTGTGGTTTTAAAATTTCAAAACCAGCAGCAAAGCCTGCCGTAGCAGTGGATAAAAGGATGGCCAGACTGGCTGCTAGGATTTTCATGTGGCGCGTCTTTCGCAAATGCTTAAAATGATTCTCGACTAGCATAGTTTGAACCAGACATGAGGCAACTCCGTGGCATTGGAATTTGAAAATAAAAGTAACCAAAACCTTAAATGGATGATTGACCGCCCTATCGCTCACCGGGGGCTACACGATGCAGGCAAGGGAATTTACGAAAATACCCTGTCTGCAGCACAAGCAGCAATTGATGGGAATTATAACATTGAGCTTGATATTCAACCCTCAAATGACATGGTGCCCATGGTATTTCATGATTACAAGCTTAAACGCCTCACAAGCAAGAGTGGCGACACGCGGAAAGTTGATGCTCAAACGCTTACAGGCATATCCATTCATGATACGGATGATAAAATCCCAACGCTTGAGGAATTCCTGAAACTTGTTGATGGCAAGGTTGGTCTTGTAATCGAGTTAAAAGGCAAGAGGGGTCAGGATAACGGTTTTGTAGAAGCAATCGCAAAATTACTGGATTCTTATGATGGGCCTTCGGCCATCATGTCTTTTCATCATCATATTTTGGAAGATGCAAGGGCAATAGCACCTCACTTGCCGCTTGGGCTTACAGCTCAAGGACACAACGGTAATTATTTAACCCACAAAGAGATTGCAGAAAGATGCAATGTTGATTTCATATCCTACGAGCTTGCAGAGCTTGATTGCCAATTTGTGCGAGAGTTTACACAAACAGGAAGAGAAAGCATTAGCTGGACAGTCAAAAGCGTCGAAGACAAGGCTTATAGTGATCAATTTGTAAATCAGGTGACATTTGAAGGCTTTAAGCCTTGAACCTTTTCCAAGAGAACCAATTTAACTCACTATGAGTGACAGTTTCCAAATCAGAATTATAAATTCGCTAAAAGACATCAAGTCCGGGCAATGGAATGGCTTGCAGCCAAAGGGATGTATTAATCCGTTTGTCACCTACGAGTTTTTATATGCGTTGGAGAAATCAAACTCCGCCACTTCACAAACTGGCTGGCTTGGGCAACATCTGATTTTGGAAGATGATAAGGGCAATGTGCTTGGTGCATTGCCCTGTTATTTGAAGAACCATAGCCAGGGCGAATATGTGTTTGACCATGGATGGGCTGACGCCTTTGAGCGTGCGGGTGGGCATTATTACCCCAAGCTTCAATGCTCGGTTCCCTTTACACCCGCATCTGGCCCGCGTTTTCTTGTGCCGCCGTGTGAAGGACGTGAAGTTCGCATAACCGCGTTGGCGCAAGGATTGCAACAACTATGCGAACGGATGAAAGTTTCATCGGCTCATATTACCTTTATGCAAGAAGATGAATGGGTTTTTGCCGGAAAGCAAAATTACCTCCAGCGCAAAGACCAGCAATTTCACTGGTTAAATGAAGGCTATAAAACCTTTGATAATTTTCTGGGCGCCCTTTCCTCTCGCAAACGAAAGAACATCAAAAAGGAACGCCGCGTCGCGCTTGAAGACAACGGCATTACAATTGAACTCCTCAAAGGCAATGAAATTACCGAGCGCGTATGGGACCGGTTCTTTGCGTTTTATAATGATACAGGCGCCCGCAAATGGGGGCAGCCTTATTTAACGCGAGAGTTTTTCTCGATGATTGGTGAGATGATGCCCGAACGCACGCTTCTTATCATGGCAAAGCGAGGTAATGAATATGTGGCAGGTGCGATAAACTTTATTGGCGATGATTGCCTGTATGGTAGGCACTGGGGTTGTCTGCAAGACCATCCCTGCCTGCATTTCGAGGTTTGTTACTATCAGGCCATTGAATATGCGATTTCCCACGGTCTCGATCGGGTTGAAGCTGGGGCACAGGGCTCTCACAAGCTTGCGCGTGGTTATATTCCAGTCACCACGCATTCGGCACACTGGATTACGCACCCTGATTTGCGCGATGCGGTTGCAGATTATTTGGTGCATGAACGCCGTGAAGTTGATAGACATAATAAAATCCTGAGCGAACACGCCCCCTTTAAGAAAGAAAGCAAAACATGAGCGCGACCGAATACGATAACGACAATATCTTTGCCAAAATACTGCGTGGTGAAATGCCCTGTTTCAAGGTCTATGAAGATGACAATACCCTTGTATTCATGGATATCATGCCAAGAGGTGAAGGCCATGCGCTGGTTATTCCCAAAACCCCTTGCCGCAATATGTTGGATGCAACACCGCAGACCGTTTCTCACGTACACCAAACAACGCAAAAAGTGGCGCTTGCCGCAATCAAGGCTTTTGGCGCAGACGGCATTACCATCCAGCAATTTAATGAAGATGCAGGTGGACAGGAAGTGTATCATTATCATGTACACGTTATTCCCCGCCACGAAGGAAAACGCATTGGCCCTCCTGGCACAATGGGTGATATGGAAACAATCAAGATAAATGGCGAGAAGTTAGCTGCCTTGATTTGATTGATTTTAAAGTATTATTACAAGCAAAGACATATTTTTTATATATAGGGGTTTGAAGATGACTAAGCATTTTGACATAATAATAATTGGCGGTGGCAATGCAGGATTTGGTGTTTCTGCGGTAGCCAGTGAAGCCGGCAAATCCATTGCATTTATTGAAGAATGGGATTTTGGCGGCACTTGTCCAAACCGTGGATGCACACCCAAAAAGGTTCTTGTAGCAGCTGCTCATGCAATGCATGAAATCGAAATGGCCTCTGCCCATGGCATTGAAGTAAGCAAACCAAAACTCAACTGGAAAAAATTGATTAACCGTGAAAAGGACATGATTGACTTTATTCCGGACGCGATGCACGGCGTTGCGGAAAAACGTGGAACAGTATTTCGCGGTACAGCAAAATTCATTGACGATAAAACGGTTGAAGTAAACGGCGAACAGCTGACTGGCGACAATATTGTAATCGCAACAGGTTCAAAACCACGTCCGCTTTCCATGCCAGGCAGTGAGTTCATGATCACTTCAAATGAAGTGCTTTCCGAAGACACGTTGCCGGATGAAGTGGTTTTTATTGGTGGTGGTGTTATCGCGCTTGAATTCTCACACGTTTATGCCCGCGCTGGCGCCAAAGTGACAATCCTGGAGGTTATGCCCCAACTCCTGCCACGTATGGATACAGATGCAGTAAATGTAATAAAGGCAGAAACAGAACGCTTGGGCGTTACTGTAAAAACCGGTGTCACTGTCAAAAAAGTTGAAAAAACATCAAGTGGCCTGACTGTCGCCTACACACATGATGGCAAGGAATTTAGCGCAAACGCAGATCGTGTTGTGAATGGCGCTGGCCGTGTGGCAAATGTGGAAGGCCTTGATTTGGGCGCTGCAAATATCAAGCATGATGGCATTCGAATTGACGTTGATGAATACTTGAATTCAACCTCAAACCCGAGAATATGGGTTGCAGGTGACGCACTTGTTGGACCAGCGCAACTATCGCCAATTGCAACACATGAAGGCAAGGTGGTTGCCCACAATATTATAAACGGTTCAAGCAAAAAACCTGACTACTTCGCAAACCCGAGTGCTGTTTATACAGTTCCTGCATTTAGCACAGTAGGTTTGACGGAGCAGGAAGCCAAAGATCAAGGTCTGGATGTTAATGTAACGACTTCAGATATTACAGGCTGGTTTTCCTCAAAAACATATGCAGAAAGCGCTGCCTGGTCGAAGGTGATTGTAGATAAAAAGACAGACCAGATTGTTGGAGCGCATATCATCGGGCACAATGGCGAAGACTCTATCCACCTGATATCATTTGCCATGCGTCAAAAAATCAAGGTTGTTGATTTAAAAGAGTCTCCAATGGCATTCCCGACATTTGCCTATGACAT
>CALFBM010000018.1 GCA_937951645.1 uncultured Rhizobiaceae group bacterium
GACGTATCCTCGCGGCACTTTCCATTAAAATCACCTCATCCAGCTCCATGATAAAAACATGGAGATTAACAAAAAAGGGTGGCTCAATTTTAAATGCCAAAACCCTCGCTACTGGATCAATTTTGCATGCTTATTCACACAGTTACATAAGGAACTATAAAATGGCTCAGTCAGCAGCACAGGTTTACAGAAAATATAAGACAGATGGTGTCGCTTCAAGTGGGTTGCACAATCCCAAAAAGGCAGAGATACGTGAGCTGTTAGAGGACTTGGAGCAAGCTGTTGTTCCTAGCGTCTATGCGAGTGTAGCGGATGCTCAAGGTTCTGATATTGATGTAGCGGCCACCGAAATCATCATTGCAGGTAGAACCTATAAGAAGGTTGATGGTAACCCTTTTCATAGTCGCTCATTCCTTCATGATAATGGTAACTATTATGATGGTGTTTATATTCCAACCACAGGCCGCATTGGGGTTCACTGCGCTATGGGACAATCTCCTATAATTGATATAGCAGGAACACCAGGTGGAAACAGGTCTGTTCAGGATGGTGTCCTTGTTATGGAGGCTTTTCCACGTGAGGACAGGCCTTCAGGTTTGATACCTTGTGGCCCAGAAGACCCAGCCTGGCCGTTGCGTGAAACTGATACTAGTAATGTGACTAACTCCAGGGTTTATCGTGCTGCTGTAAAAAAGTATCGAGCCAGTGGTGATCTTCAAATTGTATTGATCCAAGGTGCAGGCGGTTTGCCACAAGCTGAAATGCTGCCAGGCGGCGGCGGTGTTGCAGGTGCTACAGGTCTTATTTGGACACCGTTCCAAGGGGCATTCCAAGCAATGCTTGATGCGCCGATACCAGGACGAGCTTATACACTCAGACAGAAAAATAAACTTTACTGTGATTATTTCCATACAGCCCACGGTCAAGCTGATGCTAATTACAGATCAGATGTAAATAGTGCTGGTTATAACCCTATATCAGCAAATGCAGTTGAATACCTTTCAAGAGCTGGAGTTTTCTTCGACGCCCTGAGAAACCCTACAGGCGAAAGTGTTCAGGTTATTGATGAACATACGACGGTATTAGTTTATGAACTGATGCGTGGTTCAACCAATGGCGGCGCTCCAGGAGTGGGCGATCCACTTGATGATAGAAACAATGAGCTTTCGAAGCTGCGTTACTTTGAGGGTGTTCCTGCTGATGTACGCGATAATATGAAGTTTGTCAGAAGTGGCTCTTTTAATAAGATTACAGCCGATGGTGATGAAATTGGTACTCACGACTTTATTCATGAGAACGGAGCTGCTGTTGAAGAGATAGCACACTTGGCATTTAAAGAGATGTTTGGCTCACCAAGACCTGTCTCATTGGCGGTGCCTGTGAATGGTTGGTTTATTACGGATGTTGATGATGAGGTTGTTGAAGGCGCTATTTTGAGAAATCAGACGTTGCCTGCAAACTCCGCAACACCGTTTGTTCTGCCTTATCCTTCCAGAGCAGCTACTTATTATGTTGATGTGGAAACCAGTATCAGCGGCAGCTCATCACCTTTAAATTGGAAAGTTCCAAACACAACGCAGACCACAGAGGGTTTTGAGATAGTAAATGGAAGCGGCTTTAATGCTATCGTTGATATTCTTGTTACCAAGTATACCCGCAGTGATTAAGGCTTCAAACCTGCTATGAAGGTGATTCGATAGTGGTTTGAAGGTGATTTGAAATACGTGAAGGCCACTCATTAACTTATCTGAAAATATTCTGCTCTAAATTCCAATGGTAAAAAATCAGAAACCAGCGACCCGCTACATTCGGGTGGTGAATTGTTACCAAATTCCTTATAAATCCTTAAATTCCCATTGACGCCCAAATTTGCCCATGATATCCCATAAATTAAGCTTAATGAGAGTCTATCAAGACTTCAAAGCATTGGGGGATGGCTGGCCTTTGGGTGGTTATCAAAAATAATTGGAAGGTGGGTTATGGATCGGTTCCTTTCGAACACGATCAACAAGGTCGATAAAAAGGGTAGGGTTTCTATCCCGGCTTCTTTTCGGCCAATTCTGGGAAATACCAGCCGCCTTTATATTTTAAGCTCTGTTGATCAGCCAACGGTTGATGCAGGTGGGGTTGAATTAATCGAGCGCAAAGAGCAGCAGCTTGAGCGCATGGATCCTTTTTCTGAAGATTATGAGCTTTATTCATTTGTGCTTCATGGAGATTCTACCGAGTTAAAGATTGATGGGGAGGGGCGGGTTGTTCTCTCCGATTTGATCCGCGAACAAACCGGAATTACCGACCGTGCCGCATTTGTGGGGCGTGGACATTTTTTTCAGATTTGGGAGCCGGAAAGGTTTCGTGCCTATCGTGAGGAAGCACGAAAGAAAGTCGCGGAGATGCGCCGCGCAAAAAGTGGGGGTGCCCAATTGGGTGCAGGCGGGGGCGCTAATGGTGGTGTTGCAGCAGGACAAGGAGAGCAAAATACATGACGGATGACAATATCAAATATGATGTTGTAGGCGGACCTGTTCGTCATGTTCCGGTTATGCTCAACGAGGTCTTGTCTTGCTTGCAGCTCACTGCCACACATTCAAATCCCCTGAAAATTGTTGATGGTACCTTTGGTGCGGGTGGCTATTCATCTGCGATGGTTGAAGCGGGCGCCATCGTGATGGCAATAGACCGCGATCCCAATGCCATTCGTGATGGAGCTGATCTGGTTTCAAAACTGGCCGGTAAACTATCGCTTGTATCCGGTGAATTCAGGAATCTGGGCAAGCTTGCGCATGAAAATGATTTTAACAATGCTGATGGTGTTGTTTTGGATATTGGCGTCTCGTCCATGCAGCTGGATGAAGCGGAGCGCGGATTTTCATTTCAAAAAGACGGTCCGCTTGATATGCGCATGTCACAATCAGGTGTTAGCGCTGCTGATGTGGTAAATACCATGAAGCAATCGGATTTAACCCGTGTGATTGGTATTTTGGGTGAGGAGCGCAGGGCGTCGCATGTTTCGCGTGCAATCGTGCGTGAGCGTGAAAAAATGACTTTTTCAACCACGCTTCAATTGGCGAGTTTGGTTGAAAAAACTTTAGGCCGACGTGCAACGGACAGGATTCATCCTGCAACCCGAACCTTTCAGGCCTTGCGAATTTTCGTTAATCAGGAACTTGAGCAGTTGGGTGAGGCGTTATTTGCGGCCGAACGATTGTTGAAGGCTGGTGGCCGTTTGGTGGTTGTTACATTCCATTCGCTTGAAGACAGGCTGGTGAAATTGTTCTTCAAGGACCGTACAGGCAGCCAGGAAGGTTCGCGGCATTTACCTTTGGTAAACCATAAAGATGCAACATTCACGATAGATGGCAAAGGCTTGTTGAAAGCCAGTCGTGAAGAAGCAGAGATTAATCCAAGGGCACGTTCCGCCAAATTAAGATGGGGTGAACGTAATGAAAACCCGGCAGGCAAGGTTGACATGTCTATTTTTGGATTACCGAATCTTGTTTCTTTAGATGCCTTGCAGCTTAAGGGAGACTGAAACAAGATGCGATTTGCACCAGTTTTTAGAAGTATGGATATCTTGATGGTTGCTGTGCTTATTGTTTCTGTCGTTTGGACTTTCAAGATAAAGCACGATAGCCAGGAGGCGATTGACCGTGTTGCGGTTTTGGAAAAACAGATTGAAGCCGAGGAAAACCGTGTTGACCTTTTAAAGTCTGACTGGAGTCTGCTTACAAGTCCTTCCAGGCTTGAAAAACTGGTTAGGCATTATGGTGCGCAACTAGGATTGAAGCCGATTGAGCCTGCGCAACTTGCAGATGATAATTCGCTCCCTGGATTTAAAAAGCCCGAGGTTATACTGGATACTGAAGACAGCGACGGGTTTGCCGAAATTGATGGTACAATTAATACGGGCAGTGTTGCAGTTCCTGTCCAAAGAGGCACGCAATGAATATGCGTTTCAAGCCTCCGCATGATGCTTCACATCTGAGCTTTGATGGTTCGGGGAAAACTGCTGATGTGCAGGCCAAGTCCCGAATTTTCCTGTCAATGATCTTGCTTGGTGTTGCCTATACGGTGATTATTGGCAGACTAGCAATGCTTGGGTTTGTTGAGCCGGGAGAGGCTTCTGCAGGATTGCGCCCTGACATTTCAATTACCGCCAAACGTCCCGATATCCGCGACAGAAACGGTGAAACACTTGCTACTGATATTGTAACTTCATCCTTGTTTGCGGAACCGAACAAGATTGTTGATGTAGATGAGGCGGTAGAAAAGCTTCAATCCGTACTTCCAGGTCTTGATGTCAAAACGGTTCACCGACGCCTTAGCAGCAAGGCTGGGTTTGTATGGCTAAAGCGCGAACTGACGCCAGCAAAGGAAAGCCAAATTCTGGCGCTTGGTATTCCAGGTGTCGGTTTTCGCAAGGAAACCAGGCGGTTTTATCCAAATGGTGAAACAGCTTCTCATCTCGTGGGTCATGTAAACATTGATAATGTTGGCATTGCGGGGCTTGAGAAATATATTGATGATCGCGGCCTTAAAGAACTTCGTTCTCTCGGGATGGCAAGCAATAAAGATATGGAGCCTGTTCATCTTTCGATTGATTTGCGTGTTCAGCATTATGTGCGTGAAGAGCTGGCAGAGGCCATGCGTCGTTATAGTGCAATAGCTGCGGGTGCAGTTGTTCTTAATGCAAATACGGGCGAGGTTGTCGCAATGGCATCCCTGCCTGATTATAATCCGAATAAACCTGTCGATGCGCTTAAGAAAGAAAACCTAAATCGCGTAAGTGCAGGACTTTTTGAAATGGGATCTACCTTCAAGGCTTTCACAACAGCAATGGCACTTGATAGTGGCAAGGTTGGTATGAGCAGCCGTTTTGATGCGCGTAAGGCGCTTCGCATTGGTGGACATACGATTAATGATTTCCATGCCAAAAGAAAAATTCTAAGCGTTCCCGAGGTTTTTATTTATTCATCAAATATTGGTACGGCAAAGATGGCTGATGTTGTGGGTGTTGAGGGACATCGTGATTTTTTACATCGTATTGGTCTTCTAAGCCGTGTGCCATTTGAACTGCCCGAGGTTGCTTATCCAGTTGAGCCCAGGAAATGGAAAAAAATTCATTCGGTCACGATTTCTTACGGGCATGGTGCAACAACAACACCTTTGCAAACTGCCGTTGCAGGAGCTGCCCTTGTGAATGGCGGCAAACTGATTACACCCACTTTATTTCCGAGATCAAGTGCGCAAGCAGAAGTTGAGGCTGTTCAGGTTATTTCGCAAAAAACAAGTAACAACATGCGTACGTTGATGCGCATGAATGTTGAAAAAGGCTCTGGTAAACGTGCGGAAGTGCCAGGCTTCAGGGTTGGCGGAAAAACCGGTACTGCGGAAAAGGTTGTAAACGGACGTTATTCCAGCAAAGTCCGGTTTAACGCGTTCCTTGCGACTTTCCCTGTTGATAATCCTCAATATGTTGTTTTGGTCTTTATTGATGAGCCAAAGCCTGAAGAAGGCAAGAAAAGCGCCACTGCTGGCCTCAATGCTGCCCCTGTTGTCGGGAATATAATTAGACGCTCTGCTTCGGTTTTGGGTGTGCAGGCTGATTTCGGAAATGTTGTGAATCCCTTGTTAATTGCTGATTAGACAGGCAAACAAGATAAAGGAATAAACGTGATTCGCGAGTTATTAGGGAAACTGCGCATATGAAACTGGAAAGAATTGCAGAATTAAATCTGGATATTCCAGAAAAAATCGCTGCTATAGATGTTTCTGGTATTGCTGCAAATTCTTCTGATGTAAAAGATGGCTATTTGTTTTTTGGTCTGTCAGGGTCGAATTTGGACGGTGCAAAGTTTGCCCCTCAAGCAGAAAAAAACGGTGCTGTTGGTGCTGTTGTTTCAGTGAATTCTGATGTTGGTGATGTTAGTATTCCCGTTTGGCGGTGCGATGACCCTAGACGTATTCTTGCTTATGTAGCGGCGCAGTTTTTTCCCGGACAACCGCAGATTATTGGCACGGTTACAGGCACTGCAGGCAAAACCTCTGTAGCTACGTTCCTTCGTCAAATCTGGGAGGCTGATAACCGTGTAGCCGCAAGCCTTGGTACGACTGGTGTTGTTGCACCTGGCCGTGATGATTATGGAAATCTTACAACGCCTGATCCGATTTCACTTCACAGATTGCTGGACGAGCTTGCGGGCAATGGTATTACACATGCTGCGATGGAGGCTTCTTCGCACGGGCTTGATCAAAGGCGCCTTGACGGAGTGAGATTATCAGTTGGCGGCTTTACCAATCTTGGTCGTGATCATCTGGATTATCACTCCACTGTAGCAGAATATCTTGAAGCAAAAATGTTATTGTTTCGTGAGAGGCTTCCCAAGAGAGCGCCCGCCATCATTTTTGCTGATGATCCGTTTTCTGGCGCTGCCGTTGATGCTGCAAGAGAGGGTGGTTGTGAAGTCTTAACTGTGGGTAGGCAGGGCGATTTTATTTCACTCAAGAAGGTTGAACATCGTCAATTCGGCCAAATCGTTGAACTTGAGCATGCCGGCAAACATTACAGAATTGAATTTCCTCTGGCGGGTGATTTTCAAATAGCAAATGGCCTGGTGGCCAGCGGCATGGCCATAGCAACGGGAACCTTGCCTGAAGTTGCTTTCAACGCACTTGAAAAACTTGAAGGGGCATCGGGTAGATTAGAGCTTGTAGGAAAATCCCAAAAAGGTGCTCCTGTTTATGTTGATTATGCCCATAAACCCGAGGCGCTTGAAAACGTGTTGTCTTCCTTGCGGCCGTTTACTTCTGGCAAAATTGTTCTTGCCTTTGGGTGTGGTGGAGATCGTGATCCCGGCAAGCGCCCAATTATGGGCGAGATCGCTTCACGATTGGCGGATGTGGTTATTGTAACAGATGATAATCCACGCACTGAAAATCCGGCTGCTATTCGTGCAAGCATAATGAAGGCTTGTAAGGGTGCAGCAGAAATTGGCGATAGGGCGAAAGCCATTGAGCATGGCTGCGGGATTTTGGAAGAGGGTGACTGTTTTGTGGTTGCCGGCAAGGGGCATGAACCAGGTCAGATCGTGGGTGATAGGGTTTTACCGTTTTCTGATCATGATGTTATTCGTAACGTTTTAAATGGAGTGCCCGCATGACGTATCTTTGGGAAACTGATGCAATATTGGCTGCAACAAATGGCCGCCCTGTTGGTAATATGCCGCAAGGTATTACCGGAATTTCCATTGATACGAGGACGCTTAAAAAAGGCGAGGCGTTCTTTGCCATCAAGGGTGACCAGTTTGACGGACATGATTTTCTTCCGGCAGCCTTGAGAGCTGGCGCTGCTTTTGCTGTTGTTGATGAAAACAGATTGGTCTCACTGGGTGGGTTAAAGATCCCGCTTATTGTTGTGCGTGATGTTTTGGAAGCCATGACCCATTTGGGACAAGTGGCGAGGAATCGTTCCAAGGCACAGATTATTGCAGTGACAGGCAGCGTTGGTAAAACCTCTGTTAAAGAAATGTTGCGAACAGTTCTTTCTGTAAGCGGTGAAGTGCATGCTTCTGTTGCGTCTTTTAATAACCATTGGGGTGTCCCTTTAACGCTTGCAAGAATGCCCGAAAGCGCGAAGTTTGGCATTTTTGAAATTGGCATGAACCATCCTGATGAGATCAGGCCGCTTGTGAAAATGGTGAGACCACATGTTGCCCTGATCAATAATGTTGCGGCAGCCCATATTGGTGCGTTTGAGACGATTGATGATATTGCCAGGGCAAAGGCAGAGATTTTTGAAGGTGTTGTGCCTGGCGGGTACGGGATCATAAATCATGACGATCGTCGCTATACGTTATTGCGTGACTTGGCAAAAGAAGCTGAAATTGAACATTTGATTACGTTTGGGCAAAAGCGTGGTTCTGATATTTGGCTGAGACATCTTGAACAGACAGATGGAGGCTTGAAACTTGATGTTCGCATCAAGGGCAAGGATTATGTCTACGAATTGCCTGTAACGGGTGAGCATATGGCGATGAACTCTCTTGGTGTTCTTGCAGCCGCCAGTCTTGCGGGTGCTGAAATTGTAAAAACGACTGATGCAATGGTTCGTGTTGCGCCAGCAGATGGACGTGGTACGCGCTACACGATTGGCGGTTCTGGCGCGATGGGTATTACAGTTATTGATGAAAGCTACAATGCCAATCCGGCTTCCATGGAAGCGGCCTTGAATGTATTGGCAAGCTTTGGTGGGGTAAAAACCAAGCGCAGAATTGCGGTTCTTGGGGACATGCTCGAGTTGGGGCGGCAATCGAAAAAACTTCATGAGGGGTTGGCAAGGTTTGTTTCTTCATCAAAAGCAGACCTCGTATTCCTGGTTGGGCCGGAGATGGAGCATCTTGCCAAGATACTGCCGAATGAAAAGCTGGGTGGTCATTATGATGATACGACCAATTTGGCAGAGCGTTTGAAAGTAGTTTTGAAAGCTGGAGATGTTGTGGTGTTCAAGGCATCCAACAGCATGGGCTTTTCAAAGATTGTACAAGAAATACTTGAATAATTTAAAGCCTGTTGAGAAGGCGAAGGGGAATATAGATGCTTTATTATCTTGGACAGGAATTCTCGTCTGACATTTCAGTGCTTAACATTTTCAGGTATATCACTTTTCGCACAGGTGCTGCACTTGTAACCTCTGCCTTGATCGTCTTTTTGTTTGGGCCGCGCATTATTGCAGGTTTGAAAATTCGTCAGGGCAAGGGTCAGCCCATCAGGGCAGATGGTCCCGAAACCCACTTTGCAAAAGCTGGCACGCCTACCATGGGTGGCCTGATGATTTTGTTCGGGCTGATTGCCTCGTCGCTTCTTTGGGCAAATTTATCCAGCATTTATGTGTGGGTCATCTTGTTGGTAACCATGGGTTTTGGACTGATCGGGTTTTATGATGATTATTTAAAGGTATCAGCGGCAAACCATAAAGGGTTTTCCGGAAAAGCCAGATTAACGCTTGAGTTTTTGATTGCTGCCATTGCCTGCTATGCGATTATGACAAATGGTAAAGAACCTTTCTCATCCTCTTTGACATTTCCGTTCTTCAAGGATTTGTTGCTTAATCTGGGTTGGTTTTTTGTGCCCTTTGGTGCCTTTGTAATTGTTGCTGCCGGTAATGCAGTAAATCTTACAGACGGTCTGGATGGCCTGGCGATTGTGCCAGTTATGATTGCTGCGGCTTCTTTTGGTGTTATTGCGTATCTTTCCGGTAATGCGATTTTTGCGGGCTATCTGCAAATTCACTTTGTTCAGGGCACAGGTGAGATTGCGGTTCTTTGCGGCGCGTTAATTGGTGCCGGACTTGGTTTTCTTTGGTTTAATGCACCACCTGCGGCGATTTTCATGGGTGATACAGGCTCGCTTGCACTGGGTGGCATGATTGGTGCCGTTGCTGTTGCAACAAAACACGAAATCGTTCTGGTAATTATCGGCGGGCTTTTTGTAATGGAGGCGCTATCGGTTATTATTCAGGTTGCCTCGTTTAAGTTAACCGGAAAACGCGTGTTTAAAATGGCGCCTATTCACCATCACTTTGAGAAAAAGGGCTGGACAGAAAGTCAGGTCGTTATTCGGTTCTGGATCATTTCCGTAATGCTTGCGTTAATTGGTCTTGCGACCCTGAAACTTCGCTAGAGGGTAATCGTTCATGATCCCCGTCACCACTCGCAAAGGACAAAGAATAGCCCTCTTCGGATTGGGTGGTTCCGGCATGGTCACTGCGGAAGCTCTGGTTGCAGGCGGTGCGGAGTTAATCGTGTTTGATGATAACCCCCAAAAGGTTGAAGAGGCATCTTCAAAGGGTATTCCTGCTTGCGATTTGCGTGAGATTGATTTTTCAAAAGTTGATGCCCTGGTGCTTTCGCCTGGTGTTCCGCTCACACATCCAAAACCACACTGGAGTGTGGATCTTGCAAACGCACATGGTGTTCCGATTATTGGTGATGTTGCACTCTTTGCCGATGAACGCCGTACACATGCGCCTCAATCGCAGTTTATTGCCATAACGGGGACGAACGGTAAATCAACAACAACTGCGTTGATTTCCCATATCTTGTCCAATGCTGGACGCAATGTGCAAATGGGTGGAAATATTGGACGGGCGGTTCTTTCTCTTGATGCATTGGCGGATGATAAAACCTATGTTGTTGAATGTTCTTCTTATCAAATTGATCTGGCACCCGGGCTTGATCCCTCAATTGGTGTTTTATTAAATCTGGCGCCCGATCATTTGGATCGCCATGGCACTATGGAACAATATGCCAGGATAAAATCCAGATTGGTTGCAAAGAGCAATGTGGCGATAATCGGAAATGATGACAAACATTGCTCAAGAATTTCAGACCAGCTTGAAGAAACGGGCAAATCTGTAACCCGTATTTCCAATGGTAAACTTGTTTCAGGGTACGGGTCGCTTGATAATCAAATTATTCATTTCAATTCCGGAGACGAGGAATTCATCGCTAACCTGCACGGCATTGCTACTTTGCGCGGGAGACACAATGCGCAAAATGCTACGGCAGCAATTGCAGCTTGCAGGTCGGTCGGTTTAAGTGTTGAAGAGATTCAAGCCGGGCTTAATTCGTTCCCGGGGCTTGCGCATCGCATGGAAATTGTTGGCAATGTTGATGATGTGCTTTTCGTAAATGACTCCAAAGGTACAAATGCAGATGCCGCCGCCATGGCTTTGGGCAGTTTTGAAAATATTCACTGGATTGCTGGTGGCTTGCCAAAGGAAGGCGGTATCGAAAGTCTTCGCCCGTTTTTTGGTCGTATTCGCAAGGCGTATTTGATTGGCGAAGCAGCGCCGGAATTTTCAGCGACACTTGGCAACGAGGTTGCTTTTGAGATTTCGCAAACGCTCGATGTTGCTGTCAAGAATGCAAGTGTTGATGCGGGGCAGTCTGATGGCAAGGCTGTTGTGATGTTATCACCGGCTTGTGCAAGTTTTGATCAGTTTCCAAATTTTGAAATTCGCGGGGATGCCTTTCGGGCAGAAGTTGAGAAACTGGAAAATTTAATTCCATACGGGGGAAGTTAAAACATGGTAAGTCGCGCAGATAAAAGCCTTCTGGCTGAATGGTGGCGTACAATTGATAAGCCGCTTCTATCAGCATTATTATTTTTGATGTTATGTGGTTTTCTGATGTCCTTTGCAGGAAGTCCACCAGTTGCCGAGCGTATTGGAGTTGATGAATTTCATTTTACTAAACGTCATGCGATATTTTTGGTGCCAACCTTGTTTATCATGATTGGCTTTTCGATGCTTTCTCCGAAACAGGTCAGACGTGCAGCCTTTATTCTTTTTGCATTTTCGGTTTTGGCGTTGCTTGCAACCTTGTTTATCGGCTCGTCAGCAAAAGGGTCCAGCCGCTGGATTTATATTGCGGGCTTTACACTTCAACCTTCAGAGTTTGTAAAACCTGCCTTTGTGATTATAACGGCATGGCTGTTTGCGGAAAACTCTCGCAGGCCTGACATTCCGGGTAATTTATTCTCAATTATTTTGTTTGGCATCGTTGCAGCGCTTTTGATTGTTCAGCCTGACTTTGGGCAAACCATGTTGATTGCGATTGTGTGGGGTGCCTTGTTTTTTATGGCTGGCATGCCATGGATGTGGATTATGGTGCTTGGAGCAATTGCTGTTGTGGGGATGCTCACGGCTTATCTAATGTTTTCTCATGTTGCCAGTCGTATTAACAGGTTCATTACAGGTGAAGGTGATAACTATCAGGTCGATAGAGGGATTGATGCGATTGTAAATGGCGGATGGCTTGGTCAGGGGCCAGGTGAAGGTACGGTCAAAAACATTTTGCCAGACAGTCATACAGACTTTTTGTTTGCGGTGATTGCAGAGGAATTTGGCATTATTGCCTGTATGCTTCTGGTTGGAATTTTTGCCTTTGTTGTGTTGCGTGGTCTTTCAAAATCACTTGATGAAAATGATGCTTACGTTCGTATGGGTGCATCCGGTCTTGTTTTGTTGTTTGGTTTTCAATCAATGATCAACATTGGCGTGAACCTGAAACTTCTTCCTGCCAAGGGCATGACCCTTCCTTTTATCTCTTATGGTGGTTCATCAATGATTGCGATGGCAATGGGTATGGGTTTTTTGTTGGCGCTTACGCGTTCAAGGCCTGAGCGCAGGCAAAGTTCATCAATCGGTTTTGGCATTCATATTCCAAAGCCTGCGGAGTAATCATGTCCAAGGGAATTATACTTTTATGTGCTGGTGGTACTGGTGGACATTTGTTTCCTGCAGAAGCTGTTGCACATGAATTAAAAAAGCGGGGGTATATAATTCATCTTGCGGCAGATGATCGTGTGGAACGCTTTGCTGATCAATTTCCTGCTGAAGCCATTCATCAGATCAAATCTGCAACACTTGGTTCCAAAAACCCGATTGCAATTTTGAAAACCCTGAAGAGCCTTTGGTTGGGGTATAAGCAAAGCAGGCTATTATTGCAGAAACTGAAACCTGTTGCTGTTGCGGGATTTGGCGGATATCCAACGGTGCCGCCCTTGCTGGCTGCAACCCGTTTGGGAATTCCAACCCTGGTGCATGAATCAAATGCTGTTTTGGGGCGTGCAAATCGGCTGCTTTCCAAAAAAGTTGACAAGGTTGCAATTGGCTTTGGTGAAACGAAGGATATCGGAGAAGTTCAAGTGAGTGTGACAGGTAATCCTGTTCGTCCTGATATTCTAAAAGCTGCCATTCAAAATTATCCACAGCGTATGGTCGATGCAAAATTTAATCTGCTTGTGTTTGGTGGAAGCCAGGGGGCTGCGTTCTTTAGTGAGGTAATGCCGCCAGCCTGCAAGTTGTTAAATGATGCAGAGCGCGGGCTTTTAAATATTGTCCAGCAAGCAAGACCGGAAGACAAGGATGAAGTCGTTGCTGCATATGAGAAAATGGGTATTAATGCGCAAGTGGATAGTTTCTTTGGTGATATGGCCTCAAGGCTGCAAGCATCACATTTGGTTATAAGCCGGGCAGGTGCTTCTACGGTGAGTGAACTATCTGTCATGGGCAGACCTTCAATTCTGGTGCCTTACCCCCATGCGCTTGATCATGATCAGGCAACGAATGCTGCTACAGTGGCAGCAGAAGGTGGGGCAACGCTCTTTAATCAATCTGCATTGACACCAAAATTGTTGGCGGATGAACTCTCTCGTGCTATCGCAAATCCGAAAAAACTTGCACTTGCAGCTAAAAATGCCAAAAAGACTGGCAAACCCGATGCGACGAAGGCTTTGGCTAACATGCTGGAAGCACTTGCCGTTTGAATAAAGATTAAACTCAGGAAAACTTTCTCATGAAAATGCCCGAAAAAATTGGCCTTGTTCATTTCGTTGGAATTGGTGGTATCGGTATGAGCGGTATTGCTGAAGTACTTCATAATCTTGGTTATGAGGTTCAGGGTTCTGACATGAACGACAGCGCCAATGTTAAACGTCTTCGCGACAAGGGCATTACGGTTCACATTGGGCATAGGGCCGAGAATCTGGGTGACGCTGAAGTTGTTGTTGCCTCAACTGCAATCAAACAAGATAATCCCGAGCGCATTGCAGCGCGCGAACGTAATCTTCCGATGGTTCGGCGTGCAGAAATGCTTGCAGAACTCATGCGGTTCAAGAAGGCTATTGCGATTGGCGGGACGCACGGCAAAACAACAACAACAACCATGGTGAGCACTTTGCTGGTTGCAGGCGGTCTTGATCCAACCGTGATTAATGGGGGGATCATCAATGATCTTGGAACGAATGCCCGTATGGGTAATGGTGAGTGGATGGTTGTGGAGGCTGATGAGTCTGATGGGACATTCCTTAAACTTCCGGCAGATGTAGCTGTTGTTACCAATATAGATCCGGAGCACCTTGATCATTATGGTGATTATGAAGCGGTCAAAAAAGCTTTTACCACCTTTGTTGAGAATGTTCCGTTCTACGGGTTCGGTGTGATGTGTCTTGACCATCCGGAGGTTCAGGCACAGGTTGCCAGGATCACGGATCGCCGCGTGGTAACTTATGGCGCCAACAAGCAGGCAGAAGTTCGGTTTTGTGATGTGGAGGCCAAAGGTTCCAGCTCTCATTTTGCCGTGGAAGTACGTGACCGCAAAACGGGTGAGATAAAGCGTATTGAAAATCTTATTTTGCCGATGCCGGGTCTTTACAATGTTTCCAATGCTACTGCTGCAATTGCGGTTTCTCTTGAGCTGGGAGTAAGTCAAGATGATATCCGCGACGGGCTTGCATCCTTTGGCGGGGTGAAACGTCGCTTTACGCATACGGGATCCTGGAACGGTGTTGAGATATATGATGATTATGCACACCATCCTGTGGAGATAAGTTCGGTTCTTTCTGCTGCCCGCCAGGCAAGTTCCGGTAAGGTAATCGCGATTAAACAACCGCACCGATATACGCGCCTTCAAAGCCTGTTTGGAGATTTTTGTTCATGTTTTAACGATGCGGATCATGTGTTGGTAGCGCCTGTTTATGAGGCAGGTGAAAAACCGATAGATGGATTTAATTCAATAACGCTTGCAGAAGGGCTTCGTTCTGGCGGGCATAGAAGTGCGATTGCTGTAGAGGGGTCGGAAGTCCTTGCTGCCAAGGTGGCTGAATTGGCCAAGCCTGGGGATATCGTTATTTTCCTGGGCGCAGGCAATGTAAGTCAATGGGCTTATGCGTTGCCTGATGAGCTTGAGGCCTTGAGCAAATAGTCATGTCAGGTGAAGTGCTCTTAAAGAAACTTGAAGCAAACCTTGAAGGCGTTCGCGGACGACTGACGCCAGATGCCATGATGTCCAAATTAACCTGGTTTCAGGTTGGTGGGCCGGCTGATATCCTGTTTCAACCTGCGGACGAAGAGGATTTGTCCTTGTTCTTGGATCGGTTGCCGCAAGAAATTTCAGTGATGGTTGTGGGTGTTGGTTCCAACTTGCTTGTGCGTGATGGCGGACTTGAGGGAGTCGTGATCCGTTTGTCTGCCAAAGGTTTTGGTATGGTTGAGGATTTGGGCGATAATCGTCTGCTTGCAGGTGCTGCCATTCCTGACAAGCGGCTGGCTGCAAAAGCGCTTGAAGTTGGCTTGGGTGGATTTGAGTTTTATCATGGTATTCCAGGCGGGATAGGTGGCGCGCTTCGCATGAATGCAGGTGCCAATGGAACCGAGACAACCAACCGCGTTGTTGAGGTTCATGCTATTGACCGTCAAGGTAAACGTCACGTGCTTTCGCATGAAGACATGGGCTATACCTATCGTCATTCTGCCGCTGATAAGGGGCTGATTTTTACCAAAGCTGTTTTTGAAGGCTTCCGGGATGACCCCAGTGACATCCAAACACGGATGAATGAAGTTCAACATCACCGCGAAACTGTTCAGCCTGTTAAGGAGAAAACAGGGGGGTCTACCTTCAAAAACCCGCAAGGACATAGTTCCTGGAAATTGATTGATGAGGCAGGTTTGCGCGGATTTCGTGTTGGTGGTGCCCAAATGAGTGAAATGCATTGCAATTTTATGATCAATACCGGTGATGCAACAGCCAGTGATTTGGAAAGCCTTGGCGAGCATGTTCGTACCCAAGTTCTTGAAAAAACAGGCATTACGCTTGAATGGGAAATCAAGAGAATTGGCCGCGCTTAAATTCAGGTATAAAAAATTGCCTCTTTCGTATTATATACCTTGGAAAATCCTCAAACTTCGTTAGAATCACCAAGACAAGTGATTTGTTTTAAAAAATATTTGTATTGGGATGTTCTCTTCGTTTGACGGATGCGGCAAACAATCAGATTGCGAAGAAAGAGTAGGGCGAGAAGCTGGGAAAACCAGACCGCTTTTTCAGTAATAGTAAACAGGCAGGTATTAAGGTTTTTGCGAGATTTCTCTCGTGAAGGTGGATTTTTGCATTTTGGATTCGGGAGTATTCAAAATGTTGCCAGGGTACGAGTTGTAACGGGGATGCGTATTTATGACGGGGAAGCATGTAGCAGTACTAATGGGGGGCTGGTCATCCGAAAGGGAGGTTTCGCTTTCTTCCGGGAAGGCCTGTGCGGACGGTCTTCGTAATGCCGGTTATAAAGTTACCGAAGTTGATGTTGATCGAAAGATCAGTTCTGTTCTTCGCCAATTAAATCCTGATGTCGCCTTTAATGCCCTGCATGGCCCTTATGGTGAGGACGGCTTTATTCAGGGTGTACTTGAATTTCTAAACATTCCTTACACGCATTCCGGTGTGCTTGCATCTGCGCTGGCCATGGATAAAGAGAAAGCCAAAAGAATAGCCAAAGGTGCGCGCATTCCTGTGGCTGAGTCTGTGTTGATTGACCGTCAAGAGGCTGCCAAAAACCATCCAATGAAACCACCATATGTAATCAAGCCTGTTCGTGAGGGGTCATCATTTGGGGTGTTGATTGTGAATGAGGGGGCAGGGCATCCGCCACAAGAATTAACCCGGGAAGATTGGCCTTATGGCGAGCATTTGATGGCGGAGCGATTCGTTGGTGGTCGTGAATTAACGTGTTCTGTGATGGGAAATGTTGCCCTAGGGGTAACTGAAATACAAACAGGTGGCGAAAAATTCTATGATTTTGATGCTAAATACAAGGAAGGCGGCTCAAAACACATAATTCCTGCAAAAATTAAACCAAATATTTACCAAGAAATACTGAAACTGTCTTTGAAGGCCCATGAAGTGATGGGATGTCGGGGTGTAACACGTTCCGACTTCCGTCTTGATGATGGGTTGATGGGGTCGGGTGAGCTTATCTGGTTGGAAATCAATACCCAGCCGGGCATGACTGCTACGTCCCTTTTGCCTGAACAGGCCGCGCATGCGGGACACTCCTGGGAAGAATTATTGAGTTGGATTGTGGAGGACGCTTCTTGCAACCGTTAGGCGAAAATAATCGCCATAAAGAAATGGATGTTAACCTGCTTGCAGACGCAATGCAGGATCGTTCTGTTTTGAATGCAAAGAATTCTCGTCCTGTACCGCGCTTTATGAGAAGGGCAGTCAGGTTTGCGCAAGGTATGACGCCAACGCGTTTTGTCAAAAGCCGTGCGTTGCGAGTTTTTGTAGCTGGTTTGGCTGTTGTCGTTGGTTTTGGATATGTAATCCAAAATGCTGACAAGAACAGCATGGTTGCCTCTGTGACATCACATATGGGATTTGAAGCAAGCAAGCTTGTTGTTAATGGTAATCTTAATCTGGATATCAATGTTTTGCAGGCGCGCCTTGCGACACAACTTGGTAATTCATTATTCTCATTCAAGGTTGATGCAGCGCGCGAAGAAGTTTTGAATGACCCCTGGGTTCAATCTGCGACTGTAAGAAAAGTTTATCCTGATACAATCGTTGTGGATGTTGTCGAAAGAAAGCCTGTTGCGCTTTGGCAATCAAAAGGTGAAGTGCACTTGATTTCCCGTGACGGGTTTGTGATTTCTCAAGCGGGGCCAAAACACATGAATTTGCCGCAAGTTGTAGGTGAGGGTGCGAACATGGCTGCGGCTGAATTTCTTTCAGTGATTAGTCGTTTTCCTGTCATCTCTCAAAAGGCAAGTGCTTATGTTCGTGTTGCCGGGCGCCGTTGGAATGTTCGTATTAATGATGGTCCGCAGGTTTTGCTTCCGGAAGCCAACTGGCAGGTTGCCTTGAGTGAGTTGCAAAATTTGCAAGAGAAAAAAGAATTGCTGGATCGTGATGTTGTTCAGGTTGATATGCGTCTGGCAGACAGGCTTGTAATCAAGCTTGATCCTGATGCGGCTGAAATTCGCAAGATTGCAATTCAAAAATCGCTTCAGCGTGATTGGCACAAAACATGAGTATGTTGCGTTCAGACGGCCTGTTGCCACGCATGAAGCCATTGTCGGACAAACGTTCGACAATTGTAAGTGTTTTGGACATTGGAACTTCAAAGGTCTGTTGTCTTATTGCTGAAATGACACCGCGTGACCCTGGTGAAGCCGTTTTGGGGCGTACGCACAAGATCAAGGTTTTGGGGCTTGGGCATCAGAAATCACGAGGCATCAAGTCTGGTGTTATTGTTAATCTGGAACTGGCAGAGCAAGCTATTCGTCATGCGGTAGAAAGTGCCGAGCGTAATGCGGGCATGACTGTGGACTCGTTAATCACCAATGTTTCTTCGGGTCGTTTGGTGAGTGAAGCTTTTTCTGCAGATATTTCCCTTGGTGGGCACGCTGTTGAGGATCGGGATGTTTCTCAGGTATTACTCGCTGGTGCCCAACACGCACTGGCACCTGAACGTTCTGTAGTTCATTCCATTCCCATTGGTTATTCGCTTGACGGGGAGCATGGTATTTCTGATCCGCATGGCATGGTTGGTGAACGTTTGGGCGTTGATATGCATGTCGTTACTGCAGAAAACGCGCCGTTAAGAAATTTGGAACTCTGTATAAACCGCGCGCACCTCTCTGTTGAAGGAATGGCTGCAACGCCTTACGCAGCAGGGCTTGCAACACTTGTTGATGATGAAATGCAAATGGGTTGCGCCTGTATTGATATTGGTGGTGGTACAACAACGCTTTCTGTCTTTGTTGAGGGGGGCTTTGTTTTCTCTGATGCGATTGCAATTGGCGGGTCGCATGTGACGATGGATTTGGCACGAGGACTTTCAACACGTCTTGATGATGCGGAAATGATTAAAGTTAAATACGGTTCGGCCTTGCTTGGCTCCAGTGATGATGAGGCGATGGTTACCATTCCGCCAATTGATGAAGCTGAGCGTGATGCGCCCGTACAGGTAAGCAGGGCGCAACTTACGCGCATTATCCGCCCACGGGTTGAAGAGACACTGGAAATGATTCGTGACCGTCTTGCCAAATCAGGATTTGCTGATGCTGTTGGCAAGCGTCTGGTGCTTACGGGTGGGGCAAGCCAATTAAACGGAATGTCAGAGGTGGCGCGCCGTGTTCTTTCACGAAATGTGCGCCTTGGGCGCCCAATGGGTATTGCGGGCATGCCGGAAATGGCTAAAGGCCCGGTATTTTCAACTGCGGTAGGTTTGTTGATCTATCCGCAGATAGCGAAGATTGAGAATTTTTCTGCTCCCTCAAGGTTTGGCAATATGCTGGCTACGGGAACCAACGGCCCATTGGGTCGATTGGGCAATTGGTTTAGGGAAAGTTTTTAAGAGTGTCGCCTTTAAAGAGGCGGGGTTCAAGAGTAGGTATTTTTCAAAACAGGTAGAGAGCGGCTCTACAGAAAAATACAAATAAAATGCGGCAGTGATGGCAACATCACAAAACTTGGTTCTGGCGGGTCTTCCCGTCTAACAAAATGGAGACGAGGAAAATGACAATTAACTTGCAAAAGCCTGATATTACAGAGCTTAAGCCAAAAATTACTGTATTTGGTGTCGGCGGCGGCGGCGGTAACGCTGTAAACAACATGATTCATGGTGGCCTTGAAGGCGTCGAATTTGTGGTGGCAAACACAGATGCCCAGGCACTTTCGATGTCAGCATCAGAGAAAATTATCCAGCTTGGTACAGATGTAACGGAAGGTTTGGGCGCAGGCTCAATGCCAGAAGTTGGTGCTGCGGCTGCAGAAGAATGCATGACAGAAATTCAAGATTACCTTGCAGGTACACATATGGCATTTGTGACTGCCGGCATGGGTGGCGGTACAGGCACAGGTGCGGCCCCTGTTGTGGCGCGTGCTGCGCGTGAAATGGGTGTTTTAACAGTTGGTGTGGTTACAAAACCGTTCCAGTTTGAGGGACAAAGACGTATGAAAACTGCTGATGCAGGCATTGCCGAGCTGCAAAAGCATGTTGATACACTGATTGTTATTCCTAACCAGAACCTATTCCGCATTGCCAATGATAAAACCACTTTTGCTGATGCATTCGGCATGGCTGACCAGGTTCTTTATTCTGGTGTTGCCTGTATTACAGACCTGATGGTCAAGGAAGGCCTTATCAATCTTGATTTTGCTGATGTTCGCTCGGTTATGCGTGACATGGGCAAGGCAATGATGGGTACTGGCGAAGCTGGCGGCGAAGGTCGTGCAAGACTTGCTGCTGAAGCTGCTATTTCAAACCCGTTGCTTGATGAGACAACGATGGCTGGTGCTCAAGGTCTCCTGATCTCAATCACTGGTGGTCGTGACATGACACTCTTTGAGGTTGATGAAGCTGCTACTCGCATTAGTGAAGAAGTAGATCAAAGTGCAAACATCATCGTGGGTGCTACATTCGATGAAAACCTTGAAGGTGTTATTCGTGTCTCCGTTGTTGCGACAGGAATTGATGCTGCAGCACGTCGCGGTGAAAATACTGTTCCACAAAAAGCAATTGATACTGCAACGAGAGCTGTTCCAAAAACCAATCCAACAGCTGCTGTCCCTCAACCGATTGCTGCAAAGGTAAATTCTCCGGAAGAAGTTTCTGCAAAAATAGAAAAGACAGCTGCTGCGATGGCTTTGCCCAATAAGCCTGCCCGTGTTGAGCGTGACGGCGTTGGCCTTGAACCGTTCAAGCCTGCGACAAAGCTTTTCTCTGATCCACAGGTTGAAGAAGAGTTTAAAAATGCACTTGAAGAAGAGCTTATGCCGCAAGATAAAGATTTTGTTTTGCCAGCAGCAGAAGAACCTCAGGGTATTGTTCAGGCAACTGCAATTCCAAAGGTTGAAGACTTCCCTGCCATGATCCAGGCCGAGGTTGCTGCTCAGTCAACGCCTGCTCCACAGGCGAAAGCCGAAGCTTCTCATGGTCCAATGGGGCTTTTGAATAAACTCAAGAACAGTTTTGCGGGTCGTGAAGCAGAAGAAGAAAAATCTGTGGCTCATGTGCCTAAACCGGTTGCTCCGGCAGCTCCAGATGCTGTTGAGACTGCGGCAGCTCCAAGGCCTGCTGCGCCTGCACCTCAACCCGTTGTACAAGCTCAACCTACTTCTACACCTGCTGCAAGGGTGGATGACAACCCTTACGCACCCAAACGTGGGCAGCTCGATACCATGGGACGAATCAATCCTGTAGAAAAACCGACATCAGATGATGATCAATTAGACATTCCTGCCTTCTTGCGTCGTCAAGCCAACTAATTAACGGCTTGTTAATAAACCCCGTTTGTTACAAAGAGTAGCAGATGGGGTTTTTTGTATCTTATTGAAATAATTGAATAAAAAAAATAGCTTGATATCTTTTGGTAACAAAAAGTAAGAAAGCGTGATTTGGAACTGCTTACCCTGCCGTTTATAAAAAACAAAGTTTAGGTTGTGTGCTTACACACCTTACCATTCTGACAAGGCGACTTTAAGAACGTTAGTTTCAGAAAACGTGCTGGGAAAATTGGGGAATACATTTGTTAGGTCATCAAACAACGCTACGCGACAGCCTGGAATTTTCAGGTGTCGGTGTTCATTCTGGTCAAGAAGTAAATATGGTTCTACTTCCTGCCGATGCTAATACTGGAATTGTTTTTAACGTAACAGATCCATCTTTCCCCGATAAAACAATAGATCTTCCTGCAAATTTGAGAACTGTTGGTGCAACTGATCTTTGTACTGTTCTTGGATCCTTAAATGCTGCGCATGCTGCAACAATCGAACACCTAATGGCTGCACTGCGCGCTCTTAATGTGGATAATGTTATTGTTGAGCTTGATGCAGGTGAAGTACCTGTCATGGACGGTAGCTCAATTGTTTTTGTTGAAGCGATTCGCTCTGTTGGCCTTACATCACTAGCTGCACGTCGTTGTTATATTCGGGTTAACAAACCGATACGCGTGGATATGGGTGCTTCATGGGGCGAGTTTGTTCCTTATGAAGGTACGCGTTTTGAGGTTGAAATTGATTTTGATTGTGAAGCAATTGGGCGTCAAAGCTTTGCGTCAGACATTGCCGAAGATGTATTTTGTACAGAACTGAGCCGTGCACGGACATTTGGGTTTATGAAAGATGTTGAGCGCCTTTGGGCTGCGGGTTTTGCATTGGGTTCTTCGCTTGAGAATTCAGTTGTGATTGGTGATGATAACAACATTATCAACCCCGAAGGGCTTCGTTACAAAGATGAGTTTGTACGTCACAAGACCCTGGACGCCATTGGTGATTTGGCATTGGCCGGAGCGCCAATTATTGGATGTTATCGCTCATATCGCGGTGGGCACAAGCTTAATGCAATGGTTCTTTCTGCACTATTATCCGACAAGGAAGCTTTTGATTTCGTAGAGCCTCCAATGTCTCGCCCTAAAATCATGCACGGTGAACTGGTTGCGGTAAGTGCACCTGCCTATGCTGCTGTTCTTGTATAACTCATAACATTCAAATTACTTGGTTGGTTGTGATGGTTATGCCATAAAATGGCGACATTCGTGTTTGAAAGAGTGTGGAAATTTCTTGTTGCATAATGTATTGTTAAAGATAAACAAACTAGAAGTGACAACTTCAAACAGGCTGGCAGTGGGTAGAGGTATGATGTTTTCAGGTTTTAAAAAGATTGCTTTAATAACATGTGTTGTTGCTGTTTCAGCTTGTAGCAAGACTGATGACAAAAACGCTGATTTTGCAGTAGATGATATTATCGCGCCAGATACCCTTTACAATCAGGCGCTTGCCAATCTGGATTCTGGTGATTTGACTGAATCCCAGAAGCGTTTAAACGATATTGACCGTCAACACCCTTATTCTGAATATTCACGCCGCTCACTCATCTTGAATACATTTATCAATTACCGCAAAGGCGCTTATGCAGAGGCTGCCAACAGCGGTAATCGTTTCTTGCAGCTTTATCCTGGTGATAAAGATGCTGCATATGCGCAATATATTATTGGCATGTCGTATTTTAAAAGAATACCGCATATCACACGTGACCAGTCTGTGACTTCCAAGGCTTTTAATGCCATGACTGCTGTGGTTGAGAAGTATCCTGAAAGTGAATATGTCGAAGATGCCCAAAAGAAAATTCTAATCACGCGTGACCAGCTTGCAGGCAAGGAAATGCTTATTGGTCGCTATTATCAGGAGCGCAGGGAGTTTCTCGCTTCAATAAACCGATACCGTAAGGTCGTAGAGAATTATCCAAGCACGCGTCATGTGGAAGAAGCACTGGCCAGATTAACAGAGAGCTATTTTTCCCTAGGGCTTGTACAAGAAGCGCAAAATTCAGCTGCTGTTCTTGGTCATAACTTTCCCGATAGTAAATGGTATGATGATTCCTACAAGTTGCTACAAACAGGCGGACTTGAGCCACGCGAGTCGCAAAACTCATGGTTACAGGGCTTGTTGGGTGTGAAAAAGACTTAACTCGTTCATAAAATTACGCTAACTCTTGATAAAGCAAAAACAACACTGCAAATATCGTCGAAGTGCTGGTATGAATCTATTCAAAGTGATTTGTTGAAATTCATCATTTGCGGTTAAGGCCATCATGCTAGCACAACTTTCCATCCGTGATATTGTTTTGATCGAAAGGCTCGATATTGAGTTTTCGAACGGCCTGTCAGTGCTGACAGGTGAAACAGGTGCAGGTAAATCAATTTTACTCGACAGTCTCGCATTGGCCTTGGGAGGTCGAGGTGAAGGAGCACTGGTAAGAAATACGGTCGATGAGGGAAGTGTCACCGCCGTATTTGATCCTGTGGATGGGCATCCGGTTCACAAGGTTTTATCTCAAAATGGTATTTCTACCGGTGATGGATTGATTTTACGCCGTGTGCAGAAGAAAGACGGCAAGACCAGAGCTTTCATTAATGATGCACCTGTTTCTGTAGGGTTAATGCGTCAGATTGGTAGCCAGCTTGTTGAAATTCACGGACAACATGATGATCGCGCCATGTTGGATGCTTCAACACATCGTAATTTGCTGGATGCGCATGGTGGGCTTGAAGCGCAAACGATCTTAACGGGTAATGCGTGGCGTTCATGGAAAGACGCTGAAGGTAAATTGGATCGTCTCAAGGCTGAAGTCGAAGAAGCACAGCGCGAAGCTGATTATCTTAGGTCTTCATCAGAAGAATTAAAGCTTTTGGCACCGCAAACAGGTGAAGAGAACAAGCTTGCAGATCAACGCCAAAAGATGATGAAGGTCGAACAAGTTGCAACCGATTTGGCAGAAGCAAATGACACACTTTCCGGAAACGGGTCACCTGTTACGACCATTTCCAATCTTGCGCGGCGGCTGGAACGTAAACGCCAACAGGCGCCAGAGCTTATTGATGAAACACTGGAAAATCTGGATATGGCGCTCAATGCCTTGTATGCAGCGCAAAATTCACTGGAGACTGCTTTCCATGAGACGCATTTTGACCCCCAAGAGTTGGAAAATTCGGAAGAGAGACTGTTTGCGCTTCGAGCTGCTGCCCGCAAGTATAATATAGCGGTTGAAAACCTGCCTGATCTTGCGGTGCGTATGGCTGATAATCTTGCCATGCTGGAAGATGGAGAAGACAGGCTTTCAAAGCTTGATGCTGAAGTAAAAGCCTTGAAAGAAGAGTTTTTCAGGCTTGCCAACACTCTATCAGGCAAGCGTAAAGAGGCGGGTGATGTTTTAACACAATCTGTCATGAAAGAGCTGCCTGCCTTGAAACTGGAACTTGCCAAGTTTATTGTTCATCAAGAGGCAGATGAGGCAAATGCCGGACCATCCGGCATTGATGTGTTGGAGTTTTGGGTTCAGACGAACCCTGGTTCAAACCCTGGTGCGATGCGCAAAGTGGCTTCAGGTGGGGAACTTTCACGTTTTATGCTGGCCTTGAAGGTTGCATTAGCAGACAGGGGCTCTGCGCCTACATTGGTCTTTGATGAAATTGATTCAGGGGTGGGGGGTGCCGTTGCAGATGCGATTGGGCGTCGTTTGGCACGGTTATCAGATGCTGTACAGGTGTTATCGGTGACACATGCACCCCAGGTTGCTGCAAAGGCTTCCGGACATTATTTGATTGCAAAATCTGCTGTTAATGGCAGTGAACGTGTTGCAACCGCAGTGACACCGATATTTGATGAAGTACGGCTTGAGGAAATTGCAAGAATGCTTTCTGGTGCCAGCGTAACAGATGAAGCGCGAGCTGCTGCTGAAAAGCTCATTAATCAACCTTCTGTATAAAGATAGGGTAATATGTGACAAAGGATAATTCCAAAATTGCCATAGAAGAACTCGTCAGGGAAGATGCGGTGCAGGAACTTGAGCGTTTGGCATTGGAGATTATGCGTCATGATAAACTTTATCATGCCAATGATGAGCCTGAAATTTCTGACGCTGCATATGATGCGCTTAGGCGGCGTAATCTTGGAATTGAGCAACGCTTTCCTGATTTGATCCGCGAAGATTCTCCTTCCAGGAGAGTTGGGTTTGTTGCACTCGATAAATTCGAAAAAGTAATACATGCAATCCCCATGTTGTCGCTTGAAAATGCGTTTAGCGATGAAGATGTTCATGATTTTGCCAAGCGGATGCGGAAGTTTTTGAACCTGCCTGAAAGCCAAAAACTGACGCTTACTGCTGAACCAAAAATTGATGGCCTGTCGCTTTCCCTTCGCTATGAGCAGGGCAGGTTGGTAAGTGCTGCGACGCGTGGTGATGGGGCTACGGGTGAGAATGTAACTGAAAATGCCAAGACAATTTCAGATATTCCAATTGTATTGGCAGGTGACAACATTCCTGATGTTGTAGAAATTCGCGGCGAAGTTTATATGTGTCATGCTGCATTTTTTGATTTGAATAAACGCATGGAAGCGGAAGGGAAACCGACTTACGTTAATCCGCGAAATACAGCTGCCGGTTCGCTTCGCCAGCTTGATAGTGCGATTACTGCAACGCGTCCCTTGAACTTCTTTGCTTATGCCTGGGGGGAGATGTCGGCACTGCCTCATAACACTCAAATGGGCATGGTTGAGTGGATGAAGGCGTGTGGATTTAGAATCAATCCGTTGATGCAAGGCTTTGAAAAAATTGAGGAACTTCTGAAGCATTACCGTAAAATTGAAAAGGATCGCCCTGAGCTTGAATATGATATTGATGGTGTTGTTTACAAGGTTGATGATCTTGGGTTGCAGGAACGGCTTGGGCTTAAATCGCGTGTGCCACGCTGGGCAATTGCGCATAAATTCCCTGCGGAAAAAGTCTGGACCATTTTGCGCGAGATTGAAATTCAGGTTGGCCGTACTGGTGCATTGACGCCTGTTGCACGTCTTGAACCTGTCACGGTTGGCGGTGTTGTTGTCACCAACGCAACGCTTCATAATGAGGACTATGTCAAGGGTGTTGGCAGCAAGGGTGAAGTGCTACGTGATGGCAAGGACTTGCGTGTTGGTGATCATGTTATGCTGCAACGCGCAGGTGATGTGATACCGCAAATTCTGGATGTTGATTTATCAAAGCGCCCTGAAGGTGCCCAGCCGTTCGAGTTTCCATCGTACTGCCCTGTGTGTGGAAGTCATGCGGTTCGTGATGTGAATGAGAAAACAGGCAAGGCTGATTCTGTTAAACGCTGTACAGGGGGGCTTATCTGTCCTGCTCAAGTGATTGAGCGTCTCAAGCATTTTGTTTCGCGCGGGGCGCTTGATATTGACGGACTTGGCGACAAGCAGGCTGAGGCATTTTATGAAAGTGGACGTATAGCAGATGTAGCTGATATCTTTACGCTGCGTGAGCGTGATGCGAGGTCACTCAAAAAACTTAAAGATGTGGAAGGTTGGGGCAGTACAAGCGTTGCCAAGCTGTTTGATGCTATTGATGTGGTGCGTGATACAGATTTGTACCGTTTTATCTTTGGCCTTGGTATTCGCCATGTTGGAGAGCAGACTGCCAAGGATTTGGCAAAAACATATGGTGATATTGAAACGCTTAATCAGGCAATGCTGGATCTTGGTAACCCTCAAACCTATGATGAACTTTTGTCAATTGATGGTATTGGGACAGCCGTTGCAGAAGCGCTTAAAGAATTTTTTTCCGAATATCGAAATCTGGATGTATGGAACAGACTTTTAGTGCAGATTAATCCCAAACCTGTTGAGCAAGCAGCAACAGATAGTCCTGTGGCTGGCAAGACGATTGTTTTTACAGGGTCGCTTGAACAAATGACACGAGACGAAGCAAAGGCCATGGCCGAGCGATTGGGTGCAAAAGTTTCCGGCTCTGTTTCCAAAAAAACGGATTTGGTTGTAGCAGGCCCAGGGGCTGGCTCCAAACTCAAGAAGGCTGAGGATTTGGGGGTTGCGACAACTGATGAGAATGGATGGTTCAAGTTGATTGGGCGAGAATAAATGAAATTCATTGCTGCTATTAAAAATTAGCGCTGGTAATTGCCAGATACTTCAATAATCATTATCTGATGAAAAACGAATCTCAATTCTGGAGTGGAACAAAAGACTCGCTGCCGATCATGTTTGCAGTGATTTTTTTTGCAATATTATTTGGTGCAACTGCCGTTAATAACGGGCTTGCATTTGGCGAGACTGTACTTTCAAGCGTATCCGTTTTCGCAGGGGCGAGCCAGTTTGTGTTTCTTGATTTATATGGTCAGCAGGCACCTGTATGGTCGATCCTGTTAGCAGTTTTTGCAGTAAACTTCAGACACGTCCTGTATTCAGCATCCATTGGGCGCTATATGGGTGAATTTACATTCTTTCAAAAATACTCAGGTTTCTTTTTCCTTTGTGATCCCTTGTTTGGTGCAGGCGAAATCAGGGCGCAAAACCAGAAGCTGACATCTGCTTACTATTTTGGATATGCGATTCCGCTTTACGTGATCTGGGTTGGGTTTACCGCTTTGGGGGCCGGATTTGGCAAGCTTATTACCGACCCGCAAGCCTTTGGTTTTGATATGCTTTTGTCGATTTATTTCTTGTCGCTGTTGATGGGATTCAGGACACGCCCCAATTGGCTGGCAAGTGTTCTTGCAAGTGGGATTGCTTCTGTCCTGGTTTATAAAATGATTGGTGCGCCATGGCATATTATGCTGGGCGCACTGGTCGGGATTACCTTGGCTGCCATGATTGGCAAGCCTGTTGAAGAGAAGGGGGAAAACGATGTTTGATTTTATTTCTTCTTCCGCAATGCCGAGCAATGTCTGGGTTGTAATTCTTCTTACGGGACTGGTTACTTATATTACACGTTCTGCGGGGCATGTCGTGCTTGCACGTTTCAAACATCTGCACCCACGTGTTGAAGCAGCCCTTGAAGCAGTGCCAGGTGCTGTCCTTGTAACAATTGTTCTGCCGCCTGCATTGACCAATGGGCCTGTAGAACTTCTGGCAATGTTGGCAGCGCTAGTAGCAAGTTTTCGCCTTTCCCCGATTAGTGTTCTTGCCGTTGGCATGGCAATTGTTATTGGGGGAAGGGCGATGGGTTTTTAAATTCATATACCAGAATTAACGGCTCTTTGGAGAGAGAATAAAACCAGGATATATGTTTCTTCTAAAGCTGTGGCCGTGATGTCTTTTATAGCGCGAGTAGCCACGGTAGCCGGAATGTCTGTTTGATCTGTATCCACGGTTATACCCATAGCTACTATATCCATGTCTTCTGTAAGTGCCGCCTCTTCTGAAGCTGCGCGAATGTCCGCGATAACGATGACCGCCTCTATAAATACGATAATGTTTGCTAAAACCTCGAACCTGAACAAGGTTATTATCAAGGGTAATTCTAGAGGTTTCGACCGGGTTTTGATTGATTGATGCCGTTTGCGCAGATGCTGATAAACCCATGCCGCCAAGAGAAATCGTCATTGCTGTTGCAAATGTGATGCCTATACGTTTGATTGTTTTTTTAAACATTTAAGTTTCCTTTCACGAAAAATAAGTAATATTTTTCTTGCTGATATTAGTATGACCTGGGAGAGATTTTTAATCGGTGTCATATTGCACACTGTGATTAAATGGCAGAAAATTTATATCAGATTACTGAGGTGCCATATCAATTGTGATGAACATTTTGTGTTGTTTGTTTCAGTCAGATGCGTTTTGATTGCAAGGAAACTGTGTGAATTTCAAGAAATGGTACTTCTGTAAACCACCATGAACCGCAAGGTTATCATAAAGAAAAATGCGATTGCCAGGCTTGCGGTCTCGGGTATGTAATTTGTCCCAACTGTATAAATAATACCGCCAATGATTGAAATCGTTGCATAAAGGTCTTGTTTCAGAATAGAGGGCTGAAGACCGCAAAGAACATCGCGGAACATGCCTCCTGCAACTCCGGTAATACAGCCCAACACGACTGCGCTTGCCATTGACAGATCGTTTGTCAGCGCTGCTTGTGCGCCTGTAAGGGTAAAGAGTGCCAATCCCATTGCATCAAAATACAAAAGCAGTTTCATTCTTTTTCCTGCACCTTTTTTCAGTTTTCCTGCAAGAAAATAAGTGAGTAAACCAACCGGAATGGCTGTTGCCAAATAGCTCATATCTGTGAGCCAGAACACAGGTGTTGCACCTATCAACAAGTCACGCAAGGTTCCGCCACCCACAGAAGCAACAATGGCTAGTACGATTGCACCAAACGGATCAAACCCTTGGCGGGTACCCTGGATTGCAGCAGAAGCTGCCATAACAGCTGTTGCAATGATGGCCAGCACAGTCGTGAGAGAAGCAAAATCTGACAATTAACCTACACGTTTTTTGTTGCTTGTTTTAGCCACGTTAATTCATCGCTCTCTAAATGGGGAGATATTTTTTTGAATACTTGATCGTGGTAATGATTGAGCCAATCCACCTCATTTTGCGTTAGAAGTGAAACATCTATCAAGCGTTTATCAATGGGTGCCCAGGTGATGTTTTCAAAGCTGTGGGTTTCGATGTTCCCGCCCATGTTTTTTGCCTCGCTTACGATTACAAGGTTTTCAATACGTATTCCATATTTGCCTTCTACGTAATAACCAGGCTCGTTTGAGATAATCATGCCAGGTTGTAGGGGTTCCATCGCGCGGCGGTGAATGCCTTGCGGACCTTCGTGGACATTCATGTATGAGCCTACGCCATGACCTGTACCATGCGCGTAGTCTTTACCATGTTGCCATAATGCATTGCGGGCAAGAGCATCCAAATCAATGCCTCTTGTGCCTTTGGGAAAATGGACCTGGTCTATTGCGATATGGCCTTTAAGAACCAGCGTGAAATCTGTGATGGCCTCTGCTGTCGGTTTGCCGATTGCAATGGTTCTTGTGATATCAGTTGTGCCGTCTTCGTATTGACCGCCTGAATCAACCAGATAAATACTGCCGTCATCCAGCGCCAGATTACTATCTTCGTTTACGCGGTAATGAGGAAGGGCTGCGTGGGGGCCTGATGCGGAAATTGTATCGAAGGATATTTCCTTCAGTGTGCTTTGCATATTTTCAGCATTTTCAATGCGGATGGCTTCAAGTTTTTTTGCCGCATATATCTCTGTAATCGAACCAGCGGCTTGGGCGTCCAGCCAGTACAGGAATTTTGCCATGGCAACACCATCGCGCAGATGTGCATTGCGGGTTCCGTTTTGCTCTGCTTCATTTTTTATGGCGCGAGGCAGAATAACTGGATCGCGCCCATGAATGATTGTGCCATTTGCATCTTCAATGATTTTGGCAAGGGCAACAGGAATGCGGTCGGGGTCACAGAGCGCTTTATTATCTTGTGCCACTTTATGAAGTTCAGTTGTTAATTTCCTGGGTGCATATAAATCTGATATATTACCCAAATAAGCTTGAACGGGTTTGTTCAGTTTTTGCTCATCCATGAAAATCATTGGTTTGCCTGAGGCTGGTACTATAGCAAAGCCAAGTGCCAATGGATTATGAACAACATCATTGCCACGGATGTTAAACAACCATGCAAGGGATGCAGGGTCTGTCAGAAGGGTAAAGTCGCAATGCTTTTCACTAATGATTTTTTGGATTTGTGTAATCTTGTCTTCTGTCGATTTTCCTGAGAACCTGATGTCATGAAGGGAAACAGTTCCCATGGGCGGGGCAGGCTGATCTGACCAGATGCGATCAATCAGATTGTCTATTGGTTGCAATTGGCTTTTGGATTTACTTGCTGTTTTTTCATATGTCTTGAGTTGATTGATTGTAATGAGCCAAGGGTCATAGGCAATCACATCTTTGGCGCTCATGTTTGCTTCCAGCCACTTGGAAGGCGGGTTTGTAATCAGGCTTTCTGCAGTAAAGCTTTCCTTGTTGATTTGCTCATTGAGCTGAACTGTATATCTGCCATCAGCAAAAACAATTGCCTGATCCAGTGTTGCGATGCAAAAACCTGCCGAACCTGTGAACCCGGTTAGCCATGCCAGACGCTCAGCTCTTTTGGGCAGATATTCGTTTTGATGCTCATCGGCGTGAGGCACAAGAAATGCTGTTACATTTTCCTTGCGCATTTCTTCCCTCAAGGCTGTCAAGCGAGCAGGGCCCTGTGAGCTGTCTGAATTTGATGTGAAGGTTTGAAACATGAATTCCTACATATATTTGTGACAATTGATTAACAAAAGGTTTTCAAAGGCTTGCATATTTTGCATGGCTCAGTTGCGTCTACCCCTCTACCTAAACTTTTCTGCATATCTTAAATTCCTGTCATCGGAAGCAAAAATGCTAACGAAGAAAAAAAGGAATACAAGATGTCAATGTTTTCTAACTTGATTAAAGCACGTGAAAAACAAGCTGAACTTAGCGTACACGCTTACCTTGCACAATTTGATGATTCTACATTGTCTCGCATGGGTGTAAACCGCAAAAGCTTGAAAACTGGTGGTTCTGTAAATCACTTCCTCTAAGTCTTGACTTGGAGATACGTTGAAAAAACGGGCGACCCACGGGTCGCCTTTTTTTATGTGTGCCAGAGAATGTGAGTCACTGGTTTATACCTTTTTGACAGATGTTGTGAGGTGTGTGAATGTCCGTTATTGGAAATCTATCAAAGCTCTAAAGGAAGCTGGATCAACATTTGGAGCGGTCAATTCTGAAATTCTGCACGCTTATCATTTTGCTCTTCCCTTCGGCAGCATTCGCTGAGGTTTGCGACAAGGAGGTGCCCAGCTGGGACGTCGCTAACGGGCCTGTTTCTCAACTTGAGTACGCCGTCGGTGCTGCGACTGGTCTGTATGGACTTATGATAGTGGGCCTGTTGGTTCTTGGCCTGGTTTTCAAGCGGCTTTGGCTTCACCTTATTGGCGGAGTTTTGGGTCTGTTGCTACTGTTAGGTTTAACCAGCATGTTGTCAGACCCTATCTATGCAGCTTCGATCAAGGAAGGTTGTCGAGCATCACCATACCTGGTTATGGCTGCACTTGCCGGTTTGGTTCTAACCTTCGGCCTGCTTGCGGCAAGAAGCTGGAAAATGAGAACTGCCAGCTAATGGTTTAATCCTGCGGTTTTTAGCAAAATCACCTAAAGCAGCCACAGGCACGGTTGCGGCGAATGTCGAGATCATCATACATAATTGCCGTGTACCTGTTTAACCTTACTATAATATGTAGTGCCTGATGTGGCGGTTGGTCTGGCACAATGCCGTTATCACGATATGCAAAGTTATTTTAACTTCGTTATTGTCGTTTGGAATTTAATATTTAAGCGTCATGGAAAGTACCAAGCATATGTCTCATCTTTTTACACCTTTGAAAATCAAGGATGTTACTTTTAAAAACCGTATCGGGATGTCGCCGATGTGCCAATATAGTTCTGATGACGGAGTGGCAAGCAATTGGCATTTGGTTCATTTGGGTTCGCGGGCAGTTGGTGGTCTTGGCTTTATAATGGCAGAATGTACGGCTGTTTCCCGAACCGGACGTATATCGCAGGGGTGTGCCGGACTTTGGGAGCAAAAGCATGTTGATGCGCTCAAGCCAATCGTTGATTTTCAAAAGTCATTTGGTGCGGTGACCGGCACCCAGATTTCTCATTCAGGGCGCAAGGGCAGTGCAGCAACGGCTCTTAGTAGCCATTTGGACGGCGATGACCCCCAGGGCTGGGAAACTGTTGCGCCAACAGATGATGCGTTTGATCCGGATGGCACAAGACTTTGGAAGGCGCCACGTGCGCTTTCGATTTCAGAAATTGAAACCATCCAGGCGCAGTTTGTAAATTCAGCAAAACTTGCACTTGAAGTAGGGTATGACCTTTTGGAAGTGCATTGCGCACATGGTTACCTGCTGCATTCCTTCCTGACGCCTTTGGTTAATACGCGCGATGATGCCTATGGTGGTGACTTGCGTGGCAGGGCACGGTTTTTGCTTGAAACAGTCAAAAAAGTGCGTGCTGTATGGCCAGAAAACCGGGTTCTTTCTGTTCGTCTTTCCGTTCATGATTTTGTTGAGGGTGGTCTTGATCTGGAAGGTACGGCTCAAGTGGGGCTTTGGCTGAAGGAATTGGGGGTGGATATTCTGGATTGTTCAGGTGGTGGCGCCGTTCCTGATGCTCGTGGTGCCATTGGCAATCGAACTGCAGAGCAACCAGATATGGCTGGCGAACTTCGCAAGGCAACAGGATTGCCGATGATGGCAGTTGGCGGTATTACAGACCCTTTGCAAGCAGAGGATCTGATTGCGAATTCCAAGGCTGATATTGTACTGCTTGGGCGTGAAATGATGAGAAACCCACATTGGGCATATGATGCTGCAAAAGCATTAGGTGCTGACCCACGCCATGTTTTGGCAGAGCAATACGGTTTCTTTGTTGGTGCTTCTTGAGTGATTAGGGTTTCTTGAAAACCAATATCAACCATCCATCTCGTATGTAAGAATACTCCAGATGCAACCCTTGCAGTCGGAAATGAGCGATGGTTGGTGCGCGTTGGTGAGGCAGCAGGCCGGATAAAATTACTGTCCCGCTTGAAGCTGTATGAGCGACAATGTCCAGTGCCATTTGTTGTAGCGGTCTTGCCAGTATGTTTGCGATAACCAAATCAAATGGCGCCTGGTGATGAATCCGTGCGCTGGTGAAGCCTGTCGAGGTTATGCATTCGACTTGTGCTTGCACGCCGTTTTGTTTGCAGTTGTATTTGGCTGTTTGTGTAGCTACCGGGTCTATATCTGTTGCCATGACAAAGCAGGGCATTGCTTTTGCTGCTGCGATTGCCAGCACGCCTGAGCCTGTTCCCAAATCCAGTACATTGTAAAATTGATTGCGCTTGCAAACACGCGTCAGCATATCCAGACAGCCTGCTGTTGTGCCATGATGTCCTGTGCCAAAGGCCAGGCCTGCATTGATTAAAACGGGAATTTCATGCGGACGGGGAACCTCTGCCTCGTGGCTGCCATGCACGATAAACCTGCCTGCGCGCACGGATGTTAAATCACGCAGGGTTTCCGCAACCCAGTCAATCTCCGGAATGTCATCGCGCTTGAAGGTTACTTTTACATCATGTTTGCTTGCAAG
>CALFBM010000019.1 GCA_937951645.1 uncultured Rhizobiaceae group bacterium
ATCTGTGTGGAATCAGGTATGTCACTTGAAGCTTCAATGAAGAAAGTCGCAGTTGAGGTTGGATTGCAGTCTCCAGAGCTTGCAGAAGAACTAACGTTGACGACCGCAGAATTGTCTTATCTTTCTGAGCGTCGTCAAGCACATGAAAATTTGGCTAAACGCACAGGTCTTGACTCGGTAAAGGCAGTAACGATGGCGCTTATTCAGGCAGAGCGTTATGGTACACCGCTTTCAACAGCGCTACGTGCGCTTTCCCAGGAAAGTCGTGACATGCGCATGGCGGAAGCAGAAAAGAAAGCTGCGGCACTCCCACCAAAGCTTACAGTGCCGATGATTATCTTTTTCTTGCCAGTACTCTTCGCAGTGATTATTGGCCCTGCTTACATTCAGTTTCAACAATGATTATTAAGTGCACTATCATCTAGGCTTAATGGTTGAAAATTAATGGATATGTTTATTTGAAAAGGGCGAATAATAATTCGCTCTTTTTATTTTATGAGTGAATTCCTTGTCTTAACAACCATCAATGCAGCATGGGCAGCTTCTTTTCCCTTTTTGATAAAATGCTTTTGGTAAATTTTATTATGATGGTCTGTTTCCTGATACTGGTGAGGTGTGAGTGAAACAGAAAGCACAGGTATTTTTTTATCCAGACTAACTCTCATTAATCCATCAACAACACTTTGTGCGACAAACTCATGTCTATAGATACCACCATCAACAACAAATGCTGCTGCAACAATTGCCGAGTATTTTCCAGTAGCAGCCAAATCATCTGCAATCAAGGGCATTTCAAATGCACCAGGTACATCAAAAATATCAACTTGCTCATTTGGAATAATGGAGCAAAAACCTTCTAGTGCCTTGTCCACAATATCGCTGTGCCAATTGGCTTTAATGAATGCATATCTGGTGTGTGTCATATCGATCTCCTTTTGTTAGTAACAGACACGTCACCAAGGCGATCACGAACAAAAAAAGCATACAGAATTGCTGCTTTGTATTTTGCACGTTCTCTATCATCCGGACTATAACCGTCGGCTCAGGAGTTTGACCTGATCTGCTGACCTTCTTTAATTAAAAGAAGCGCTCGCGGGCTTGCAGTAATATGCTGCTTACCGCCGGTGGGGAGTTTCACCCCGCCCTGAGAACGGCAAACAGATATATTAAGTTACATAGAGAAGCAATCATCTAAATTTTTGATTTAGATAATTATAAAATAGGTGAGGTGTTAGCAGTTTTACTGCGTCTTTGCAGAGGCCTCGCCATCCGTATTTTTAAGAAGGTTCCAAGCAGATTGCTGCGATAACATTTGGCGAAGGAATTTGATATTTTCTTCTGCGGCAGCTTGGTCAAGTTCACCGCGTGCGACTTTTTCAGCTTCTTCAAAATTACCTTGAAGGCCAATTACAAGAGCCAGGTTTTGACGCACACGACTATCAGCTCTTGGGTGTTGAATAGCACGGCGAAGATAAGTTTCAGCACCGCGTAGATCACCTGTTAGCACATATGACATTCCAAGGTTTGATAAAACAGAAGGTTCGTTTGGAACCATATCCAGCGCTTTTCGATATTGAATGCGTGCTGCTTCTGATTGATTCAATTGATCAAGAATTGCGCCTTGCGCAGAAAACAAACGCCAGTCAGGTCGATCAGGCCGCTGGGCGCGCTGAATAACTTTAAGTGCCTTTTTGAAATTACCCGTAGCTGCAAGCGCTTTACCATATGCAGACAGAACATCATTGTCAGTTGGGTGTTTAATTACAATCTGTTGCATAACAGCTAATGCTTGTTCATTACGGCCAGTAGAACGTAGAACATCAGAATATTTCAGTCCAATTGGCTTGCTTCTTGGGTTGCGGTCATATTGTTTGCCAAGTTCAGATGCAGCGTAATTTAATTCTTGAACAGACATTTGTTCAATTGGCTTGTTAAGTCCGCGAACGGAACCTGTTGATCTTGGGTCTTTTGCACAAGCAGACAGAGCCAATACGCAAGCCATTGTGACAATTGCGAAACCGGAAGATCTTGTTTTTGTCTTTTTCTGCATGGTTAGCCTGTCGCTTTCACTTCAAAATAGTCATATTAAGAAATCTGATTCTCTTATAAATATTCTGTTAACCCTAATGCTTCGTTAATTTCTAAAGTCTGAGAACCCTAAATTTGGAGAAAACCATGCAAGACCTGCCAATTGCGTCTGTCCGATCAAAATCCATACCTGTTCATATCGTTTGCGACGTAAAAGATTTGACGGCTGGGCAAAAAGCATGGTCCAAGGCAAATGGCTTTACAGGGCAATCAGGCAAGATCTTGCTTTGTCCAGACACAAAAGGCGTTTTGACAAGTGTTCTTTTTGGCAAGAGCGAACAACCCATGGATGCAGGAAAATTGGCTTCAAGCTTGCCAGCCGGAAATTACCATTTTGAAACTGATTTGGATGACCCGCACCTAACAAGCTTGGGTTGGATATTGGGTTCTTATCGCTTTGCTAAATATAATAATAAAAAGCAACAAGCTGCTAAACTGATATTGCCTAAAGGTATCGATGGTAATGAGTTGGCCAGGCAGGCCCAAGCTAGTTTTTTGGCACGTGACCTCATTAATACTCCCGCCAATGACATGGGCCCCGATGAACTTGAAAAAACCATTCGCAGTGTGGGGCGTAAATACAAGGCGCAAGTCTCTGTTATCAAGGGTGATGCGCTTTTAAAAAAGAACTTTCCAATGATCCATGCAGTAGGGCGTGCAAGTATTGATGCACCACGTCTCATTGATTTAAAATGGGGTAACGTAAAGGATCCGAAAGTCACCTTAGTAGGTAAAGGTGTCATCTTTGATAGTGGTGGGCTGAATATCAAGCCTGGTAACTCAATGACGCTAATGAAGAAAGATATGGGCGGTGCCGCAAATACAATTGCTCTTGCACAAATGATTATGGATGCAAAATTACCTGTCAGGCTAAGGCTTCTTGTTCCTGCAGTTGAAAACGCAATCTCAGGGAATGCTTTTCGCCCAGGTGATATACTGCCAAGTCGTAAAGGAATATTAGTCGAGATTGGTAATACGGATGCAGAAGGTCGATTGATATTGGGAGATGCACTCGCCTTGGGAGATGAGGAAAAACCCGATTTGATGATTGATATGGCAACACTAACAGGTGCAGCTCGTGTAGCACTTGGACCAGATTTGCCGCCCTTTTATACAGACGATGATGAGCTTGCAGATGCTATTTCGCAAACTTCAATGGACATTTATGACCCTCTATGGCGCCTGCCACTTTGGAATCCATACCAAAAAATGCTCTCCTCAAAGATTGCTGATGTAAATCATATTTCAACAGGTGGCTTTGCAGGTTCAATTACCGCTGCTCTCTTCCTCTCGCGCTTTGTAGAGAGCGCAAAGTCTTGGGCACATTTTGACATTTATGGCTGGACTCCAACGGCAAAACCATGGATGCCTGTAGGTGGCGAGGCACAAGGTATCCGAACCTTATTTGAAGTGATCAAGAATAAGTACTGGTAAGCATTGATGATCAAGTCAGGTTTGATTTCGTTAACGAAATGAAGTTAAACTTTGTGAATGACGAATCTTAACATCAACCCTGGACAAGCCTTAAAACTCTGGCATCAAGTCAGTGTTACACTAGTTCAGGATGGCGGGAAGGACTTAACTCAAAGGCAGATGGCAATTTTGCTAATCATCTATCTTGAAACACCTCCGCATACGGTACGTGGTCTGGCAGAACATCTTAAGGTCACAAAGCCAGTTATAACGAGAGCGCTTGATACCATGGGACGGATGAAGTTGCTTAGTCGCAGGCGCGATGAAAATGACAAGAGAAATGTTATTATAAGCCGAACTGTTGAAGGCGCATTATACTTGGAAAAACTGGCAGATCTGATTGCACAAAAAGCGGAAAATATTGCATGACTTCAAAACTACCAATGCTCAATTCACTAGACCGCCGTTTAAACCTGCTTGATGAAAATGGTGCCAAGCTTTCTTCTGAAGGAAAATCTGCCCGTATTGGGGTTGCGTTTACAGAACTTCGAGCCAGGCCGGAACGAGACTGTGCGATTGATACGCAACTGATGTTTGGAGAGGATATAAAAGTCCATGATGAAAAAGAAGATTGGGCTTTGGTGCAGGCAGAGCGTGATGATTATGTGGGGTGGCTAGAAGCCAAGACGCTTAAATATGAGACCACACCCATCACACATTTGGTCTGTGTGCCAAGAACGTTTCTCTATCCTGAGCCGGATTTAAAACTCCCACATAAAGGCATGAGGTCACTTGCTTCGGGATTAGTTGTAGTCGATGAGGAAGAACGACGTGGCACGAAATATAAAATTCTTGAAACAGGCGAAGCTATTATTGCTCGTCATATCCGCCCGATTAGTGAGCATGAAAGCGATTACGTATCCGTTGCAGAAACGCTAGTGCGAACCCCATATTTATGGGCAGGCACAACCGCTTTTGGGCTGGATTGCTCTGGTCTTGTCAAACTTGCCATGTTCATGTGTGGTCAAAATGTTCTGCGAGATTCAGATATGCAAGCTGCCACCATCGGTAAGGAAATTGATGCAGGTGAAGAGTATGAAAATATAAAACGCGGCGATCTAATATTTTGGCGAGGTCACATAGGAATTGCACAAGGAAAAGGTCTTATACTCCACGCCAACGGCAACAGCATGGATGTCACTTCCGAGCCACTATTGCCCGCGATAGAGCGGATAGCCTATTTGTATGAAAAGCCGATTGGGGTTCGGCGGATTTAAAGGTTTTCGGCACTAAAAAAACCTGCAGAAAACCTTCCGAAAGTAAATCCCGGAAGGTTTGGATTTTTAAGTCTAATGTACTGTTTCAATTTTATGAAAATCGAGCTCGTTTTCAGCTGGTGATGCCTTGATTGCCATAACTTCCTTGCGTTTTGTAGCAAAGATGAACAATACGCAGGCGAGATAAATACCGACAACCACTGCGCCGATCCACTGGATTTGAAGCCATTGGCTCTTGAACAAGAGGGTAAGACCAAACAAGACTGCAACATTGCCTGCTATGTAAGGGATTTTACCAAACCGCTCAACAGTCATGGAAAGATTGTCAGAGTATAGACGGATAAGACTATCAAGCGAGTTGATCACAAATGTAATACCAACCACGATCATGGCACCATTTAACAATCCTACAGTGCTAATACCATTTGAATGGAAGTAATACAGAATTGAGAACCATACAGCCAATGGAATGGATGGAATAACAAGAAGTGCCAAAAGCAGATATTGAGTTCTCATGCCGCCTACAAATCGGGATGTAAATTGCCCAATCATGATTGACCATGCAAACCACCAGAACAAATAGAACTCATGGTAGTCATTAATCGGTAAAACAAATTTGTGTATGTTTGAAAAATACCCGCCAAGAAGACCAAGTGTAGACGCCATGGCGACTGGGCTCATGCCTGCATAAACCCACATAAGCAAGATTAAACCTACAAATAAGAACGTTGATCCAACACTGAGTATTCTAACAAACTTAATGTCTGTACTTGAGTAAGCTGCTGCAAGAATAACGCAGAATACAATAATATAAAATGTCGTAACAACACTTTCACCGTCACCAATTTCTGGGATATAGGATGGCAAATAGATCAGGAACAAACTTGCAGTGAATGCACATGTGCCAATGATAACAATATTATTAAGAATCCTTACAGCTGGTATTTCAAAGAATTTCACCTTTGGTTCAATGACGCAAAAATAAAAGCTGGTCAGGAAGTAAAAACTCCAGATCATAAAGCCCCAAAATCCAAACTCAATGGCAAGTGGGTTAGTAAAGCCATATTCTGGTGCCGTTGCGGTATCTGCGTAAACGGGAAACTCTCCGAGAGGGAACATGATTAACCCCACATCAAGACCCGAAGTGAATAATATTGCTATAAATGTAAACAGCGACACAGGTGTGACGCCAATCACAGGCATGTTCCACCACCTGATTGCGCAGAAAACGACAAGCCCCAAAGCCATTAAAATCCCAAAAGATATTATAATTGTAAGTAAAGCAGCCATTCCAGCTCCCCTTGTTTTATAGTGCTCGCCAAAACACTGTTGATCCAAATATGCCAACTATAATTAAGTTGTTAATCGGGTCAGTATTGCAGGTTTATGCAGTTTTTCAACTTTTTGACCCAATTCCAAATGGCAAATGTTGATAAGTTGTTTTTCCTGGATACTACCAAATTCAATTCACCCCTTGCATTCTATGCCTAAAAATACGATATAAATTCTGGAAGATCGGTGATGGACGAGTTCCTTTGCCAATGGGTCAGATCCGGAAGGAAGCAGCCCAGTTAAGATTTTATTCGGGTCATCTTATCCGGTCTTCCACTCTAGCTTGTCGCTTTTTCATCGAATACGAAAAAGATAA
>CALFBM010000020.1 GCA_937951645.1 uncultured Rhizobiaceae group bacterium
TCCATCTGTGCCTGGTTTATTTGTTGCGTGCCGTGGTAAAGACCCGTCGTATCTCCCAGTCCAACCGTATTTGCAGTTGCAAATATGCGGAAGGCCGGGTGAGGTGTAATCACACGGCTTTGATCAAGCAATGTCAGGCGACCGGAAGATTCCAGTACACGTTGAATAACAAACATCACGTCTGGTCGGCCTGCATCATACTCATCGAATACAAGCGCTACATTGTGTTGATAAGCCCAAGGCAGGATGCCGTCTTTAAATTCTGTGATTTGCATGCCGTCTTTTACAACGATTGCATCTTTGCCAATCAAATCAAGTCGACTTACGTGGCTATCAAGGTTGATGCGGACACAAGGCCAGTTAAGGCGCGCTGCAACTTGTTCAATGTGGGTTGATTTACCCGTGCCGTGATAGCCTGAAACCATAACGCGGCGATTGTGTGCAAAGCCCGCAAGAATTGCGCGTGTTGTCGGGGCATCAAAAAGATAGTCCTCATCAATTTCCGGAACGTGTTCCGTGCGCGTTTTATAGGCTGGGACTACCCAGTCACAATCAATATTAAATACTTCACGTACAGACACTTCTGTGTCTGGCATACCGTCTGACATTCCCGTTCCTCCGATGAAGTTTTGCGGGTGGAGAATTAGCTTATCCAATGAGATAAGGGTGTTAGAAATTCAATGCCCTGTTTTAAGCGCAGAATCCACCCTGTTTTAGAATTTTATACGACTTAATAATTTCCTGCAGGCGCCGTTCTGTTGTGCGGTCACCCCCGTTTGAGTCCGGGTGGTGACGCTTTACAAGTGCCTTGTATCTGGCCTTTAACTCGTCAGGTGTTGAGGAGTGTGGCATGCTCATATCGTCAAAAGCCTTCTTTTCAAGGGCTTTTAATTTGCGAACTGGTCCACCTTTTCCGCTAATCTGGCCTGTACGGCGCATGCTGCGCGAAATGATGCGGTCAGCAATTGCTGATCGTGGATCACCATCTGTGAGCGGCGCTTTGTCGCCTTCCTTGTTTACGCCCATCGTCCATGTCGGGCGATGGCCTGTAAGAGCATCTTTCTGGAATTTTGCAATTGCATCATCACCAAGACCGGAAAAATAATTGTATGATTTATTATATTCTCGCACATGGTCTATGCACAGATTGAGGTATTGCCCTTCACGATCGCGTCCAAGAGGCGCTTTATGCGTCCCCGGTTTGGAGCAATCCTGCCATTGGCATGAAGTGTCAATCGGCTTTGATGAGCCGGGCTTTTTCTTGCCTTTAACAATACGGATCGAATCGAATAATTTTGAATTTGTAGCCATTAGCGTATTATGGTGATTTTTTGAAAATGAACAAGGATTGACTTTTGGAAAAGTTGGCTACAAATAACGAGGTTATGCTTGCGTGGCTACTGGCCTTGCGGCATTTTCAGTTTTGGGAGAATAAACATGAGTGAATTTGCAGATTATCTGGAAAAGCATTTGCAAGAAGCCTTCTCTCCGACAAGCCTTGAAGTCATCAACGAAAGTCATCTTCATGCAGGGCATGTTGGTGACAATGGCACAGGTGAAAGCCATTTTCGAATTAAAATTGTGGCAGAAGCTTTCAATGATATGAGCCGGGTTCAGAGACACCGCGCGATTAATGCGATTGTCCAACCTAAAATTGACGAAGGCCTTCATGCCTGTGCGATTGAAGTAAAAGGTGTGGGGGAGTAATTATTCCCCGAACAATTCCACCAGATCTTTTGTCATATCAAGCCCAGTATCCTTATTTGCCGTTGCCAGGACGAGTTGGCGAGTTAGCGGCTTTCCGGTTGTTGGCTGAATTTTAACTGACTGGTCAGCATAGCGGCGGATGTCCGGTTCAGCCAGCAGGGTAAAGCCAATCCCTTCATTAACGCATTCCATGATGGCTTCTACGCTATCAAGTACAATGGGTTGGCGTGATGATTTTGAGGTAAGTTTGTGCACCTGGTTGGCAATGAGTTTGCCGATGCCCGAACCTGGATTAAATTGAAGGAAGGGTAATTCAAGCGCCATTTCTTCAATTGCAAGTTGTGAGTATTTTGAGGGCAGAGCATAAACCAGTGTTTCTTCTCGAAGCACATCGTATTTCAACCCTGCCTCTGCTTGTCTGGAGGCGGTTAGAATGGCTGCATCCAATTGTCCGGAAAGTACGCGCTCTTCAAGTCTTTCAGAAAGCGCTGTTTCCAGGCTAAAATTTGCATTGGGCGCTTTTGTTTTGGCATTGCGCAGAAATAGGGGCAGCAGGCGAACGCTTGCGGTTGCGACAAAGCCGATGCGGTAGTTTCCTGCAAGGCCTGTGGTTTCTTGCGAGCTTTCCAAAAGTGCGTTTTCTGCATCGAGTACAATTTTTGCTTTTTCAGCGATTTCGCGGCCAATTGGTGTGAGCTTTGGAGGTCTGTGAGAACGATCAAACAATGAAACCTGTAATTCTTCCTCCAATGTTTTCATCTGCATGGAGAGTGTGGAGAGCGTCATGTTGAGTTGACTTGCTGCAGTTGCAAAGGATTCCACGCGGGCGATTTGAACGAGTGTTTTAAGGTGACGTGTCTGCATAAATATCTTCTTTTTGAATTTAGTATCAAAATTTATTCGATTGTAATGAATTTAGCAAGTGATAAACTATTTGTGATGATGCGATGATTAGGGGAAAACCAATGCTGGCAGAAAAAGTAAATCTTTATCAGCAACTTGCAAAAGAGCTTGCAAAGGAATTTGCGCCAAAAGCAGCTCACTGGGATCAAACCCGCACTTACTGTCATGAAAACATCAAATCACTCGTCAAGGCACGGTTGATGGGCATGACAATCCCGAAAGAATATGGTGGGTTGGGTGCCTCATTTTATGATTGTGCCCTGGTAATTGAAGAAATTGCCAAGGCTTGTACCCTGACCGCGCGTATCGTGGTTGAAGCCAATATGGGGGGCATTAGTGCTGTCATGGCTTATGGTAGCCACGAACAAAAAGCCTTTTGCGCGCCGATTGTTTTGGCAGGTGACAAACCTGCGATTTGCATCACTGAACCTGATGCGGGTAGTGCCGCGACCGAGATGCAAACAATAGCACGCAAAAGCGGGAACAAGTATATTCTAAATGGGACAAAGCACTGGATTACTGGTGGTGGCGTTTCCAAGCTTCACTTGATTTTTGCCCGAGTGCTGGACGCTAATGGTAATGAAGAGGGTATAGGTGGATTTATTGTGCACCGTGATCCAGAGCA
>CALFBM010000021.1 GCA_937951645.1 uncultured Rhizobiaceae group bacterium
GCAGCTTCTATGCCGTTGGCATATGCATGAAAAACATGAGCGTAGTCCGGTAATGTGCTTTCTATATGAGCAAGAGCTGCAGGCCAGCTTCTGCCCCTGTCCTGCTCTATATTCCATTCAAAAAACCCAATACGCTGGAGTGTGGCATTCATTTCTTCCTTATCGGAAAACAAATGCGATAGTGCGTGATAAGGTTGCCAATTTACAATTACATTTCCAATGTCAAAAATTACGTTACGCATTTGTATTCCTTATTTCACAAACCGGATATTCCAATATAATCCAAGATAGGCTATTTCTTTTGTGATTTGAAATGATATTTGGTGAACAATCATGAGCGGTGAATTAAACCTGCAGGCCCTATTTAAAACGCTGACAACAACATTGGATGATGGCGTTTATGTGTTTATTACACTCCCGTCTTCTGATCAAGTTCCTGCAGATATCAAGCCACGAATGCGATTTGAGGAAGCTGAGGGCACGACGCTTATTATGTTGAAACCGGAAGCTGAAGCTTTAGGGCTTGCGTATGAATTCCCATGCCGGATGATTACGTTAAATGTTCATTCCTCTCTGGAGGCTGTAGGCTTCATTGCTTATATCGCTACGCAACTTGCAAAGCATGATATGGGCGTTAATCCGGTTTCCGGCTTTTATCACGACCATTGTTTTGTACCTGATGGCCGTGAGAATGATGCGCTTGAGATATTAGCTGATATTGCCAAACAAGCTCAATAATTTGTCATACAGCCATTAAATGTTCAATTTCTGTAGTATATTGGCTTCAGGATTCGCTGGAGGCTAAATTGATAAAACTATCCGTAAATGGTCAAAGTCATGATGTTGATGTAGAGGATGATATGCCTCTGCTCTGGGTACTGCGTGATGAGCTTGGCATCAAAGGTCCAAAATATGGTTGTGGTATTGCGCAATGCGGTGCTTGTACGGTTCAAATTGGCGGTGTCGCTGTAAGGTCTTGCCAAGTAGCAGCCGGCGATGTGGACGGCGAAGTGACGACAATAGAAGGCTTGGGCTCACCGCAAGCGCTTAGTGCTGTTCAAGCCGCATGGATCGAACATCAGGTTGCGCAATGTGGTTATTGCCAGTCCGGGCAAATCGTGAACGCCAGTGCATTTCTCAATGAAAACAATAATCCGACAGATGAAGATATTGACAACGCAATGTCAGGAAACCTTTGTCGTTGCGGCACTTATCCGCGTATTCGTGAAGCGATTAAAACAGCAGCAAAAACCTTGAGGAATTCGTAATGGGAAAACTCAAAACAATTGCGCGCCGAACATTTTTGATAGGAACAGCTGCAATCGCGGGTGGTGTGGCATTTGGTTATTATGCTTACAAAAAGCCTGGTGAAAATCCGTTACTCCCTAATCTGGCAGAAGGTGAAAGTGCCCTCACCCCTTATGTAAAAATTGATGCTGACGGAATCACACTCATCACACCTCGTGCTGACGTTGGCCAGGGCGCCTATTCAATGCAAGCTGCATTGATTGCGGAAGAACTTGATGTTGAGCTTGATCAAATCCGCATTGACCCGGGCGTGCCAAGTGCAACTTATTACAATACCGCGCTTGCAAGTGAATCTGCACCATTTCGTTCAACAGATGATGGCTTTCTGGCACAATCAACCAGAGGTGTAATGGATTCCCTGATAAAGTTTTTAGGTGTGCAAGTAACGGGCGGGTCAAGCTCTGTTCCCGATGCTTATGAAAAATTGCGCGTAGCAGGTGCCGTTGCACGAGAAACATTGAAACTTGCAGCTTCTGAAAAGACTGGCACACCAATTGAACAACTCACTACATCAAACGGTTTTGTTGTTATGCCTGACGGTTCGAAATTGAGTTATATTGAACTTGCGCCCTTAACATCCACAATCGAACCTGCTTCCGAGGTCAAATTGCGTGATCCGTCACAATGGCGAATGATTGGCAACCCCATGCAACGTCATGACATTGTTGCAAAATCTACAGGCACCCTTATCTACGGTATTGATATGGTTTTGGAAGGCATGGTTCATGCCACTGTTAAAAGCAGCCCACGCAAGGGTTTGATGAGATCCTTTGACGCCACAAAAGCCGAAAAAATGCGTGGTGTTCAAAAGATTATTCCAATTACAAATGGCGTTGGTGTCATTGCAGATAATACCTGGAGGGCAATTCAGGCAGCAAATGCCATAGAATTTGATTGGGCAGAGGCTCCCTATCCTCATCAAACAGATGAGCACTGGGCAACACTTGAGGCTTCGTTTACTGATGACCATCTGGATTCCCAAATGCGGGATGATGGTAACGTTACAATCGGCCTTGCGGAAGGCAACCTTGTAGAGGCTGAATACCGCGCACCTTATCTGGCGCATGCGCCACTTGAACCTCTTGCCACGCTTGTCAAAATTACAGAGGATCGTGCTGATATCTGGACTTGTACTCAGGTGCCAGGGTTTTTACATTCTGCATTGGTTAAGCTGATTGGTTTGCCAGAAGAAAAAGTCCACCTTCACATGCTTTATGGCGGCGGCAGCTTTGGACATCGTTTGGAGTCTGATTCAGTAATACAAGCTGTTGAACTTGGCCTTGCAATGAAAGGTACTCCTGTCAAACTGACTTATTCACGCGAAGAAGACATGGCGCAAGAGTATCCCAGGCAAATTGCAATGGCGCGTGCACGAGGTTCTCACAAAGATGGCAAAGTCGAAACACTTGATCTCGGCATTGCCATGCCATCAATTATTAGTTCTCAGTTAGGCAGGCAAGGTCTTTCCGTTCCGGGACCTGATACGCAAATTGTAGCAGGTGCCTGGGAGCAACCTTATGCCATTCCAAATTATCGTGTTTCCGGCTACCGTTCACCAGAACTCGCCCCCATTAGTTCATGGCGTTCAGTTGGAGCATCTTCAAACGGATTTTTCCATGATTGTGCACTTGATGAAATAATTCATGCAGCTGGTGCAGATCAACTGGAAGAACGTATTCGTTTGATATGGCATGAGCATTCCCGCAAAACACTGGAAGCAGTTGGTGAAATGTCCAATTGGGGTAGTGATCCTGGGCCAAACCGTGCTCGCGGCGTTGCATTTTGCTTATCCTTTGGAGTACCTACTGCGGAAGTAATTGAAATTACCAATGCAGAAGACGGTATTAAAATTGATAAAGTCTATGTGGCTTGTGAAGTAGGCAAGATTATTGATCCTGTGAACTTTGAAGGTCAGGTCAAAGGTGCCGTAATATGGGGGCTTGGTCACGCCATGAATTGTGAAAGAACATATTCAGATGGTATGACCGAACAGGAAAACTTTGACAGTCATCAAGGCATGCGCCTCTATCAGTGCCCGGAAATTGAGGTTCGCGGGCTAGAGAACAGCGACACTGTTCGGGGAATTGGTGAACCGCCCGTGCCACCAGCAGCACCTGCGCTAGCAAATGCAATCTTTGCAGCAACAGGCAAACGTATTCGCGAAATGCCATTTGACAAACACATTGATTTTGTTTGAGTTATTTGGCTTTTACCAACTCAAGCAGTGCGTTGTAACCGCGTCCACCACGGCGCAAATCACGCCTGTCAAAAAGACGATGCAAACGTTCGTGCTTACGGATGGCAAATGAAGTTCTGATCTTTTCAGATAAAGATACATCCTCACATTCACTGGCAGCGCGCCTGCGTGATTTTCGTAAAAGTTTTTCATAATCATTTGCAAATTTTCGTGTAATTTTTACGTGCTCTTTTTCATGAAGAATTGCAATTTTCTGAAATTTTTTCCAGGCTCTTCTGGTTTCACTCAGTCTCTAATTTTGAGACTTTTCAAAGTAACCGTCTGAAACTCAGATATAAAGATGAGAACGGCAAAAGCCAGTTAGTTCATACTCTAAACGGGAGTGCACTAGCTTTAGCAAGGATAATTGCAGCTTTATTGGAGAATAATCAGACAGAAAATGGGATTAAAATTCCAGCGGCATTGCAGAAGTATACAGGTTTCGAATTGATTGATTAAAAAATATAATTAATATAAAATGATAGGTTATATAGTAATAATTGGGTTTTTCTCTGTGGTCGGAATGATTGTGAGTGGTAAACTTAAATCTACTTTTAACAAGTACGGTAGAGTAGCACTTCGAAATGGAATGACAGGCAGAGATGTAGCAGAAGCTATGTTAGAGCATTACGGTATTAGAGACGTAAAGATTGTTCCAGGAAAAGGAGCATTAACAGAT
>CALFBM010000022.1 GCA_937951645.1 uncultured Rhizobiaceae group bacterium
AATGCCAGCTTTACATCACCCGGGTTGGCTTTTCCACGGTCAACCTGCAGCAGTACTTCGCGCCCAACCATTAATTCTGCAAGATCACCAGGACTGGTCTTGGCTGTATTTCTATGGCCGACAATCATACCATCTCGCATAATCGAAACTGTATCTGTAATCGACATGATTTCCTCAAGTTTATGAGTGATCAGAATAATTGTTATGCCTTTTTCTTTCAGTACCCGAAGAATCGAAAATAGGTTTTTTGCTTCACCGGGTGTCAAAACACCAGTTGGTTCATCAAGAATAAGAATATTTGCCCCACCCTTAATGGCCTTAATAACCTCTACACGCTGACGAATACCAACGGGCAGTTCTTCAACTATGGCATAGGGATCAACTTCCATGCCGTAATCTTTTCCAAGACTATCAAGAGTTGCGAGGGTTTCTGTCTCCCCCTCAAGCATGCCACCCCCCTCACTTCCAAGCATCACATTTTCAAGGACGGTAAAATTAGGCACCAACATAAAATGCTGGTGGACCATGCCTATTCCAGAAGCTATTGCATCAGCACTGCTGCGGATAGAGGTCGTATTATCGTTTATCAAAATTTCGCCAGAGTCTGGTTGGTGTAATCCGTAAAGGATATTCATCAACGTTGACTTTCCAGCGCCATTTTCTCCAACAATACCGTGGATGGTGCCACTTTTGATTTTAAGTGAAATGTCTTTATTGGCCTGAACAAGACCAAAGGACTTACTAATACTTCTCAGCTCAATAGCATAACGAGAGTGATATATTTCACTCTCGTTTGTCTTGTTGCTTTTCATCTATTTTTGACGCAATTAATTCGGGCAAGAATTATCTGCACGATAATCGTGAACAGCAATTTTTCCAGCAATGATGTCTGCACTTGCTGTTTCGATGACCGTTTTCATGTCTGCAGAAACAAGTTTCTCATTGTTCTCATCAAGTGCCCAACCTACACCGCCTTCTGCAAGACCCAATGTACGCACACCTGTTTCAAAATTACCTGACATCGCGTCTTTCATGGTTTCATAGGCAGCCACATCAACACGCTTCAACATCGAGGTAAGCACTGAACCTGGAGCAAGGTGATTTTGATTTGAATCGACACCGATAGATAGTTTCCCCGCATCAGCTGCTGCGCGAATTACGCCGATACCTGTACCACCGGCTGCCTGATAAATAACATCAGCGCCGCGATCAATTTGGCTTTGAGTAAGTTCTGCACCCTTACCCGGATCATTCCAGGCTGCCGGTGTTGTACCGGTCATATTCTGGAGAATCTCGATATCAGCATTTACATTTTTAGCGCCTTGCACATAACCGCAGGCAAAAGCTCTAATTAAAGGAATATCCATCCCTCCAATAAAACCTACCTTGCCGCTTTTGGAAGCAAGTGCAGCTGCCATTCCAACAAGAAAGCTACCTTCGTGCTCCTTGAAAGCATATTGGCGCAAGTTTGGTTGATCCAACCAGTTTACATCAATAATAGCAAACTTCCTGTCCGGGTGTTGTTCAGCTACCTTGTTGATCGCATCTGCTTGCGCAAAACCAACGCCTAGAATAAGCGTGGCACCACGGGCTGCCATACGCTGCATTGCCTGCTCACGCTGGGTTTCATTGGTCACTTCAAACTCAAGGACTTTGATACCCGTTTCATCTTGGAAACGTTTAATGCCGTTATAAACACCTTCATTAAATGACTTATCAAATTTGCCACCCATATCGTAGATTACAGCAGGCTTGAAATCTTCCGCGTATGCGGTGACCATAGCAATTAGCCCAAAGAGGCTCACCATCGCCAATCTAAACAAGTTTTTCATTTTTCTCTCCCTAGTCAGTTATTTAAAAAATCAGTTATTATTTAAGTCCAATTTCCCTCAATCTCTCATCGAGATATTCACCAGCAGTCTGTTTTGCATCCAATTGCACTTCTGGTCTTGGGTGTACAAATAAAGGCATTGAATAACGTGAACGGTTCTCTTGGTCTGGAGGATTAATTACGCGGTGCGGTGTAGAAGGATAAAAACCACCCGAAGCTTTTGCCAGCATATCGCCAGAGTTAATAGTTATATATCCTGCCTGACAAGGTACGTCATGCCATTGACCGTCTTTATCACGTGCCTGTAATCCGGGCTCACTGCCAGTTACAAGTAGTGTAATCAAGTTTATGTCTTCATGTGCAGCAGCACGCTCTTCTCCAGGTTCCACGTTGTCGTCCAATGGCGGATAATGTAAAATGCGTAAAAGATTATGTTTGCTACCATCCACCATACTGGTGAGCTGCTCGGAAAAATCATCTTTCGTTTCGGCAGGTGAATTGTCATCCAGCCAGCCTAGCAACTCAGTTCCAATCTCAATCATTTTACGCTGGAATTGACGCGTGTCATTTTCAACATCCTTTGGTACTGGCTGATCTTCATAAACATGGTAAAACTCCTTTAAATCCTTGTGAGAACTGCCTTTTGCATTCTCGGATTTAAAACCATAGTAACCATGCACATCTCCGTCCTGGACCACATGTTCAAAGCGTTGATCATTACGAAAAAAACTGGCCCACTTGGCATACATCTGATCTATTTCATCAGCCAGAATAGGATGATCTTTTAAGATTGCAAAGCCAGTTTCATGTAGCGATTTTGCAAACCGCTCACCAGCATTTGCTTCCTTATAGCTGATTGCTAATACATTAAAATCGGACACTTTTAGACTTTCGCTTATAGTAACAAGGCAGGTATCAATACCCGTTTTTGACAGTTTCAAGAAACAAGTTTCGCACGGCTTCAACTTCAATTCCAAAACATACTTTAACAGCAGACCGTTCCGTCTTGCTTGCTCGAATTGTGCGACCTATTTCATCTCCCTCGAGGATAACGCTTACAGGTGTTTCGTCAATAGAAAACAAATCAGGCCTCACAATAGACATAACAGCAGTTGGATCATGCATGTGGCACCCATCAAAGCCATTTTCATCCCGGTGAAACTGAAAATAAAATTGCGCTGCGTCATTTAGGAAACCACCTAGCTTGGGAGCAGGTTCAACCATGGATGCAAAGTCTTTCGGGGTACAAATCACTTGGTGCGTTACATCCAATCCAACCATTATTACTTCCCAGTCGGCAGCAAATACCATGTCAGCAGCATGAGGATCCTGCCAGACATTGGCCTCGGCATGAGATGTTACATTGCCTCCCTCATCCATGCTTCCCCCCATTAGTGTCACTGATTTTACCTTGTTTGCAATACCTGGATCAAGCTCGAGCGCTAGCGCAATATTGGTGAGCGGGCCTACTGGACAAAGCGTAATTTCTCCAGGATTCTCATTGACCAAACGGCAAATAAACTCGGCAGCACTCTCGTCAACAGGTTTTGAACCCGGCAACATTGGCGGTACATCACCAAAGCCCTCTTTACCATGCACTTCCCATGCGACTGGCTTTGCCTCTTGAACAATCGGCTTCTCAGCCCCCCTGGCAACAGGCAGATCCTGGCCAGCCAATTCCAAAAGTGCCAGTGAATTTCTGGTTGCTATATCTGTGGTCACATTACCAAAAATTGTTGTTAGCCCCAAAAGCTCAATAGAGGGATCCAAACAGGCATACAAAATTGCCATGGCGTCATCGACACCTGGATCTGTGTCGATAATAACTTTATGTTGTCTCATTTTGTTTTCCGTAATTCTAAAAACGCTTCAACTTTTTGTCTATCAGGAATCGCAACAGCGGCACCTGCCCGTGTAACCTGGACAGCACTTGCTGCTGCCGCATACTCAAGTGCCATTGCCGCATTTCCATCCTCTATATAAACAGACAAAAAACTGCCAAGAAACGTGTCGCCCGCCCCTGTTGTATCGACTGCTTTGACTTCAAAAGCAGATTGTTGAAGTTTTTTTCCATTTTCAATTAACGTTGCTCCTTTCGCCCCTCTTGTAATGAGCAGACCTGGAACAGGAATATTATCCGGATCAACATTTAATGCCTTGGCCAATTGACTTGCTTCGCCTTCGTTAACTGCCAAAAAATCAATCTTATCGATCAGTTCCAAAGCAATTTCTTCAACAAAAGGTGCTGCTGCATAAGCAACCTTGAAACCTTTTATCTTGGCTTTGACTGCAATTTCCGTCAACAAGTTGGTCTCGGTTTGGATGAGAACCCAATCTTTATTTCCTGTTGGTCCGTCCAGGGCTTTTTCAATTTGGCTAACCTCCAAATTTTGATTTGCGCCACCAAATATGACGATTTCGTTCTCGCCCGTATCATCGACAAATATAATTGCATGACCCGTTGAATGCCTTGATTTGTCTAAATGATTACAGTTAATGCCAAACTTCTCAATTTCGGCATAAGTCCATGCATCATCTTCAGCAATTGCACCCACATGTATCAGCTTTGCTCCGGCTTTAAACGCTGCAATGGATTGGTTTATCCCTTTGCCCCCAAGGAATTTTTTATAAGATTTGGCTGAGATGGTTTCTCCAGCAATTGGCATTTGGGTAACATTATAAACATGATCAATATTGATAGAACCAAAGTTGATAATTCTGCTGGACATGGGTGAAGTAAACTCAATGATAGTAACCTGGCCTCAATACTATCAACAAATTATATTTTTGGGAATTCCTTAATGTCGATTAAGGCTCAGAGGATGACATTAAGTGTTTTCAGTAAGCATGTTTAGCCAAATTTGGCATATTCCAAGACGTGCAATTATATAGTCTTTGCGATCGTATCAAAAAATTTACCATTTGATTAAAAAATTAAATTAGCATAACTTCATCATTATAAAATTATAAACTGCGAGCCAGGATTTATTAGGGAGGTTACATGAACTGTAATAAGTTAAAGGATGGAGTGAAATCAAACCGACTGAGTTCAACAGAATATCAAGAAAATTTTTCAGATATTCATCCTCCACTTGATAATCATGAAGCTCTTGTTGAAGCAGACCGTTGTTATTTCTGCCATGATGCACCTTGTATGACGGCTTGCCCAACCAGCATTGATATACCAATGTTCATAAGACAAATTGCGACTGGCAATAAATTGGGTTCTGCTAAAACCATTTTTGACCAGAATATTCTTGGCGGCATGTGTGCAAGAGTTTGTCCAACCGAAACACTTTGTGAAGAGGCTTGCGTCAGAGAGGTGGCTGAAGGAAAACCTGTTAAAATTGGGTTACTTCAACGCCATGCAACAGATGAGGCAATGGCCGCCCAAGCCCAATTTTATGAGCGATCAAAAACCACTGGTAAAAAAATTGCAATTGTTGGAGCAGGGCCTGCCGGATTGGCTTGCGCCCATAGATTGTCCATGCATGGTCATGAGGCTACAATCTATGACGCTGCAGAAAAACCAGGTGGACTAAACGAGTATGGAATAGCCACCTACAAGACAGTCGGTAATTTTGCCCAAACTGAAGTGGATTATATTACAGAGATTGGCGGTATCGAATTAAAACATGGCAAACGGCTCGGAAAAGATATGACGCTCGATGACTTGAAATCTCAATATGATGCTATTTTCCTGGCAATGGGACTGACTGATGTAAATGAATTATCCATTCAAGGATCTGATATTAATGGATCAGAAGACGCTGTTGATTTTATCTCAAATCTTCGTCAATCAGATAATTTTTCCGAAATCAATATAGGTCGCAAAGTCGTCGTAATTGGTGGCGGAATGACTGCAATTGATGCTGCTATCCAGGCAAAATTGCTAGGCGCAGAAGACGTCACAATTTGTTATCGACGCGGCGCAGAACATATGAATGCCTCTCAATACGAGCAAGAATTGGCAACCGCTAAAGGTGTTATAATTAGGCATTGGTTACAACCTAAAACTATTCATTCCAAAAATGGAAAACTGTCTTCAATCGAGTTTGAATATACCCAAAGCAAGGACGGCAAGCTAACCCCGACTGGTGAAACAATGGCGATCATAACTGATCAGATATTTGTAGCAATTGGGCAAAGGCTTGCCATGTCCGATTTTGGGAAAAGCGAAAAAATAATAAAATTTGAGAAGGGTCGAATAGCAGTAGATTCAGAATTCAAGACCTCGATAGATGGCGTTTGGGCCGGTGGTGATTGCATTGCTGATGGTGAAGACCTGACAGTTTCTGCAGTTGCGCATGGTCGTGACGCTGCTGAATCAATCAACCGCACAATTCAGAGTTAAGGAAACATCATGGCAGATATTAGTAGCAATTTTCTTGGCATAAAATCTCCTAACCCATTTTGGTTAGCTTCTGCACCTCCGACAGACAAGGCCTACAACGTTGAACGTGCCTTTGAAGCTGGTTGGGGTGGTGTCGTATGGAAAACACTAGGTGAAGAAGGCCCGCCTGTTGTAAATGTTAATGGCCCCAGGTATGGCGCTATTTGGGGTGCGGACAGGCGCCTGCTTGGCTTGAATAATATTGAGCTTATTACAGATCGCGATCTTTATGTGAATTTGCGCGAAATCAAGGAAGTAAAGAAAAAATGGCCTGATAGAGCCATGATTGTATCCATCATGGTGCCGTGTGAAGAAGCTGCGTGGAAAGCTATTTTACCCTTGGTCGAAGAAACAGGTGCTGATGGCATTGAACTTAATTTTGGCTGCCCACACGGAATGAGTGAACGTGGCATGGGCTCATCTGTTGGACAGGTACCTGAATATATTGAGATGGTTGCACGGTGGTGCAAGGCAAACACTCGTATGCCAGTAATTGTAAAATTAACACCTAATATCACAGATATCCGATATCCGGCTCGTGCCGCCCAATCGGGTGGAGCCGATGCAGTTTCATTAATCAATACGATTTCATCCATCACGTCAGTCAATCTTGATAGTTTTTCTCCAGAGCCGTCTATTGACGGAAAAGGTAGTCATGGCGGCTATTGTGGCCCGGCAGTAAAGCCGATTGCACTTAACATGGTTGCTGAAATTGCTCGTGATCCAGAGACAAACAATCTACCAATTTCAGGCATTGGTGGCGTAACAACCTGGCGGGATGCAGCAGAGTTCCTGGCTCTTGGTGCTGGTAATGTTCAAGTATGTACGGCTGCAATGACCTATGGCTTTAAGATCGTTGAAGAGATGATAACCGGTTTGGGAAACTGGATGGACGAACAAGGTCATAAAACGCTTGATGACGTTATCGGTCGTGCCGTACCGAATGTTACCGATTGGCAGTATTTAAACTTGAACTACGTTTCGAAAGCGAAAATAAACCAGGATTCATGTATCAAATGTGGGCGTTGCCACATTGCCTGTGAAGACACTTCTCACCAGGCAATTACCAGCATGATTGATGGATACCGAAAATTTGAGATTATTGAAGAAGAATGCGTTGGGTGTAATCTTTGTGTTAATGTATGCCCTGTTGAAAATTGTATAACAATGGAACAATTACCTGCTGGTTCCATGGACAAACGAACAGGTGAAAGTGTTTCCAAGGTCTATGCAAACTGGACGCAACATCCAAACAATCCATCCAGTGTAAGCTAAAAGTAATTTTAAACTTGCCGGAGATCGTACAGAATAATATTCATGCAAAAGGGATTGAAAAGTTAAAAGGCCATCTTGCGATGTTGCTCTTTGCATTTCTAATTTCCGGATCATTTTCCATTGGGCATCTTGCAGCCCCTTTTATTGATCCTGTAGCTCTTAACGCAATCAGGTTTATGACCGCTTCTCAGATTATGGGGCTTATAGCAATTATCTTTTACAAGAGAAACCCAGTTATCAAACAAGCCCCCTGGAGATTTCTGGTCCTTGGAGCGCTGACCACAGTGTTTTTTGTAACCATGTTTATAGCCCTGCGAATAACAACACCGGTTTCCACTAGTGCAATATTCACTCTAATACCCTTTATGAGCGCGGGCTTTGGTTGGCTTTTTTTAAGACAAAGCACTGCGCCGATCGTTCTTATAAGCCTTGCTATTGCTGCGGTTGGGGCAATTTGGGTAATTTTTCGCGGGAACATGCAGGCAATACTGGATTTCAATATTGGTAAAGGAGAACTCATCTTTTTTGCAGGCTCAATAGCCTACGCAGCCTATGCTCCCTTAGCCAAGAAATTCAACAGAGGCGAACCACTTCTACATTTTACGTTTACTGTACTTCTTGGAACAACATTTTGCTTGTTTATCTGGGGAAATTCAATAATTTGGCAAACAGATTGGTTGGCACTTCCTCCAGTTGTTTGGCTTGCAATTGGCTATCTGGCATTTTTTTCAACCGCAATAACTTTCTTTCTTCTTCAGTTTTCGACCTTACGGCTTCCTGCATCAAAAGTTTATTCCTACGGATATTTAATACCAAGTATCGTGATCCTATACGAAGGGTTATTAGGTCATGGATGGGCAAGCCCCGTAATTTTTTTGGGAGCAATCCTGACAGCTATGGGGCTATTGGTAATGATTATGGCGCCTGATGCCTGATCTGTTTTTAAGGCTTAAGTCCGTTAATATATAAGTGATCCAGAAACCTTGCAGCATCTTCAAAACGACCGGGACCTGATAGTTTTGGTCCTAATACGGCTTTTACCTGAACATCAAAATCGGCATAGTGTTGCGTTGTTGCCCATATCGAGAATATCAAATGATAAGGATCGCACTTGGCAAGTTTTCCTGCTCTTATCCACGAAGTGATAACTTGCGCCTTTTCATCAACCAGCTTTTTAAGGTCCCTTAACTCATCTTGCACCCTGGGTGCCCCTTGTAAAATTTCATTGGCAAAAAGCCTTGATTCTCTTGGGAAGTCGCGCGACATTTCAAGTTTTCTTCTCATATAGCTTTGGATTTCCGAGAGCGGTTCACCATCCGGATTTATCTTGCGAAGAGGATCCAGCCATTTATCCAGGAGCTGATCAATTAAAATACGGATAATTGCTTCCTTGCTATTGAAATAATAAAGCAAGTTGGGCTTTGACATATCAGACATTTCCGCAATTTGGTCTACGGTTGATCCTCTAAACCCATGTTGGGAAAATACCTCCAGGGCACTATTCAATATTTTAAGTTCATTCTCCTGCTGTATACGAGTACGCTTTTTGGTTTTGGCAGACCGGGGATTAGACAAAATGACCTCTATAATATTGAGTGGCAATAACCGACTGTGTATTAATCTTCATGAAATTGCATTTTTCATCTTGAGAGTCGATGTAAAACCTGTAATATTTACCAGACGGTAAAAAAATGCAAGCTTAGATATCTTGGGAGGGATAAAGTCATGGCCGCACCGGGAGAAAATCTTCGCATAAATGGTGACAGGCTGTGGGACACTATACATGAAATTGCAAAAATAGGCCCTGGCATTGCCGGCGGTAGCAACCGGCAAACCGTAACCAATGAAGATGCAGAGGGCCGAGCCTTATTTCAATCCTGGTGTGAAGATGCTGGTCTGACAATGGCTGTTGATCAGATGGGTACCATGTTTATGCACCGTGAGGGAACCGATCCTGACGCTCTCCCCGTCTATGTCGGTTCCCATTTGGATACTCAGCCAACGGGCGGGCGTTATGATGGCGTTCTGGGTGTTTTAGCTGGCTTGGAAATTGTTCGAACGCTGAATGATTTGAACATTAAAACAAAGCATCCCATTATAGTTACAAACTGGACAAATGAAGAAGGTACAAGGTTTGCTCCTGCCATGATGGCATCAGGTGTATTTGCCAAAGAATTCACACAGGAATGGGCATACGCCAAGGAAGATACAGATGGTAAAAAATTCGGCGATGAATTAACCCGAATAGGCTGGAGAGGTGAGGAAGAAGTGGGCGCTCGCAAGATGCACGCCTTCTTTGAGTTGCATATTGAACAAGGACCAATTCTGGAAGCCGAAGGCAAAGACATTGGTGTTGTAACCCACGGCCAAGGCTTGCGTTGGATTGAATGCACAGTGACAGGCAAAGAAAGTCACACAGGCTCCACCCCCATGCCAATGCGCAAAAATGCGGGGCGCGGCTTGGCGCAAATTACCGAATTGGTTCACGAAATTGCCATGGATAACGCGCCCAATGCAGTGGGTGCCATCGGCCATATCGATGTTTATCCGAACAGCCGAAACATCATTCCGGGCAAAGTAGTCTTCACCATCGATTTCCGCTCTCACGAATTGGATACGCTGAACGGCATGGTGGAACGCCTGATGAACGAGGCACCGAAACTTTGTGCCGATCTGGAAGTTGGCTTTGAATCGGAAATTGTCGGGCAATTCGACCCGCCAGCCTTCGACAAAAAACTGGTGCAAAGCATTCGCGACGCGTCGGAACGTTTGGGTTATTCCCATATGGACATCATATCAGGCGCAGGCCATGATGCCTGTTGGATCAACCGTGTGGCCCCCACCGCCATGGTAATGTGCCCGTGTGTGGATGGACTTAGCCACAATGAGGCGGAAGAAATTTCCAAGGAATGGTCGACAGCAGGGGCAGAAGTATTGTTCCATGCAGTTGTCGAAACAGCAGAGATTGTGGGGTAAGGGAGAGATCATGTCTATTACAACCATCAAAAACGGAACCGTCGTCACCGCCGATCTGACTTATAAAGCTGACATCCAAATCGAGAATGGTATAATTTCTGCAATTGGGCCAAACTTGTCTGGCGGCACGGAACTGGATGCCACTGATTGCTACATCATGCCAGGCGGCATTGATCCGCATACCCATTTGGAGATGCCTTTCATGGGTACCTATTCATCCGATGACTTTGAATCTGGAACCCGGGCTGCCCTTTCCGGTGGCACAACAATGGTGATTGATTTCGCCCTGCCTGCACCTGGTCAATCGCTACTGGAAGCAATCCAGATGTGGGATAATAAATCCACACGTGCCAACTGTGACTATTCTTTTCACATGGCGATCACTTGGTGGGGTGAACAAGTTTTCAACGAAATGGAAACCGTTGTAAAAGACAAGGGCATCAACTCGTTCAAACATTTTCTTGCTTATAAAGGCGCACTAATGGTGAATGATGATGAGCTCTATGCTTCCTTCCAACGCTGTGCTGAACTTGGCGCAACACCAATGGTGCATGCCGAAAATGGCGATGTGGTAGCGGAACTTTCTGCCAAGCTTCTGGCTGCAGGTAACAACGGCCCTGAAGCTCATGCCTATTCGCGCCCTCCGCAAATCGAGGGTGAAGCTACCAATCGGGCAATCATGATTGCTGATATGGCAGGCGCACCGCTCTATGTGGTGCATACTTCTTGCGAGGACTCCCACGAAGCTATTCGCCGCGCACGCCAACAAGGCAAGCGCGTCTGGGGAGAACCTCTTATTCAACATCTTACCCTGGATGAGAGCGAGTATTTCAACAAGGATTGGGATCATGCAGCACGTCGCGTCATGTCGCCTCCTTTCCGCAATAAACAACATCAGGATTCACTTTGGGCTGGTCTTCAGTCAGGCTCATTATCCGTAGTTGCAACCGATCATTGCGCTTTTACCACGGAACAAAAACGCAATGGCGTTGGTGACTTTACAAAAATCCCAAATGGTACAGGCGGGCTTGAAGATCGTATGCCAATGCTTTGGACTTGTGGCGTCACAACAGGACGCCTCACCATGAACGAATTTGTCTCTGTCACGTCCACCAATATCGCTAAAATCATGAATATGTACCCTAAAAAAGGGGCAGTGCTTGTAGGCTCTGATGCCGACCTGGTAGTCTGGGATCCAGCCAAGGAAAAAACCATCGAAGCTTCAAGTCAGCAAAGCGCTATCGATTATAATGTATTCGAAGGAAAACACGTAAAAGGCTTGCCTCGCTACACTCTCTCACGCGGACATGTATCTGTTATGGATGGTGAAATGCAAACACAAGAAGGCCATGGGAAATTTGTAAAACGTGAGGCCAATGGCACTATTAACAAAGCACTTTCTACATGGAAAGAACTAACCAATCCTACGCCAGTCAAGCGCACTGGCATTCCCGCAAGTGGGGTTTAATCCGGCTATATGTCTAATTCAGTTGTCTCAACTCAAAATCTGTCGCTCACATTCGATACAAATGACGGCCCTGTTCATGCATTAAAGGACATTAATCTCACTGTTGAAAAAGGTGACTTTGTTTCCTTCATCGGTCCCTCGGGCTGTGGGAAGACAACCTTTCTACGAGTGATCGCTGACTTGGAAAAACCAACTGATGGCAGTATTTCTGTGAATGGAATGACGCCTGAACAGGCACGGCAAGCGCGTGCCTATGGTTATGTATTTCAGGCAGCATCCTTATTGCCTTGGCGGACAATCGAGAAAAATATTGCAGTTCCATTAGAAATCATGGGTCTTTCAAAATCAGATCAAAACAAACGGATTACAGATGTTCTGTCCCTTGTTGATCTTGGTAATTTTGGGAAAAAATACCCTTGGCAATTATCAGGCGGTATGCAACAACGCGCCTCCATTGCACGTGCACTAGCCTTTAATGCAGATTTGCTTTTAATGGACGAACCTTTTGGTGCTTTGGATGAGATTGTTCGTGACCATCTCAATGAACAATTATTGAAACTTTGGGGCACGACAAACAAAACCATTTGTTTTGTCACTCATTCAATTCCCGAAGCAGTTTATCTATCTACCAAGATTGTTGTCATGTCTCCTCGCCCTGGCCAAATTTATGATGTAATTGAGTCAACACTACCGAGAGAACGGCCATTAGACATTCGCGAAAGCCAACAGTTTTTGGATATCGCTGCGCGAGTACGCGAAGGTTTGAAAGCAGGTCATTCCTATGATGACTAAAGACGGAAAAACCATTCCCGTACTCACAATCGTGATGGTTATCATTGCCATTTGGTATGCTTGTGTTGTCTGGATGAATGCTCCGTTTGAATATGACAAGGCTGAACGAGCCAAGATTGAACCTCCAGTGTTTTCTGAACTGGTTTCAAAAACCATGACGCAAGACCGACCTGTTTTGCCTGCCCCTCATCAGGTTGCTCAGGAAATTTACAAGACAACTGTCCTAAAGAATGTCACATCGAAACGTTCATTGATCTATCATTCATGGATAACACTCTCTGCAACAATACTTGGCTTTATCATTGGCACAGCTTTGGGCATCGCTCTTGCAGTGGGTATTGTACACAACAAGGCGATGGATAAGTCTGTGATGCCTTGGGTGATCACGTCGCAGACCATCCCTATTCTTGCCATCGCCCCTATGATTATCGTTGTGCTGAATGCAGCGGGCATTTCAGGACTTCTGCCCAAAGCTTTGATCTCAACTTATCTTTCATTTTTTCCTGTTGTTGTTGGCATGGTGAAGGGCTTGCGTTCGCCGGATACAGCACAACTCGATCTAATGCATACTTACAATGCATCAACTTCCCAAACTTTCTGGAAGCTGCGTTGGCCATCCTCAATGCCTTACTTGTTTACATCACTTAAAATTGCCGTTGCCATTTCACTGGTTGGTGCCATTGTGGGAGAGATGCCAACGGGTGCCGTTGCCGGACTGGGTGCACGTTTGCTCGCCGGATCATATTATGGCCAAACCATACAAATCTGGTCTGCCCTATTTATGGCTGCTGCCCTTGCAGCTGTGCTGGTTATGCTGGTTGGATGGGCGCATACTTATGTGTTGAAACGCATGGCAGAAAAGCCTGAAGGAGTAATTGCATGACACTGGTGATTGCTGCTCTTGTCTTCTGGCTTGCCATGTGGTGGGTCAATCAGCGTCTCGTTGCGATTGATACGGGGTTTAATCATGGATTGGCAAAATCAATCAACTTTGCCGTGCCACTAATATTTGGCATCACCCTGTTTGTCATATGGGAACTTGTTGTACGGGGCCTTGAGATTCCTTTTGTTTTATTGCCGCCACCTTCAATGATTGGTGCACGCATTATTTCATCTCTGCCAATACTTTGGGCTGATTTTCAGCAAACATTTTTGAAGGCAGTTCTCGCAGGATATATTTTAGGCTGCGGGTCTGGTTTCATCGTTGCCCTGCTAATTGATCGCTCATCATTTTTGCAACGGGGCCTTATGCCTCTTGGAAATTTTGTCTCTGCACTCCCGATTGTTGGTGTCGCACCAATTATGGTGATGTGGTTCGGGTTTGACTGGCAATCAAAAGCTGCCGTTGTTGTTATAATGACCTTCTTTCCAATGCTGGTGAATACCGTTCAAGGATTAGCAGCAGCAAACCATATGGAGCGTGATTTGATGAATACATATGCTGCTTCATGGTGGCAAACACTAACCAAATTGAGGCTGCCCGCAGCAGCACCGTTTATTTTCAACGCATTAAAAATCAATTCTACTCTTGCGCTAATTGGTGCAATTGTGGCTGAATTCTTTGGAACACCAATTGTCGGCATGGGCTTTCGTATTTCTACGGAAGTGGGACGCATGAATGTCGATATGGTGTGGGCAGAGATAGCGGTGGCAGCACTTGCTGGCTCCGCATTTTATGGAAGTGTGGCGCTTGCTGAACGAGCTGTCACATTCTGGCATCCATCAATCCGGGCAAGTCGCAATTGACGCCGGATACAACAGGGAGACTATGACATGAATAAACTCACTCTTCTCTTAACAGCAACTGCGCTGTCCTTTTCGGCCATGGCCGCTCAGGCCGCAGACAAAGTAACATTGCAACTAAAATGGGTAACGCAAGCACAGTTTGCCGGCTATTATGTTGCAAAAGACAAAGGCTTTTATGAAGCCGAAGGCATCGACATTGAAATCAAGCCTGGTGGCCCAGACATTGCTCCTGCGCAAGTTCTTGCAGGTGGCGGTGCAGATGTTGTTCTTGACTGGATGCCATCTGCTTTGGCTACCCGGGAAAAAGGCGTGCCGCTGGTCAATATTGCGCAGCCCTTCAAGTCTTCGGGCATGATGCTCACATGTCGCAAGGATTCAGGCATTACATCACCTGCAGATTTCAAAGGTAAAACATTAGGCGTTTGGTTCTTTGGCAATGAATATCCATTTCTTTCATGGATGAGTAAACTGGGCATCAAAACGGATGGTTCTGAGGGTGGTGTTAAAGTTCTCAAGCAA
>CALFBM010000023.1 GCA_937951645.1 uncultured Rhizobiaceae group bacterium
GAACTTCTTGCCATAAATATTTGACCAGGTGTTTTCCTGACCATCAATAACCTTGGTTTGCAGGCCACCATAGACTTCCTTGAAAGACATCTTTTGTGGTGATGCGCCTAGTTGCTCAAACTGGGCAACAAGAACATCAGATGCCTGCACACGGAATTTCAGCCCCTTGGCATCAGACGGATCAACCAGCGGTTTGGATGCGGACATTTGCTTCATGCCATTATGCCAAAATGCAAGACCCTTGAGGCCACGTTTTACCATGGAGTCTTTCAAATCATTACCGGCATCTGAATTTTGAAAAGCATCCACTGCATCAATATTCGCAAACATGAATGGCAAATCAAAAATACGGAATTTTTTTGTAAACTTCTCAAACTTAGAAAGCGAAGGCGCAGCCAGATGCACATCACCGTTCAAAAGTGCCTCAAGCACCTTGTTGTCGTCATACAGGGTTGAGTTCGGGAAAACTTCCATACAGGCTTTGCCATTCATCTCGTTATTGACGCGTTCCTGAAGAACAGATGCAGCAATACCTTTTGGGTGTTTGTCTGTATTTGTAACATGGCTGAACTTGATAACAGTTTCGCCTGGATCACAGGCAGCATATGCTCCCGCTGTTGTTGCAACCGTAAATGTAAGGGCCAACGCGACTTTTTTAATAATTTTCATGATTATCTCCTCCAATGAAAATTTCATATTTTCCACTGCCTACACTAAAGCGCAGAGCTGAGACTAAATCAAGAAGGTCTGAAAACCGGCTAATTTCTGCCTGTTTCTTGATTTTTTTAACAGGACCTTTATTCATCTTGATAAATTTTGATAAGTATGACACTAACCTTACGCTACGTTATACTTAAGAATTTGTTAACCTGGTTTTAGGAATTAAGGGTCATACTATGGCTACAAATTCAGAATATAGACCGCCTAAGGATATAGGGTTTGGACATGGGAAATAAAACTTCAATCGCATTTTTAATGATGGCAATTGCTCTTGCCGGCTGCACACGCTCAAGCAATGCACTCAATGTGAGCACACGCACACCGCCACAACCTCTGCCATCTGTTCCATCAGGCAACGTTGAATCAACCCAGCTGGATCCGATCTCCGGAACTGTACCGCAACCAGAACTTCAAACATCAGCCTTGGATGCACCCACTGCACCTGAGGCTCCTGCTCTTGATACAAGTCAAAGTACAACACCTGTAGAAACAGCTTCGCTCGAAACAACACCTGCCAGCAATGAGCCCCTGACACATGAACCATTGGCAGGCTCCTGGAATGTTGCCTCTGACAGCTCCCAATGTCGTGCGATTCTGGCTTTCACAAAATGGTCTGGTGGTTACCGGGCAACAACCCTTCGCTGTAATTCCCCCGAACTTAGCACTGTTACTGCATGGGATATCAAGGGCTCCAAGGTTGTCTTGGTGGATGCAAACGGTAGTCAGGTCGCCAGCCTTGGTTCTGTAGGTACAGAGCGCTATGCTGGCACAACGGCAGCCGGCAAACCAATTTCTTTCTCAAGATAAGCTTAGATAACTATAGTTTTCAGTTTGCAATTGTAAACTTTTGCATATGATTACAATTTATGGAAACGAGTGATCTAAATCCGCAAAAGATGAAAACAGCCTATGAAAAGCTCATAGCTGCTGGCCAAATTGAATCAGATCCAATTCAGTTAAAACTTGTAGGACTGTTTGACAGTCTGCTTACAAGCCTTGAAAAAAAACGCCTTTCCAGAAAATCCAGCTCACTTGGGTGGTTATTTGGCAAAAAACCCGCTGAACCAGTTAAAGGTCTTTATATTTGGGGAGATGTAGGGCGAGGCAAATCCATGCTAATGGATATGTTCTTTGATGCCCTGCCCCACAAGCGCAAGCGCCGCGCGCATTTCAATGATTTCATGCAGGACGCACAAGAGCGCATTCATCAACACAGAAAAGCCTTTAAGCTTGGTGAGGTTAAGGAAGAAGACCCTATCCCCACAATAGCTGAAGCCTTGGCAGATGAAGCAATGGTTCTTTGTTTTGATGAGTTCACTGTAACAGATATCGCAGATGCCATGATATTGGGCAGACTGTTTGAAGCAATGTTCAAGGAAGGCGTTATCGTTATTGCAACATCAAATGTTGAACCAAAAAACCTCTATACGAACGGTTTAAATCGTAAAATCTTCTTGCCGTTTATTGAACTTCTAACTCAAAACGTCGACATTTTTAATTTGGATGCCAGAACGGATTTTAGACTTGAAAAACTTGACCAGGCACCCGTTTATTACTCACCTTTGAACTTGAAAACCAAAAAAGCCATGGATGAAACCTGGCTTAGACTAACAGGCACTACTGAGTTATCACCTGAAACGCTTGAATTAAAAGGTAGAAAACTTGAGATCCCACAAACAGCAAATGGTGTTGCCAGAGTTTCGTTTAAAATGCTTTGTCTGGAGCCACGCAGTGCTGCAGATTACCTGGCAATTGCCAGAAATTATCATACGATTTTCCTTGAAGATGTCCCTGTCATGCAACGTGAAGACCATAATGCAGCCAAGCGCTTTATCTTGCTCATTGATACACTTTACGACAATAATATTCGAATTGTGATATCAGCTGCAGCCCAGCCTGATAAACTGTACACTGCAACCTCAGGAACTGAGGCTTTTGAATTCAGGAGAACAACTTCCAGATTGCATGAAATGCAGTCTGTAGAATATATCGGGGCATTATAACTCTTACTTTTACGTAAGCGCATATTTTGTTAAGATACTGATAAATATAATCAATATTCTGTGCTTTGCAAAAATAACTTTTTTGTTTAAAACACATTAGAAGTTCCTTGTGATCTTCTGAAGAATTATAAATTATTACTTTTACGTAAAGGGAAAAATATGGCGCGCAAAAAAATCGCCCTCATCGGTTCTGGCATGATTGGTGGAACATTGGCTCATCTGGCTGCAATGAAAGAATTAGGCGACGTTATATTGTTTGATATCGCAGAAGGCATTCCGGAAGGAAAGGCTCTTGATATTGCTCAATCATCACCTGTTGATGGATTTGACTCAAAAATGTCAGGTACACAAAGCTATGAAGCAATCGCTGATGCTGATGTTTGTATCATTACTGCAGGTGTTGCACGCAAACCAGGCATGAGCCGCGACGATCTGTTGGGCATCAATCTCAAAGTGATGGAACAAGTTGGCGCCGGTATTAAAAAATACGCACCAAACGCATTTGTAATCTGTATTACAAACCCGCTCGACGCGATGGTTTGGGCGTTACAAAAATTCTCTGGTCTGCCAAAAAACAAGGTTGTTGGCATGGCTGGTGTATTGGATTCATCCCGTTTCCGTCACTTCCTTGCAGATGAGTTTGATGTATCAATCAAAGATGTAACGGCCTTCGTTCTGGGTGGTCACGGCGATACAATGGTGCCTCTTGCACGATATTCAACAGTTGCAGGTATTCCACTAACTGACCTCATCAAAATGGGCTGGATTACAAAAGAGCGTCTGGACGAAATCATTGACCGCACACGTAAAGGCGGCGGTGAAATCGTTTCACTTCTTAAAACAGGTTCAGCTTATTACGCACCAGCAGCATCAGCCATCACCATGGCCGAAGCTTATTTGCGTGACCAAAAACGTGTTCTTCCATGTGCCGCAGCCCTTAAAGGTGAATACGGCGTAAAAGACATGTATGTGGGCGTGCCTGTTGTTATCGGCGCTGATGGCGTTGAGCGTGTTGTTGAAATTGACCTGAATAAATCAGAACAAAAAATGTTTGACGCATCAGTAGGAGCTGTCGCTGAACTTTGCGAAGTTTGTGAAGGTATTGCACCAAACCTTAAATAATATTTCTGGCGGCCAGGACTTCCTTTTGGATATCTGGCCGCCATTTACTTTCCGAACTAACATTGGCGAGAGACAAGGCTGAGGAAACATGGCAGAGCAAAATTCTAACGAAGAATTTTCCAACACATCTTTTTTATACGGTGGTAACGCAGGTTATATTGAAGAAATTTACGCCCGACATCAAAAAGACCCAAACTCGGTCAGTAGCGACTGGCAGGCTTTTTTCTCAGAATTAAAAGACAATGCGGGCGATATTGCAAAAAATGCAGAAGGCGCTTCATGGAAAAAAGCCCATTGGCCGATTCATGCAAATGGCGAACTTGTCTCGGCACTTGACGGTGACTGGCCTGTTGTTGAAAAGCACATGGGCAATAAAATCGAGGCAGCTGCCGCTGCAAATGGTGAGGCACCAGACGCAGACCATGTAAGGCGCTCCACACGCGATTCCGTTTCAGCCATCATGATGATCCGCGCATACCGGATGCGAGGTCATCTCCATGCTGATCTGGATCCACTAAAGATTGCAGGCAAAAAAGAAGCCTATGACGAGCTTCGTCCATCCAGCTATGGCTTCACTGAAGCAGATTACGATCGTAAAATCTTTATTGACGGCATGCTGGGTCTCCAATTCGCAACCATTCCTGAAATGGTGGAAATTCTGCAAAGAACCTATTGCTCAACCATCGGCATCGAGTTCATGCATATCTCCAACCCACAGGAAAAAAGCTGGCTGCAAGAACGCATTGAGGGTCCTGACAAGGGCGTTGCCTTTACCATCGAAGGCAAGAAAGCCATCCTGCGCAAATTGGTTGAGGCTGAAGGTTTTGAGCAATACATTGACATCAAGTACAAAGGCACAAAACGCTTTGGCCTTGATGGCGGCGAGGCGCTTGTTCCAGCCCTTGAGCAAATCATCAAGCGTGGCGGTCAGATGGGTCTCAAGGAAATCATCCTTGGCATGGCACACCGGGGTCGTTTGAACGTTCTGGCAAACGTGATGGGTAAACCGCATCGCGCAATTTTCAACGAATTTAAGGGTGGCTCTTTCAAGCCCGACGAGGTTGAAGGTTCAGGCGATGTCAAATATCACCTTGGTGCATCTTCTGACCGTGAATTTGATGGCAATGAAGTGCATCTGTCACTCACCGCAAACCCGTCACACCTTGAAATTGTAAACCCGGTTGTCTTGGGCAAGGCTCGAGCCAAACAAGACAAGTTTGAACCTAAGAACGAACGCGGCTCACGTCCTCGCGATACAGTCATGCCATTACTTCTACATGGCGATGCAGCATTTGCAGGGCAGGGCGTTGTGGCTGAATGTTTTGGCCTTTCAGGCCTCAAGGGTCACCGCACAGGTGGCTCCGTTCACTTCATTATCAACAACCAGATCGGCTTTACAACCAATCCCCGTTTTTCACGCTCATCGCCTTATCCATCTGATGTGGCCAAGATGATTGAAGCCCCGATTTTCCATGTTAACGGCGATGATCCTGAAGCTGTTACCTTTGCTGCAAAGGTTGCAACTGAATATCGACAGCTTTTCCGCAAACCTGTTGTAATTGATATGTTCTGTTACAGACGCTTTGGCCATAATGAAGGTGATGAACCGGCATTTACACAGCCTCTCATGTATAAAAAAATCCGCGCCCATGAAACAACCGCGACGATCTACAGCAATAAACTGATTTCTGAAGGCTTGATGACTGAGGCAGAATACAAGGAGATGCGTGATGAGTGGCGTAATTTCCTTGAAAACGAATATGAGGCTGGCCAATCTTATAAACCAAACAAGGCTGACTGGCTTGATGGTGCATGGTCAGGACTGAAAATCGCAGATAATGAAGACGAAACCCGTCGTGGCAAAACAGGCATCACAAAAAAGAAAATAACGGAAATTGGTAAAAAAATTACTGAGGTTCCCAAGGATTTCAATATCCATAAAACCGTGCAACGCCTGATGGATAATCGCCGCAAGATGATTGATACGGGTGAAGGTATTGATTGGGGCATGGGTGAAGCACTTGCTTTCGGCGCTATTGTAGAGGAGAAGCACACGGTTCGTCTTTCAGGACAGGACTGTGAGCGCGGCACTTTTTCACAACGTCATTCCGTACTTTATGACCAAGTGGATGAAACCCGTTATACGCCACTTAACAATATTTCCAAAGATCAGGAAGAATATGACGTCATTAACTCAATGCTTTCAGAAGAAGCCGTGCTTGGTTATGAATATGGCTACTCTCTAACCCGGCCAAACGCACTTACGATTTGGGAAGGCCAGTTTGGGGATTTTGTCAACGGCGCACAAGTTGTCATTGATCAGTTCATCTCATCAGGCGAAAGCAAATGGCTTCGCATGTCTGGCCTCGTCATGCTTTTACCGCATGGTTATGAAGGACAGGGACCGGAACACTCATCGGCAAGACTAGAGCGTTTTCTGCAATTATGTGCACAAGATAATATGCAGGTTGCAAACTGTACAACACCTGCAAACTATTTTCACATTCTGCGTCGCCAGGTACGTCGTGATTTCCGCAAGCCGCTCATCCTGATGACACCAAAATCATTATTGCGTCACAAGCGAGCTGTTTCAAGATTGGAAGAGTTTTACGGTGATAGCAGTTTCCATCGCCTGCTTTGGGATGATGCCGAATACAAGGATTATCAGGGCACAAAGCTTGTCAAAGACAATAAAATCAAACGTGTGATTATGTGCTCGGGAAAGGTTTATTACGACCTTCTTGAAGAGCGCGAAAAGCGTGGCATCGACGATATCTACCTGTTGCGTCTTGAGCAGCTTTATCCGTTCCCTGCAAAAGCATTAATCACCGAACTTTCACGTTTTAAAAATGCAGAGATGGTTTGGTGTCAGGAAGAGCCAAAGAACATGGGCGCATGGGCATTTATTGAACCTTATTTACAATGGGTATTCGAACATATCGACGCAAAACATCAACGGGCAAGATATACAGGCAGAGCGGCGGCTGCATCACCTGCAACAGGTCAAATGTCGCGACACCTCCATGAACTCGAAGCATTCCTTGAAGACGCGCTTGGTGAAGCAAAGTGAAGCAATTCTTACCAAATGGTTCAAACATCAACATGAAACAATTCCAACGAAACTGTCCGCCAATAAAAATATATGAATAAGTTCTCTTTGAACTGTTCATGGATGACAAGACAAGAAAAGAGCTTAAGTAATGGCAAATGAAATTCGGGTACCAACACTAGGTGAATCTGTAAGTGAAGCAACTGTAGGCCAATGGTTAAAAAAGCCAGGTGAAGCTGTGGCGATAGATGAACCTATTGTTGAGCTTGAAACGGACAAGGTCTCAATAGAGGTACCATCACCAACAGCGGGTGTGCTTGGAGATATTTCGGTAAAAGAAGGTGAAACCGTGGAAGTTGGCGCACTTTTGGGTGTTATCGTCGAAGGCGGGGAAGCGTCCCAAACAACGACAAGCGAAACAAAACCAACGGCTACCACGGCATCTGCAGCGCCGGTAGCTGCAAGTGAAACAACAAAATCAAACATAATTGAAGTACCTGTTCCAAGTGCCGGTGAATCCATCACTGAGGCGGACGTTGGAGAGTGGTACAAACAAGTAGGCGACAATGTATCAGTGGATGAGGCAATCGTGGAACTTGAAACCGACAAGGCTGCCCAGGAAATTCTCTCTCCTGTGTCCGGCAAGATTATAGAGCTAATGTCTGCGACAGGTGACACTGTTCAGGTTGGTCAAATCCTGGTTAAAATCGAAGAAGGCGCAACCACAGAAGCACCAGGCCCTGCTGCTGATGTGGCAGTAGCCACATCTGTTACATCGACTGCAGCAATACCTGCTCCTGCAAGCGGAACCAATATGCCTGCTTCGCCATCTGCTCAGAAAATCCTTATAGAAAAAGGCATTGACCCCACTTCTGTTCAAGGGTCTGGCAAACGTGGGCAAGTCCTTAAGGAGGACGCACAAAACGCTTCAAGCCCGCTAGCGCCTGCGGCTTCACATGCTCCAGCCAAAACCGATAGTGATGCACCACGTGAAGAACGTGTACGCATGACACGTCTTCGCCAGACAATTGCCCGTCGCTTGAAAGATGCACAAAATACTGCAGCCATGCTCACCACTTTCAACGAAGTAGACATGACAGCAGTTATGGAAATGCGTAAAAAGTACAAAGAACTGTTTGAAAAGAAACACGGCGTCAAACTGGGTTTCATGGGTTTCTTCACAAAGGCTGTTTGTCATGCCTTGCAGGAAATTCCGGCTGTTAATGCCGAGATCGACGGAACGGACATCATCTACAAAAACTTCGCACACATCGGCGTGGCCGTAGGTACAGACAAAGGCCTCGTCGTCCCTGTCGTACGTGACGCTGACCAGATGTCGATTGCAGAAGTTGAAAAGGAAATTGGCAACCTGGGCCGAAAGGCACGCCATGGTGATCTCACCATGGCTGATATGCAGGGTGGAACCTTTACAATCTCAAATGGTGGGGTCTATGGCTCACTGATGTCGACCCCGATTCTCAACGCACCACAATCAGGCATTCTTGGCATGCACAAGATTGATCAACGACCCGTTGTTGTAAATGGCGAGATCGCAATACGACCAATGATGTATCTCGCTCTTTCCTATGACCACCGCATTGTTGATGGCAAGGAAGCAGTTACTTTCCTTGTCCGCGTCAAGGAGAGTCTGGAAGATCCGGAGCGTCTGGTTTTGGATTTATAATCTGGTAGGCTTGCGTAGCCTGAAATTTTGGAGAATGAAAAATGTCCATCGAACTACAATATCTGATTTTTGCGGTCTTTCTGGTTTTAATCCAGATGGTGTTCCAATCTATAGCAGGCATGATTGAAAATGGTTTTATGGGCGCTGCCGGCTCACGCGATGACGAAGTTCTGACAACAGGTCTTGGTGGGCGCTTTGAACGCGCTTATTACAATATGCTGGAAACTTTTCCGGTCTTTGCAGCACTTGTTTTGGTTGTTCATGTTACAGAAAGCTGGGACACCACAAGTACTCTTGCAGTCCAGCTCTACTTTTGGGCGCGTGTCGCATACATTCCCCTGTATGTTATTGGTATTCCATTTCTGCGCACGATTGCATGGGCAGTTTCCATGGTCGGAATCTTGATGCTCGCCTGGCCTCTATTGGCTCAAGTAACTTAAACAACATTTAAATATGACAAGATCGATCAAAAGGTTTCTTAGAATATGGCTGACACATACGACGTTGTAATTATTGGTTCTGGTCCTGGTGGATATGTCTGCGCGATTAAATGCGGACAGCTTGGCCTCAAGACAGCAATTGTTGAAAAAAATGCAACACTGGGTGGTACCTGCTTGAACATTGGTTGTATTCCGTCAAAGGCACTACTTCATGCCTCTGAAATGTATGCCGAAGCAAACCATGGCATGGAAGCGCTTGGCATCGACATTGATAAACCAAAACTCAATCTGAAAGCCATGATGGTACACAAGGACAAAACGGTAAAGGCCAATGTCGACGGTGTTGCTTATTTGATGAAAAAAAACAAGGTTGATGTTTTGCGCGGGACCGGATCAATCAAAGGCCAGGGCAAAGTGACAGTTACTGATGAGAAAGGTACAGCCCAAGAAGTTACAGCCAAAAATATTGTAATCGCGACAGGCTCTGATGTGGCAGGAATCCCGGGTCTTGAAGTGGATATTGATGAAAAGACAATCGTTTCTTCAACAGGGGCAATTGCACTTTCATCCGTTCCCAAGAAAATGATTGTAGTGGGGGGCGGTGTAATCGGACTTGAAATGGGTTCTGTATGGAACCGCCTTGGAGCCGAGGTTGTTGTTGTAGAATATCTTGATACGATTTTAGGTGGCATGGACATGGATGTTTCAAAACAGTTCCAGAGAATGCTGGTTAAACAAGGTATGAAATTTCATCTATCCTCAAAAGTTACGGGCGTTGAGAAAAAAGCAAAGGGCGCAAGTGTTTCATTTGAACCTGTCGCTGGCGGTGATGCACAAACACTAAATGCAGACATCGTTCTGGTTGCCACGGGTCGTCGCCCCTACACGGATAATCTTGGCCTGGAAGAGATTGGTGTTGAGATGGAACGCGGCAAAGTTAAAACCAGCCACTGGAAAACCAATATCGAAGGCATTTGGGCAATTGGCGATGTAACAGATGGCCCCATGCTTGCTCACAAGGCAGAAGATGAGGGCGTTGCGGTTGCAGAAACCATCGCAGGACAGGCAGGACACGTAAATTATGATGTAATCCCCGGTGTCGTTTACACCATGCCCGAAGTGGCAAGCGTAGGTAAAACCGAAGAAGAGTTAAAAGCTGCAGGCGTTGAATATGCTGTTGGTCAATTCCCGTTCATGGCTAATGGCCGCGCACGCGCAATGAACCAGACCGAGGGCTTTGTAAAATTCCTCGCTGACAAGACAACCGACCGTGTTCTTGGTGTTCATATTGTAGGCTTTGGTGCAGGCGACATGATCCACGAATGTGCTGTCCTGATGGAGTTCGGAGGATCTTCCGAAGATCTAGGGCGCACTTGTCACGCACACCCAACCTTGTCAGAGGTGGTACGCGAAGCAGCACTGGCAACGCACGGAAAACCACTTCATATCTAGGTAGTTCCTACGTTTGGGCCTCGGCATTACCCACTTATTTTTATAATCACAAAAATTTGATAGTTTTCTCACGAACAACAAAGTGAGTAAGCACAAATGATAGGCAATATCCCGGCTAAAAGGGCATTTGAAACAAGCTCTGTGAATAATTCGCCCAAAGTTGATATTGGTTCGACTTCCGCCTTTAATCAGATTTCATCCAACTTGCTGAAAACCTCGGCAAGTAACACCAATAGCATGCCTACAATTGCTGTAAATACAAATCAACCAGCAACCAATACGGCAGCGCTGGTGAAAGAGACCGCAGAATTTGACCCGGTCAATATAACCATAAAAACCAATCGTCATGGATTAAACCTGTTCATTGATTTCAATAATCTTTTAAATTCAATTATCTTTCAAATTACCACTGAAAAAAACAGTACTACGACAATCGGAATTACTGTTCCGCCCATTGGTGCCGATAATGGAGGATTGACAATTACGATATCGGCAGACGGTAAATCCACAGGTCCGATTGCAAAACCTTCGCCACATGCAAAACCTGTTGCAAATGAGATGTTTACAAGGCTTACATCAGCAGGTGAGGGTGCAAAAACGGACGAATTATCGGGAAAGGACCGGCCATCACCAAGAGATATTTCAAATGCAGTTGCCGACCAAAAGGGCCAGGAAACCAGAAACAGCAATAATGCATCCGATCTTTTATGGTCATGGGGTCAGTTCATAGACCACGATATGGTTTTAACCAAAGAGGGCGAAGAACAAGCAAATATCAGCGTGCCTAAAGGCGACCCTGGAATGGATCCAACAGGCACAGGGCGAGGGTTTATTCCCTTCAAACGCTCTGAAGGAATTACAGATGAGAATGGCATACGCCAGCAAATCAACAAACAAACCCCTCTCATTGATGGCTCAATGGTTTATGGTGCCACACCTGAGGAAACAGAACATTTGCGTTCCCACACTGGCGGCCAAATGAAGATGGAAAACGGGTTCCTGCTTGCTGATCCTGACACAACAGTTCTTGCAGGAGACGAACGCGCGGCAGAACAACCAGGCCTGCTATCATTACAAACATTATTTGTCCGTGAGCATAACCGTCAGGCAAAACTGATTGCAGATAAAAATCCACTTATGTCTGATGAGCAAATATTTCAGCAAGCCCGTAAAATTGTAACAGCTGAAATCCAGGCAATTACCTACAACGAGTTCTTGCCCATACTATTGGGTGCAAAGAATGCCAATCCTGATAATTTCCATATTGATCCAAAAAACAATGATGGAAAAGTCTCTGCTGAATTTGCAACCGCGGCATATAGGCTGGGTCACACTCTGGTGAGTGACAAAATTGCAGTAAAACAAGAAGACGGAAGCATTAAACAGGTGTCACTTGATAATGTATTCTTTAATCCCGAGTTCACAAAACAGGAAGGCATTGGGGCTATTCTCTCCGGACAAAGTGAACAAAGCGCAGAAAAAATAGACAATAAGATTGTTGATGGACTTCGCAATCGCCTCTTCGGCCCTCAGGCAAGTGGTGCACCTGGTTTGGACCTAGCTTCATTAAATATTCAGCGTGGAAGAGATCATAATCTTCCAAGCTATAATGAAATGCGTGAAGCCCTTGGCATGAGAAAAATCGAGAGCTTCAATGATCCTGTTTTCCAGGATGGTGTTGGTGATCAATTGGCGTCTGTTTATTCATCACCGGACGAAATTGACTTATGGGTTGGCGGACTGGCAGAAAATACTTCAGGCTATTCAATGCTGGGTGAGACATTTACATCAATCATCTCTCAACAATTTGCAAAAACGGCTCAGGCTGATGAAAATTTCTACACAAAAACGATGAATTATGCTGAGCGGCAGAAGCTTGATAAGCTATCCTTGTCAGATATTATTCGTGCAAATACTGAAAACACGATTATGGATGATACTGCTTTTATCGTAGGTTGATAAGGCTATTTAAATAAACCCGACATTATCATGCCAGGGCTTGAAACTTTGCATGAATTGATTAGGTTGGATTTATGTTCGATATCATAAAGAAATTCGTTGCAGACCTTTCTGCAGCACAAGAACCAGAAGTTTTCATTCACGATAAAATACAGCTAGCTGAAGCAGCGCTCATGTATCATGTGATTGCGGTTGATGGTGTTATTCGCGACGAAGAAAAAAGCCGCATGGCTGAACTTCTGTCTCGGCAATTTGGTCTCAATGAAGAGGAAACAAAAAGCCTTTCAATCGAAGCAAAAACTGCTGAACATGAAGCCATCGATCTTTATAAATTTACCAGCATCCTGAAACGCGCCTTAAACGAGGAAGAGCGTATCAAAATCATAGAACATCTTTGGGAAATGGTTTTTGCTGATGGCGTTCTGCATGAACTGGAGGACAATGTTGTATGGCGCATTGCAGAATTACTTGCAGTTGATTCCAGAAATCGTGTCTTGCTCAAACAAAGGGTATGGAAAAGGAATTCTCAAGAGACAACCCCGATAGCATTATCACTCAAGTCCAATGACTAATCACAAAAAACCAAAAATTCTTACTATTATGCACCAGGAAGGATCTACCCCTGGCCGTGTAGGGTTAATGCTTGAGGAAATGGGATATCACTTGATAGCCTGTCGCCCGCCACTTGGAGATAAACTACCCGAGACACTTGAAGAATACGCAGGTGCCGTAGTCTTCGGTGGGCCGATGAGTTCAAATGATAACGAAGAATACATCAAGCGTGAAATTGACTGGATGTCTGTTCCGCTAAAAGAGAACAAGCCATTTTTCGGTATCTGTCTTGGCGCTCAAATGCTCAGCAAGCATCTTGGTGGCGAAGTGGCGCCACGCAAGGATAATTACGCCGAGATTGGCTATTACCCCATCAAGGCAACTCAGGCTGGCGAGACTCTAATGAACTGGCCAGATCATGTTTATCAATGGCACACAGAAGGCTTTACCCTACCGCAAGACGCAATGCTTTTGGCAAGTGGAGAAGAATATCCAAATCAGGCCTACAAATACGGCGAGAAGGCTTATGGCGTTCAATTCCATTCAGAAGTAACACATTACATGATGCATAAATGGACAACAAAAGCCTCACATCGTTTTAGCCTGCCAGGCGCACAAAACCGTGAACAACAATTTGAGGCAAGACCCAAACATGACCCGCAAGTAAAACAGTGGCTAGGGGATTTTCTTGACCACTGGATCGGGCCTGCAAATAATCAGACTTGATTTGGCTTGAAAGAAAGGCCAAATGATAAGAACACTTAAACTGAAAGCACCTCAATGATAGCACTTCTTGAAACCCTTTTATTCATCCTTGATATCGTATGGTTCATTATAATTGCATCAGCCATTTTCTCATGGCTTTTTGCTTTTAATGTTATCAATTCATCAAATCAGTTTGTTGGCCAGATTGGTAGTATGCTCTATCAGTTAACAGAACCTCTTTATCGTCCCATCAGACGCTTTATGCCAAATTTGAATGGGCTGGATCTTTCTCCAATCGTGGTTTTGGTCATTATTTTCTTCTTGCAACGCTTCATAGCAACTTCACTAATACCAATGTTCATTTAAGGGCGTAATCATGCGGCAAGGATTTCTCTTTTTGATCTTCTTCCTTGCCACCTCACCTGCGCTCGCTCAAACCAGTGTCTATACAAAAATTGACTTTGAAAAAACCTGTACAATTATTTCTGAATATGAGCAGGGACTAACCGCAACCTGTTCTGGTTACACAGGCTATCCCGTTATTTTTTCAGAAGGTGATCTTCGTCAAATGGTCAGGTTTGGACATATCGCCAAATTGGGTGATCAATGGGAAAGCTTTGGTCAATTCAATCGCGCCAATGATACAGTTGAATGGCGATTAAAGGACAAAAAACCCTATGCTGCAATCCTGCGCTGGTTTATTGAAAATGCCAATCAGGAAGGTGAATACAAAAAAGAACTTGAAGGTCAGGTTCTTGTGGTATCCACAGTAGGTAGCCGTGAAAATCCAACGTCCTGTGTCATGGGTTATGTTGATGCACGTGCAAACAAGAATGCCAACATGATGGCGCAAGAGCTGGCCGACACAAAAGCTGCTACATTTATCTGCGGGGAAGACAAGCCAAAATTCTTTGGCAAACGTGGCAAGCACTCAGGCTCACCGTCAAATTACTTTGAATAAAAGCTGGTGACTGAATAATCCTTATTCGGGCCTTTGACAGTTTGATTAATTTCAAAACTGTTGTTGAAAAAACAATATTCCCCTGAATAAATATCAGCACCACATAAATGTTGAGCAGAGCCAGTCCAGCCATCATCTTCACTGCTTAAACTTATCAAATGATAATCCTGCAACCTTGCTTCATCATAAGTGATCTCCAGTACTGAATTTTCAGACAGATACCAAAACCAGTTTCGGGATGCAGGAATACTCGAGCCATTCAGCAAGGTAAGCTCACCCACTTCACGCAATAAAAAAGCTGTATTCGAAATACGTTCGAATACAGCTTTTCCACTTAATGTTTCACCTGTGGAGATTTCACGCTCCAAAACCCAGGAGCCTGCTAGCGATTTGAAACAGGTTTCAAACTGCTGGCTCATGATTAAAAATTACGCCGCGAGCGTTTGAAGCTCTGCAAGAATGGCATCACCCATTTGCGCTGTTGTAATTTTCTCATTACCTTCTGACCAAATATCGCCAGTGCGTTTACCTGTATCAAGAACATTGGCAATTGCTTTTTCTATCTTGTCAGCCTCTTCAATCATGTTGAATGAATAGCGCAACATCATTGCAAAAGACGCAATCATGGCAATCGGATTTGCAATACCCTGACCCGCAATATCAGGAGCCGAACCGTGTACCGGTTCATACATTGCCTTGCGAGCACCCGTTACAGGATCAGGTGCACCAAGTGAGGCTGATGGCAACATGCCCAATGAGCCTGTTAGCATGGCAGCAACATCAGACAACATGTCGCCAAACAGATTATCCGTTACAATCACATCAAACTGTTTTGGCCAGCGCACAAGCTGCATACCACCAGCATCAGCCAGCATGTGGTCAAGTTCTACGTCTGCATATTTTTCTTTGTGCGTAGCAGACACAACTTCATTCCAAAGAACGCCTGACTTCATGACATTACGTTTTTCCATGGAGCAAACACGGTTATCGCGTGTACGTGCCATTTCAAAGGCAACACCTGCAATACGCTCAATCTCGAATGTATCGTAAACCTGGGTATCAACCGCACGTTTTTGGCCATTTCCCAGATCTGTAATGGTTTTTGGCTCACCAAAATAAACACCACCAGTAAGTTCGCGAACAATTAAAATATCCAATCCTTCAACCACTTCCTTACGAAGTGAAGATGAATCAGCCAAGGCCGGATAACAAATTGCTGGACGCAGGTTTGCAAAAAGCTCCATATCCTTTCGAAGGCGAAGCAAACCTGCCTCAGGACGCGCTTCATAAGGAACGTCATCCCACTTGGGGCCACCAACTGCCCCAAAAAGAACAGCATCTGCTGCTAGGGCTTTTTCCATGTCATTGTCAGAAATAGCTTCACCATGCGCATCATATGCCGCACCACCCACAAGGCCTTCTTCAACTTCGAAACCAGCCCCTAGCGCTTCGTTCATCCAGTTGATAATCTTGGTTACTTCTGCGGTCGCTTCAGGACCAATACCATCTCCAGGAAGGAGAAACACTTTGCGCGTAGCCATAAGTTTGCCTTTGAGTTTTTTTGTTAAATCTGCCCCAGTGAATAAACCCATGCGAAGGACTTTTCAACTGTTCAAGCACGGCCTTTTTTCAATCAGTTTTTTTGGTCTTGCCAATTTGGCAAATGCGGAAGAACTTAAATTCGGCCTCCCGGTTAAATGTGAGCTTGACAAGGACTGTTTCATTCAAAATTTACCCGATGTAAAAACAGATAAAACTGCATCCGATACCTTCTGCCAAGGTGCTACTTACGATGGACATAAGGGAATAGATATACGTTTGCGTTCCCTGGAAAACATCAAGGACAATATTCCTGTAGTTGCATCAGCCTCTGGTATTGTAAAAGCTTACCGCGATGGAGAAGATGACAAACTTATTGTAAAATCGGAAGATAGAGATCTGGTCAAGGGCAAGGAATGCGGAAATGGCGTCGTAATCTCACATCAAGATGGATATGAAACTCAATATTGCCACCTCAAGAAAAATTCAATCTCTGTCCAAAAGGGTGAGAGGGTACAGCAAGGTGATATAATAGGCTTTATAGGAAATTCTGGCCTTGCACAATTTCCCCATGTTCATTTTACCATTCGAAAAAACGGACAATGGCTTGACCCGATATCCGGCAGGAAACCATCACAAACCTGCACGCCAACAAATACTCAAGGCACTTTGCTAAATGAGAATGTTATTAAATATTTTACTGAAAATACAACCCGGTTAATGGCGTCAGGTATTACTGGAAATATAATTGCGCATAATGAACTCGTTAAAACCGGTGCACCAGAAAAAATAAAAGCGCCAGACCAGTCAATTATTGGCTGGGCATGGTTTATTAATTTAAGAAAAGGGGATCAAATCCGCTTTGTTCTTGAAGGACCAAAAGGCTTTATCGTAAAAAACACGACAGAGCCCCTGGAACGCCATAAGGCAACTTACTCTGCATATTTGGGTAAAAAATCAACACCTGCGAAAGGTGAATACAGACTAACAACACAACTATTACGTAATAACCAGCCTATTGAAGAAAGCATGTATGTTCAAACCATTGAATAAAGCTTTTGGCTTTTATCAGCTTACGCCCAAGGGCGGTTTTCAGCATTCTTTATTTCAAAAGCAGAAATATCATCCGCCTTGCCAAGCGTCTCTCCAATATCATCAATACCGCTCAATAAACGTTCTTTCCGACCTTGATCAATGTCAAAACTGATCGTGCCACCGTCAGGGCCGGATATTGTTTGAGCTTCCAGATCAACCGACAGTGTTGAATTGGAGCCGCGCTCTGCATCATCCATTAATTTATCAAGTTCATCTTGGGAAACGACGATTGGCAGAATGCCATTCTTAAAACAGTTGTTATAAAAGATATCTGCAAAACTGGTTGAGATCACACAACGAATTCCAAAATCAAGCAATGCCCACGGCGCATGTTCGCGTGATGAACCACAGCCAAAATTATCACCAGCAACCAAAATTTGTGCCTTGGAATAAGCAGGCATATTCAGGACAAATTCAGCATTGTCCGAGCCATCATCATTGTAGCGCATTTCAGCAAAAAGACCTTCACCCAGGCCTGTGCGTTTAATGGTTTTCAGATAGTCCTTCGGAATAATCATATCCGTATCAATATTGATAATCGGCATTGGCGCTGCAACGGCAGTAAGTTTATTGAATTTTTCCATGCTCTTTTGATCTATCCTGATAGTGTGTGTTTGATTTCGTAAAAATACACGTTAATGCAACAATCAAACCAATATTGTTATCTGACGCAAAAACACCATAAAACGACACATTGTCAAGCTTTAAGGGACAATCACCGCTCCAGATTGGCATGTAGCTTGGTTGACGGGTTTCCACATAATCGCGTAGCCTAAACAAGACAAACCCTTAAGGAAATTTATTGGAGTAAATGCCATGAGCAGTTCAGACACCTCCATTCAAGAGACAACACGCGGTTACTCTCTTCCTATGCGCCTCATCCATTGGGTAATGGCTGTCTTGATACTTTATGTAATTATTGTTGGAATCCTGATGGGGAATGATTTCAAGATCGGCAAGCATTATGATTACCACCGCGCCACGGGTTTTCTCCTGTTGTTCTTGGTCATGCTGAGAATAATTATTTCCAGACTCTCAAAACCACCCGTACCAAAACATGTAGGCGAAGCAGGTCTTCGACAAATGGCAGCCAAAATCGTTCATCTTCTTTTATATATCGGGCTTATCATTCAACCCTTGCTCGGGTGGTACGCAACAAACACCTGGGGAGTTGCTAAAATTCCATTTTTCTTTGGAACAACGTTACCAAGGATTGCAGAGAAAAACCGGGAGTTCGGTAACCAGCTTTTAGAATACCACGGCTGGCTGGGTATCCTTATCACAATACTTGTCATCACGCACATTGGCGCTGCACTCATGCACCAATTCGTGGTTAAGGACAATCTGATCAAGCGTATGATTAAAACCTGACCGGACAAACATCCATAATCCTGTAAACCATTAAACACTTTTAGTTGCGAATGAGTTGCAATTGCATTGACTTTAGGTATCATTCACATATTTAATATTTTTGGATAATGAATGATGGGCTAAAAATGTTTAAACAAATTCAGAAACTGCTTCTGGCACTAACTGTTTCAATGCTTGCAATTCCCGGTAATACAATTGCCGGTGACAAATTCAAGGTTGTTACAACTTTCACTGTTATTGCTGACATGGCGCGTAATGTTGCGGGCGATGCAGCTATTGTTGAATCCATTACCAAACCCGGTGCCGAAATTCATGGTTATCAACCAACACCTCGCGACATCATCCGCGCGCAAGATGCAGATCTTGTTTTATGGAATGGCCTGAACCTTGAACTTTGGTTCGAACAATTTTTCCGTAATCTCAAGGATATTCCAAGCATCACTTTAAGCGATGGCATCGACCCCATGGGCATTGCCGAGGGGCCTTACACGGGCAAACCAAATCCACATGCATGGATGTCTTTACAATCTGCGATTATCTATGTCGATAATATACGTAATGGCCTCATTAAACATGATCCGGATAATGCAAAAATCTACAAAGCCAATGCAGAAGATTATAAAGCCAGGATTACGCAGGCAGTCACACCTCTAAAAGAGCAAATCCTTGCCATTCCACAAGAAGAACGCTGGCTTGTTTCAAGTGAAGGAGCCTTTAGCTATCTGGCTCGTGACTTTGGAATGAAAGAACTTTATCTTTGGCCAATCAATGCTGACCAACAGGGAACACCGCAACAGGTAAGAAAGGTAATTGATACCGTTCGCAAAAACAACATCAAGGTTGTTTTCTCTGAAAGCACCGTATCAGATGCGCCAGCCAAACAGATTACACGTGAAACAGATGCAAAATACGGTGGCGTTTTATATGTTGATTCCTTAAGCGAACCTGATGGAGAAGTACCCACTTATCTTGATCTGCTACGCATCACATCACAAACCATCGTTGATGGGTTGACAAGGCAATGACAAATTCAAGTACAGGCATTTGCGTTAAAGATGTGACCGTTACTTACCGCAATGGTCACACAGCTCTGCATGATACAAGTTTTGAAATTCCAACAGGCACCATCAGCGCACTTGTTGGCGTAAACGGCTCCGGCAAATCAACACTTTTCAAGGCAATCATGGGATTTGTACCTGTTGCCAGGGGCAGCGTGTCGGTTTTTGGACAAACCGTAAAACATGCCCTCAAAAGCAACATGATTTCCTATGTTCCACAAGCAGAAGAGGTTGATTGGAGCTTTCCTGTATTGGTGGAAGATGTCGTCATGATGGGTCGTTATGGCCATATGAATTTCATGCGCATTGCAAGCAGCAAAGACAAACAAGCCGTAACCGACGCGCTCGAGCGTGTGGGCATGAGTGATTATAGAACGCGTCAAATTGGCGAACTTTCAGGCGGTCAGAAAAAACGTGTTTTTCTTGCTCGTGCCCTGGCACAAGAAAGCAGGGTCATTTTACTGGACGAACCTTTTACAGGCGTTGATGTAAAAACTGAAGAAGCCATCATAAAGCTATTGCAAAAAATGCGTGAAGAAGGCCACGTCATGCTTGTTTCGACGCACAACCTTGGCAGCGTTCCCGAATTTTGCGACAGGACAATCTTGATCAAGGAAACAGTCCTCGCTTATGGACTAACATCACAAGTTTTCACGCAAGAAAATCTGGAACGCACATTTGGCGGTGTACTTCGACACTTCGTTCTTGGTGGTACAGACCTACACGATGATGAAGACACCAGACAAGTCACCGTTATCACCGATGATGAACGTCCATTTGTGATTTATGATAAAAAAGAAAAACCTGAATAATGGAAATACTTCTCCAGCCTTTTCAATATAATTACATGATCAATGCGATGTGGGTAAGCGCACTTGTAGGTGCCGTTTGTGCATTTTTATCCGTTTATCTGATGCTCAAAGGTTGGTCATTAATCGGAGATGCATTAAGCCATTCCATCGTACCAGGCGTGGCTGGTGCCTATATGCTGGGATTGCCCTTTGCACTCGGCGCATTTTTTTCAGGCGGGCTGGCAGCAGCAGCTATGCTTTTTTTAAACCAGCGCACAGGCTTAAAGGAAGATGCAATAATCGGCCTGATCTTTACTTCATTTTTTGGCCTTGGCCTCTTTATGGTTTCTCTCTCACCCACTTCTGTAGACATTCAAACCATTACACTTGGCAATATTCTTGCAATCACACCGCAAGACACGATTCAGCTCGTAATCATAAGCGTTGTCTCACTCACAATACTATTGATCAAATGGAAAGACTTCATGGTGACTTTCTTTGACGAAACCCATGCACGCTCAATTGGCTTAAATACAGAAATGCTGAAAATCATTTTCTTTGCCCTGCTTGCTGCCTGTACCGTAGCAGCACTGCAAACAGTCGGCGCATTTTTGGTTATTGCAATGGTAGTAACACCAGGCGCCACAGCCTATTTATTGACAGACCGTTTTCCAAAACTCTTGATGATCAGTGTCTTTATTGGCGCTATTACAAGTTTCGCAGGCGCTTACTTCAGTTTCTTTTTGGACGGTGCAACTGGCGGCATCATTGTTTGCTTCCAAACACTTTTATTTCTGGCAGCTTTCTTTCTTGCTCCAAAACACGGCATGCTGGCCAGCAAGCGCGAAGCCTTGAAAGCATTAAATGGAAAGATAGTCAGGGGTGCTTCATCATGAGTATTTTTGAAGCATTGCTCCAACCATTCCAGTTTGCTTTCATGACGAACGCATTCATCATTTCGCTAGTCATTGCGGTTCCCGCAGCATTGCTATCCTGCTACCTGGTATTAAAAGGCTGGTCGCTTATGGGTGATGCAGTCAGCCATGCAGTCCTTCCGGGAATTGTCATCGCTTACATTATCAATATCCCACTAATCATTGGGGCATTTGTTGCAGGCATGTTTTGCGCCCTTGCAACGGGTTATCTGAAAGATAACAGTCGCATAAAACAGGATACTGTCATGGGTGTTGTTTTTTCAGGCATGTTTGGCTTTGGTATCGTGCTCTACACAAAAATCCAATCCGACGTGCATCTTGACCATATTTTATTTGGCAACATGCTTGGCGTTGAAACGTCTGATATCATCACTACACTTGTTATTGGTTTACCCGTTACAGCAATTATCCTGTTAAAATGGCGTGACTTTTTACTCCATTCCTTTGATGAAGTTCAAGCAAAGGTTGCGGGCCTCTCCATTAAAACAATCCACTATGGTTTGCTGATGATTTTGTCCCTGACAATCGTTTCTGCCCTCAAGGCTGTAGGCAT
>CALFBM010000024.1 GCA_937951645.1 uncultured Rhizobiaceae group bacterium
TTGTTAAAAAAGCCCTCGTTACCGAGGGCTTTTTTAACGTTATCCTGCGTTATAGTTATGGTAAATTTTTAGTAAAATCGGCTACTTCCTTACTCCAGCATCCATAAACTTAAAATAAACTTCTTTTAACTAAAATTGTCATAATAATTCTTGCAGAAAGCACGAGATAAGCATGACATCTAAATTCAAAAGATTTATATCGATGAGTCAGCCGTTAAAGGTTGTAAAGCGCTTTAACAAAGATGAAGAGGGAGCAACAGCAGTTGAGTTTGCGATTATTGGCGGGCCATTTTTTCTTCTGATATTTGCAATCATTGAAACATCCTTATTATTTTTTGCCAATCAATATCTTGAAACTGTTGTTGATGATATTGCTAGACTGTATAGAACAGGTCAACTGGCAAATATCTCTACCAAGGAAGATTTGAAAAAAGAGTTATGTAATAGAATTGTTGCACTTTTTGACTGCGACGAAATCATAACTCATGTTGATATCAGCCCTAAATTCAGCACCCTGCCACCACCACCGATATCTAGTAATACAGCCAATCTAGATTCTACTGGTAAATATGCACCATCAGAACGTTTCCCGCCTGAGATTTGCCCAGGTCAGGTATTGCAGTTTACAGCAAGCTATGAATGGCCAATTTATGCAAATTACTCTGCTCCACTCGTATCTGATGGACTAAATGACAATGCTCTAATCAATGTAACGGCTGTAGTTAAAACTGAAGATTTCCCAAAACCTGCTGGCTCCACTTGTTGATAAACACCTTGGTTACAACAACCAAAGAGATTACGAGATTTAAAGACAATGATAAATTTTATCTATAAAACAATTAAACCTCTAATACACTTTCCTGTTACGGTGAATAAGTTTGTAAAAAACTCACAAGCAGTAGCAGCAGTGGAATTTGCTTTAATTGCACCTCTCTTATTGCTTTTGTTTATTGGAACCGTTGAGGTTTCTTTACTTGTTTCAGTTGATAGAAAAATATCCAGAACTTCAAGCGCAATTGCAGACTTGATTGCCCAACAAACCGACTTACGAAGTTCAACAGGAGAAGCAGAACTTCAAGCAATCTTTGGCATTACCGAACGCATCATGTATCCTTATTCAGATAGAATTCCATGCGTCGTTATAACAACCGTTCTTGCAGAAGCAGAAAACGATACAAATGGTGATGGTGTCAAAAACAGCGATGATGTTGTTATTGCACGGGTTAAAGGGAGTGTAGATAATAGAACTGCAAGCTCAGAATATACAAGCCCACCAGCTGCACAATGCAGCAAAAGTAGCGTTGGGTTAGGAGCAGATGAAAACGCTCGCCAAAAACGGATTATTGGTGATGTTTTTCCATTACCTGCTGCGATTAATCTACATGGTACAGAACTAGTCATTGCAGAAGTGGAATTTGACCATAAACCAATTATTGGTTTTATTACTACAAAAGCCGCATCAGGTATTGAATTTGACAAAGCATCAATCACGCTTGGTGACCGTATTTTCTTAAGACCCAGAAAAACTATGCCACAGCTTCCAACAAGCTAAACAGCTTTTGATTATACAAATTTTATTGCAGCGGAAGAGTTTCTTTCGCTGTTTTTATTTGAATGTCTTGCGCTTGCATCAAATCGATTAACTGCTCAAACCTTTCATGTCTGCCTGCCACAAACCCACCTCCATAAACCGGTTCTATTGAATCATATGCCACAGGATCCTTTTCATTCATTGCCAACAAGGTATTGCGCAGAATCGTTTTTGAATCTCCATGCAGTTTCTTACGCATCACGTGTGTCCTATGAGGTATTTGATCAGATTTCCATAAGATCTTGTAATTCCTTACGGGGATATTATAAGCTTCTGCAAGCTGACGCAGGCTACCGCGTGAATAACCGCTAGACGGGTTTCCAGTCATTGAGCTCCAGCCTATTAAAACCTTAAACTCTCCAGCAGAAAATGCCTTTAAGGTTTTTTCTCCATTTTCATTGGTAATAAAAGGCGTTTTTTCATTGCCAATAAAAACATTATCCTGGCTCAAAACATGAGTCACCAGGGCAGAACCTGTAATTGAATTTTTTGACAGAACACCAATCTTGTTACCTATCAAATTTTTGAGCGTTTTAGGGCCATCAGGTGCAGAAATCAAAATCGTATGATAGCCATCAGTACTATCTTTGGAACGAGGCACCGCTATAGGTTCAATACATTCACACGATGCCCAAGCAAGCGCATAACCGGAAGCAGAGAAAATTGCATATTCAATTCGCTCGTCTGCAAGTGCGTTCATTAAAGACATAGCATTGCTTGCACGAAAGAACTCTACATCCATATCAAGCGCTTCTGATATCGCCAATTTAAATGGTTCTAATCGATCCAGTGCTTCTACTGATTGTTCTGAGGTTATAATGCCGATTCTGAATATGCCTATATCCCTGCGCCAATCAGCTTGCGCATTAACTGAAGTTATTATCTCAGTGAAAAAAGTCAAAACAAAAACTATCGTTATGGGTTTTAACCAGGATAAAAATCCAAACATTAGGCTTTCCTGTAAAACGGGAATCAATAGATTACCTTTAACAAACTAAGTAATAAATATCCAACGTGCCGCAAGTTAAAAAAGAAGTACTTTATTTACCATGAGAAGGAAAACCCCAATTACTTCAACAGCCTTAGGGAGACGTTAGAGGTTTACGAATACCTTATCTACAAAGTTAAACAACCTTTAGGTTTTCGATGTTCAAAACCATAGCTCCAATAATTGCAGTCAGCATCGTTTCCGTTTTTGGATTACAAGAGTATCTCGATTACAGGAAAGCAACAAGCAATTCAGCTGCTGTGCAAGTCGCTGCAAGTCAACCTCAACAGCAGGTAGCAACCTTACAACAACCAGAACCTCAACCAATCTATGGACGCAAAGCGCGTATTAAAATGGATAGCAGAGGTCACTTTGTAACTTCGGCTCGCATGAATGGGCGCAATATTGAAGTCCTTGTTGATACAGGCGCTACTTCTGTTGCTATAAACAAAAGAACTGCACGTCAACTTCGCATCATCCTGCAGGCTGCTGATTTCAAACATACTGTTAATACAGCCAATGGTTCAACCAAGGCTGCTTCAGCCATAATTGATAAAATTCAAATCGGAAATGTGACAGTTAGAAATGTTCAAGCCGTCGTATTGGATGATAAGGCCTTAAGTAGCACACTTTTGGGCATGAGTTTCCTTAAAGAGCTAAGAAGTTTTGAAGTAAAAAACCAGGAACTCTTGTTGGTTGAATAAGCAAACGTGAAATTACACTTATGTAATGATTGACCCTTGGTCGCGTAACTGACAGTTTCAGTAAAATTTCCGAATCAAGGGATATACAATGTTTCCAAGAACAAAGCCTGAAATACTTCCAAATACGCATAAGTTTGAAGTAACACCACTCGTAAAGCCAACCGGATTTCGTGAGTATGATGCACGTTGGTGGTTTGGGCATCCTTCTTCCGACAAGCCGCCTGAACTGAACCTGATGGGTGTGCAGGCACTTGGTATGGGATTGGGCACGCTTATTCAAGAATTGGGCGCAGGGCCTGATATTGTTACAGGACATGATTATCGAAGCTATTCCATGTCAATTAAACTAGCGCTTGTTTCTGGCCTGATGGCTGCTGGGGCTCGGGTAAAAGACATTGGGCTTGCCTTGTCGCCAACGGCATATTACGCGCAATTTGCGCTCGATTGCCCATCTGTTGCCATGGTAACAGCATCACACAATGATAATGGCTGGACTGGTGTTAAAATGGGTTGCGAACGCCCTCTCACCTTTGGCCCTGCAGAAATGGATAGTCTGCGCGATATCGTTTTAAACGGTGAGTGGAAGTTGAAATCCGGTGGGTCTTATGAATTCATTGAAGGCTTTGCGGAACGTTACATTGAAGACCTTGCAAACCGCAAACCTTATAAACGCAAAATTCGTGCAGTGGCTGCATGTGGCAATGGCACTGCAAGCGCCTTTGCACCACAATTACTTGAGAAGCTAGGCATTGATGTAATCCATATGGATACGGAACTTGATCACTCTTTTCCAAACTACAATCCGAACCCTGAAGACATGGAAATGCTTCATAAAATGCGCGACCGTGTGCTGGAAACTGGTGCTGATATAGCACTTGGCTTTGACGGGGATGGAGATCGCTGCGGTGTTGTCGATAATGAAGGTGAAGAAATTTTTGCTGACAAGGTTGGTGTGATGCTGGCGCGTGATATTTCTGCGGTTCATCCAGGTGCAAAGTTTGTGGCAGATGTTAAATCAACCGGATTATTCCTAACAGATGAAGTTTTAAAATCACAAGGGGCGGAAACTGATTATTGGAAAACTGGCCACTCATACATCAAACGCCGTGTTCATGAATTAAATGCGATGGCCGGATTTGAAAAATCAGGCCACTTTTTCTTTAATGCACCAATTGGACGTGGCTATGATGATGGTATCGTAACAGCTCTTGCAATATGTGACATGCTGGAACGC
>CALFBM010000025.1 GCA_937951645.1 uncultured Rhizobiaceae group bacterium
ACTGAAGCTTGTGCACAATGCCATATTGACAGTGCTACAAAAGACATGGTTTTTACCAAGTTTTATCAGATACTTAACACCAAGTAAGCCGCCTATGACTTTGGATGGCTGAAGGATTATTATTTTTTGGCCATCCTAAAAAGAGTATTTTTATTGAGTCATGAAGGCTTCATTTAAAAATGACTTTCTGCAATCTGATTATATTTCAGGCGCAAGTATAAATTTAAATGATGACATCACACTTCTACCGTAAAAATACGGACAGTTTATAATACTCAATTACTACAGACTCATGCGATATAAATTCGCCAAAGGACTAAGACATGGTCGATTATAACCGTTCGAAGGATGCAATTAGTAAACTTACACCTGAGCAATTCCGTGTAACACAGGAAAACGGTACTGAGCGGCCGGGAACAGGAGAATACCTTGGAAACAAGGAACCCGGTATTTATGTTGATATCGTATCTGGTGAACCACTATTTGTATCATCTGACAAATATGAATCTGGTTGTGGATGGCCAAGTTTTACCAAACCCGTTACCAAAAAATACATCACAGAAATTCTTGATACATCACATTCCATGACCCGGACAGAAGTACGAAGCACCAATGGCGACAGTCATTTGGGGCATGTATTTACTGACGGACCATCAGACGCAGGCGGGCTGCGTTATTGTATCAATTCAGCTTCACTCAGATTTATACATAAGGACAAAATGGACGCTGAAGGATACGGTGAATATCTGGATCAAGTTGAGGATAGTTGATCATGACAAAAGAACGCGCAGTATTGGCTGGTGGTTGCTTTTGGGGAATGCAGGATTTAATTGAAAAAATACCTGGTGTGCTTGAAACCCGTGTTGGCTATACGGGTGGTGATATTCCAAATGCAACTTATCGCAATCATGGGACACATGCCGAAGGTATAGAAATCTGGTTTGATAATGAAAAACTTTCCTACAGAAAATTATTGGAATTTTTCTTCCAGATTCATGACCCAACAACACTCAATCGTCAGGGTAACGATATGGGAATATCCTATCGTTCAGGAATTTATACAACTGATGAAGCACAGAAAAATACAGCAATAGATACAATAGCAGATGTTGAAGCAGCAGGCGTATGGCCGGGAAAAGTAGTAACGGAAGTTAAACCCGCAGGTGATTTCTGGGAAGCAGAACCTGAACACCAGGATTATCTAAAGAAATATCCAAATGGCTACACATGCCACTTTATCCGGCCAGACTGGGTATTGCCGACGCGTAAAAAAGCAAACCTCAGCAACAAGCTTTCAGAAAATAGCGCTAAAGGCTTAGAAGCCAAAATATAGAGGATAGCCTAATGGGAACATTGAGAAAAAATAATATGTCAATTTATAAATCAATAGTAGCAGCCATTTTTATGGTTGCAGGAAGTATTGGTGTTGCATCTGCTGAAGAAGGTGACCCTGTTGCAGGCAAAAAGGTATTTAAATCTTGCGCAGCCTGTCATTCAGTTGCCGAGAACGCAAAAAATGGTGTTGGTCCTGTTTTAAGAGGCGTTGTTGGTCGTCCTGCAGGCTCCTTTGAAGGTTACAAATACGGCAAAAGTCTTAAGGCCGCCAATGCTGATGGATTGGTTTGGGACAAGGAACAGCTTTTTAACTGGCTGAACAGTCCTAAAGATTTCTTGCGTGCTTATCTCGATGACCCCAAGGCAAAAAGCAAGATGCCGTTCAAGATTAAAGATGAACAAAAACGGCGCGATGTCATTGCCTATCTGGAATCATTAAGTCCCTCCCAAGGCGACAAGGCAGAAGCGCCGGATATGACCCATGGCGATACACCATTTGATACCTCACAAATGGGTTCTGGCAGCAATGCTGATGAAACAGCAGGTCTTGAGAGGGTTAGCCAAACGCTTGTTAATCCTCCCTTGATCCCGCAGCACGACCAAATTGCAAAAGGAGGACCAAAGGTTGTCGAGATTGAACTCGTTGTTGAGGAAAAAAAATGGGTTCTCGATGGTGATGGCACCGAAATTGTGGCGCTAACATTTAACGGATCGATACCCGCGCCGATGATTGTCGCTCATGAAGGTGATTATATCGAGCTCACACTTAAAAATCCGGATTCCAATTTGATGGAACATAACATCGACCTTCATGCTGCAACAGGCGCATTGGGTGGTGCAGGTATTACGACTATAGCCCCCGGCGAACAATCAGTACTTCGCTTCAAGGCAACCAAGGCTGGGGTATTTCTATATCACTGCGCACCTGAAGGTTCCATGACCCCCTATCACGTTACGCATGGCATGACCGGCGCCATTATGATCTTGCCGCGAGAGGGGCTAAAGGACGATCAGGGAAATCAACTTAAATATGATCGTGCCTATTATATTGGTGAAAATGATTTTTACGTTCCGCGCGATGAAGAAGGAAATTTCAAAAAATACGATGCAGCTGGCGAAGACCTTGCAGACTGGATAGAATCCATGAAAACCCTCACTCCTTCCCATATTGTTTTCAATGGCCGTGTAGGTGCATTAACAGGGGAAGGTGCGATGAAAGCCAATGTAGGCGAAAGTGTTTTATTCCTTCATGTTCAAGGCAATCGCGATACCCGACCACACCTTATTGGTGGCCATGGTGATTTTGTTTGGGAAACCGGGTCCTTTACTTCTCCACCGATGAAAGACCTGGAAACATGGTTTGTTCGTGGTGGTTCTGCAGGTGCTGCACTTTATACATTCCGCCAACCTGGTGTTTATGCCTATTTAAATCACAATCTGATCGAAGCCGTAGAACTTGGTGCGGCAGCTCATGTAGTGGTTGAAGGTGAATGGAACGACGACCTTATGAAACAGGTTTATATCGGTCCAATCAAATAGAACTGGATTTTGTAATGTTTAAAGGAGTTATGCTGCCGCTTTGCTTGTTGGTAATCCTGGCTATCAGTGGTGGCGACCTCTTATGGACAAGGTTACAATCACCTTCATTTGCACCAGAAGATATTCCTGAATTTACTGAGGTTAATCTTGATGATGGCAATCAAATTTTCGTTGGACGCTATGAAGTAACATTAAGACAATGGAATGTCTGTGTTTCTGATGGCGGATGTCCACAATTATCCAATAAAACCCATTCAAAACCGAATTACCCGATTACAGGAGTTAACTGGTTTGATGTGCAAAACTACCTCGTATGGTATCGCTCACAAACAGGAACAGACGTTCGTTTGCCCAGTCGCGAAGAATGGATAAAATTATCGCGTAATCATGCTCCCAAGAAAAAAACTCCACTGTTTACAGACCCAAGACTTTCATGGGCTGCCAGCTATGATTTGACCGCTGGCCCTAGAGATCGAATAGTCAAACGCATAGGTACTTTTGGCACAAATGAAGTTGGATTATCAGATATAAAAGGCAATGTTTGGGAATGGACAAGCACTCAATGCAGCGATCAACAGGGAAAAAGGCAACAAAACTGCCGTTCCGGACGCTTTGCGATGGGTGAACATGAAGCAGTTCTTAGCGACATCATACGCGACCCAGGCAATGCAAGCTGCGGCGCTGGCATACCGCCTGCCAATTTGGGATTCAGACTGGTCTATACATCAACTTGAATGAAGGCAACATAGCAGGAATTTATAATATTTCGCAGAATTTTGAAATAAACATCCAGCCCCATTACGCATATTACCCTTGATACTGGTCTGAAATGGCCACAAGGCAAGGACAGACATATGAATTTTGATAGTTTTTTTGAAACAGCTTTGAATGAATTACAAGATAAAGGTAATTATCGAAGCTTTAATGACATCGAACGCCATTGTGGCAATATGCCCAGAGCAAGCCGTTATTGTGTAGACGGAGAATGCCGGGACATTACTGTTTGGTGTTCCAATGATTACCTTGGGATGGGCCAAAACTCTTCAGTCATCAATGAAATGCAGTCTGCACTGGAAAAATGTGGCGCAGGCGCGGGTGGCACCAGAAACATATCCGGCACCAATCATAATCATGTTTTACTGGAAGAACTCCTGGCAAAATTACATGGCAAGGAATCAGCGCTTCTGTTTACTTCCGGGTATGTATCCAATTGGGCAACACTTGGAACACTTGCATCCAAAATTCCAAACGTGATCGTTTATTCAGATGCCTTAAACCATGCCTCAATGATCGAAGGGCTTCGTCATTCAAGATGTGAAAAACGGATATGGAAACATAATTCTCCTGAGGACCTTGAACGGATGATGAGCGAAGACGATCCTGATGCACCAAAACTGGTTGCTTTCGAAAGTGTTTACTCCATGGATGGCGATATAGCCCCCATCGCAGAGATTTGTGATGTTGCCGATAAATTTGGGGCAATGACTTACCTTGATGAAGTACATGCCGTTGGAATGTATGGGCCACACGGTGGTGGCATTGCTGAACGTGAAGGACTTATGGATCGTATCTCCATCATAGAAGGAACACTTGGCAAGGCATTTGGTGTTCTGGGTGGATACATTACTGGCTCCGCACAATTATGCGACTTCGTACGTTCCTTTTCATCCGGCTTTATTTTTACCACCGCTTTGCCCCCTGCAATTGCAGCAGGTGCAGCTCAATCAATCAGACATCTCATGAGCAGCAACATAGAGCGTGTACGTCATCAAAACAGGGTTATGGAGGTAAGGCGGCAGCTCGACCGTGAAGGCATTCCGCATCTGGATAATCCAAGCCATATTATTCCTGTAATTGTAGGCGATGCCAAGAAATGTAAATGGATTTCAGACTTATTGCTGGATCAATATGGAATTTATGTGCAGCCGATCAATTACCCGACTGTTCCCGTAGGTACAGAAAGGCTACGTATAACACCTTCTCCTCTCCACAGTGATGAAGATATCCGCCACCTTGTTTCAGCATTGAGTGAGATATGGTCGCAATGCGCTTTGGCTCGTGTTGCTGCCTAATTGCAAACAAGCTGCCCTAGTTGTGAAAGTTTTATTTTTTAAAGGCTTGATACAGTAGTATTTTTAGGATTAACCACGACAGTATTGCCAAGAATGCACGCTTAGTTGCCCGGGTAATTACCTGTAAGTTAATCTGGTACAGTTCGACAATTCAGATATATGGTCAGTTTTAAAGATTTGGAATTTAAGCAAGATTTTGAAATAAACCTTTACCAATAATGATTCATACTCAGTATGTGTTTTCAAGTTTTTTGAGAATAAAATGAGCGAGTACAGATATCATTAATGAAAAATGAAATAAAACCCATTACACCCGCCGATATTGACATGGCAGTGAATGCATTTTCCAAATTATCACTGGCTTGCTTGGTTACAGACGATTCGCGTGGGCCTCAGGCTTCCAAAATTTTGCGAGTCAACAAGGCATTTGCAGATATGTTTGGCTATGTTTGTGAAGATCTGGTTGGAAAATCTCCAAAGATATTTCAAGGCATAGACACGGATATTGATGGATTAAAACAATTTCGCGATGAGCTTGATTCAATAGGCTACTCACTTATTAATGTTATTAATTATCGTCAGGACGGTACACCGTTTGAAGTAATGCTGGTAGGTTCTCGGATTATATCAAAACCCAGTCAGGATTATCATCAAAACTTTTCTTTTGTTTGTTTTGCTTATTATATTTCTGATGCAAAGTTTAGCCTTGGTCAGGCCAAACCTGAACTTTTGCATTAAAATAACAACCAAGATAAATTGCCTGAACGGGTTTAATTTTTAGTCAGATACCCTGATCTTTGGTTGATTGCGATAAAGGTTGTCGCGTAATATTCGAACATCCCTATTCATATCTTCAATAGTATTGATATCCAGCGACGACATTTCTAACAATGCAGCAGTTATGCAGCCGGCATCATTTTGTATTGCAAGTCCTTGCTTGGTCAAACCAATGATGACTTGACGTTCGTTTTCGGGATTACGAATCCGTTCCACTAAACTACTTAGCTCCAAACGCTTTAGCATCGGCGTCAGTGTACTTGGCTCCAATTGTAATTTTTTTGCCAATTCTCCAACGGTTTGTTGGTTTCTGGACCATAGAAGGTTTAAAACAAGATATTGCGGATAAGTTATGCCGAGTTCATCCAGCAATGGTTTATACGTGCGTTGAATAGCCAGATTTGCTGAATAAATTCCCAGACACAAATGACTGTCAAGATCCAGAGGCGTATTCATTTCAGATACCTTGTCACCCATGAATTTAGTTCCTCTAAGCAGATTTACTCTGCATACATATATCGCGATAAATAATAGCTTGACAAGGGTATTAAGTAAACTGTATTTAAAAATAATTATCGCAATAATATTTATTGTACTATAAAATGGAGATTAATATGTCTGTGAACGTTCTTTATACAACAGAAGCATTTGCAACTGGTGGTCGTGACGGCCACGCTCAAACCCTTGATGGCAGTTTTGATGTTGCACTTAGCACACCAAAGGAGCTTGGTGGTGCAGGTGGTAAAGGCAACAATCCTGAACAACTTTTTGCTGCAGGTTACTCTGCCTGTTTTTTAGGTGCCATGAAATTTGTTGCTTCGCAAAATGAGCATTTGAAGGTACCGGATGATACAAAAGTTGCGGCTACAGTTGGTATCGGCCCACGTGAAGCTGGTGGGTTTGGACTTGAAGTTGCACTTGAAATTTCCTTACCAGGACTTGAAGCTGCAGATGCCCAGGAGTTGGTAGACGAGGCACACCAAGTGTGTCCTTACTCTAATGCAACCCGCAATAATATAGATGTAAAACTTTCTGTTGTATAAAATAAAATTCGGGAGCCTGCACAAATGGGGACTCCCGAATTATTTATTCGTCGCACAAATTGTTAAATGCCTTTTACAGACATTATTTTGCCTCTATCTGAGAACCAACCATCCAGCACAATTGATCAATCTTGCGCGATAAATCGGAAAGCAAGTCAGCTGATCCATTATCCTCAAGCTCAGACACTGTATGCACATTGGCTCGCATAATCATTTTCAATTGAAACAATGATTTTGAAAATGCCTCAATATGCTGCTCGCCCTTTGAAATCTTTGTCGGGTATTCTGGTAAATGAGACCCTTTTGCCACACATTTTACAGTACCCATAACCTGGCTACCCAATGTTACAATACGCTCTGCTATTTCATCAGCATAGTCCATGAGTTCGGAAAATATTCTGTCAAAAAATTCATGCAGCGTTAAAAAATTTACACCTGTGACTGTCCAATGAGCCTGTTTTGCATCTCCTGCCAGGCTTAGAAAATCATAAAGGCGATCTTGCAAAATCGAGCAAACTTCGTCACTTGGAGGAGTAAATCGTTTGGGCATAATACTTATAATCCTGATTCTATTATCTTTTTGGGAGAATTTATTAACTTCTCTCAGTATTACGGTATACATATTTACAGATATTAGCTGTCAGAATGCCACTATTATCCCAAAATCTTGTAAATTTTTCTGACTTCCAACTTATCAACTTTCAAGCAAGTGTATTTTTATTACACCAATATAAATGATACCCAATATGGCTGATAGATTTGGAACTAAAACGGCAATCATTTTCCAGGGTTTTAAATAAATTGATTTAACAGGCGTATTACAGGCAATACTATAAGGGCCTGTGTTGCAGTATTTTTCCAGAACTATCATCAAAGGATATTTCTCAAATTTCATATTCTTGCTGTTAAATCACATATCGGATTGGTAAATACAGACATTTAAATGAAAGTCTGTTATGTAGTATTTATACAAAATTTTTTGCATTGTTGGAAAACTCAGATTTTCAGCAAAAGAAAGCAGCATATCCGATGGACCGGAAAAAACAAATTCCCTGGCCTCGTGATGGCAAAGCGCTGTCCTTTGGAGACTTGACTCTTGGTTATGCTGCCCCGGTAGACAACCTTGAAACTGAGGCAGTGCTTCCGTTCAGTATTATTGCCTTACACCAAAATTCTTTCGTTGCAGATGCAGCACTTGGTTCTCGAAAAGAACAACGCGTATCTGTTAATACAGGAGATTTTTCCTACATACCAAAAGGCGTTTGGCAATCCACAAGGTCTGAGCGTTCAGGCGGTTATTTATATCTCATTTTTGATGATAATCTGAGAAAACGATGTGAAGAAGAGTTGGGAATTGTACAACCACTTTACGACCCCATCGACTTCCACCCCAAAATGGAACGCAGTCCTCAATATTCAGCACTTATCAATGATTACCTGGGCTCTGATGGTTTGGGAGGACGAATGCGTGCAGAGGCATTGGCATCACTCCTCGTTAGTGAAATTCTGAATTTCAGAGGTGAGCCCAAAGAAACCACACGCGTTGGCTTGGGAAAGCACAAGGTCTTGCGCATTACTGAATATATTGACCAGCACACAGATGAACAATTATCCTTGTCTACTCTTGCTCAAATTGCAGGTGTAAGTACTTTCCATTTCGCGCGGATGTTCAAGGCTGATACCGGTATGACCCCTCATAAGTATGTTTTAAATCATCGCGTTAACAAAGCGAGGCAATTATTGGAACAAGGCAATAAATCGCTTGCTGAAATTGCCTATGATGTAGGGTTTTCTTCGCAAAGCCATATGATATCAAGCTTCAAACGCTACGTCGGCACAAGCCCTGGACGTTATAGAAAGATAATTTTAAGTTAGATATATCTTAAAATATACTTGTGTAATCAGGGACGTCGTAACAAGCATACAGTGCCTTGGCCACCGTCTGCACAGATTGAGACAATTGCCAGACTGCCTGAAGCCAGACTTGATAGTTCCTTACAGGCTTGGCTGATAATTCTTGCACCTGTCGCACCAAAAGGATGCCCAATAGCCAGCGATCCGCCATTTGGATTAAGCCTTTCAAAAGGAAACTCGCCGAGATCTTCATCTACGCCGGCTTTCTCCTGTCTATAATTGCTGTCAGATATCATTTTGATATTTGCCAATACCTGTGCTGCAAATGCTTCATGAATTTCCCAAAGTGCAACGTCATCAAACCGTAATTTATTACGCGACAACAATTTTGGAATGGCGCGAGCCGGAGCCATCAAGATACCTTCTTGCGTATAGTCCATGGCTTCAATCTGCCAGTCGACAAGTTCAACCGCATAATCACTATCTATTCGCTCTAAGCCTTGCTCGTCACAAACCCATATTGCAGCTGCTCCATCTGTAAGGGGAGATGAATTACCAGCCGTCAAAGTGCCAGCATCACTTCGGTCAAAGACAGGATTTAGGGTTGAGAGTTTCTCAAGCGTTGAATCAGCTCGTGGTATTGTATCTGAATTTATATCAGAAAGCGGAACCAGCAGGTCATCAAAAAAACCGCTCTCTTGTGCAGCAACTGCTCGTGAGTGACTGTCAAATGCCAATTTATCTTGTTCTTGTCTGGGAATTTCAAAACGTTGTGCAGTATCTTCGGTATGCTCTCCCATTGAACGGCCAGAAATACGATTGGCCCATCCTTTTATAGGCAAATCAAAGCTATCTGCTTTGACCTCTTCAATTGCCTTTAGCGCTTCTGCCGGGTTCTTTGTTGCAAGACCGGCAATCATCTGGGCAACATCAGGTTTTAATGCAATTGGCACACGGCTCATGACTTCAACACCACCAACCAATGCCAAGTGCATACCACCCTTGCCTACCATTCCTGCCGCCTGAATTGTTGCCATCATGCTGGTCGAACAGGCAAGGATAGTTGAATAGGCTGGAATAGTGGGATCCAATCCAGCCTCAAGAGACAATTCACGCGACAGGTTTGAAATAGTAGGGCTTGGAATGACTTGCCCCCAAACTACGAAGTCAGGGCGCGAAATATTTGCCATCGCCTCAACAACGGGCTTGGAAACAGATATGGAGTCCAGCTTGGCAAAATCTGTTCCAGCTTTTACGAAAGGTGTTCTTTTGCCTGATGTGATAAAAGTTCGCGTCATGTTTATTATCTTTCGGAATTTTTAGTCAGTAAGCTTCAAAAATTACTTGATGTCCCTATCCTTCATGAAGGCAAGGATTTTTGATGCAATAAGGGGGCCATCCTCTTCAAGGGCAAAGTGGCCAGTATCAAGAATATTATAATCAACATCCTTCGCATCACGCTTTAAACCTTCCGCGCCTGGAACAGGAAAGAATGCGTCATTCTTGGCCCAGACCACGAGGACAGGTGGTTGGTTCTTTTTAAGATATTTTTGCCACTCAGGATAAAGAGCCACATTGTTACGGTAGTCATAAAAAAGGTCTAGCTGAACCGCATGCTGGCCAGGTCGTGATAGCGAATTATAATCAAGCAACCAGTTATCAGGCAAAATAGCATCAGGGTTACGTGTCCCGTGTGTATACTGCCAGCGCAGTCCTTCCATGCCAAAAACATTTGAAGCAATTTTCTTTTCAAGCTCTGCATCTCGTCCTTTCCAAAGCTGCATGATTGGAGCCCAGGCCTCCTTGTTCAGACCTTCATCATAAATATTGCCATTTTGAAAAATCAATGCTGCTACCCGATCAGGATATTTTGCAGCAATCCGCATTCCTACAGGTGCACCATAATCCTGCAGATACATGGAATACTTTGATATTTTTCGCTGTTGAAGAAATTGATCTACGGTATCGGCAATATTATCAAAAGAATATTTATACTTTTTGGGATCAGGAAAATCACTCGAGCCAAATCCTGGATAATCCATCGCAATCACATGATGTTCATCACCCAAGTCTCGTATAAGATTACGGTATTGATGAGAAGAGCTTGGGAAGCCATGAAACAAAACTATTGTTGAATCAGAAGGCTCTCCTGCCTCGCGGTAAAACAATTTAACACTATTTACAGTCTCATATCCATATCTTACTTCCGCAGCTTCTGCCATTATTGACTGGCTAACAAACTGCACTGCCACGATCATGGCAATCAACGGTATTCTCACTATATTTATCATTATCAATTCCTATTTAATTAAGAGCGTCACTTGAAAATTGCCAAGCTTAATTTACTGGTTCAAAGTCAAATGACCTGCGTGAATACATGAAGAATTCACATGGTGTGTTTGAAACACAAGCCGTTGTATGAACACTGCCTGCCTTAACAGACCAGAACGAGCCGGGTTTTAACACTGGTGGATTCTTCTCACCCTCAAATGGATTTGTCATTTCGCCAGACACAACAATTGCGCTATAGCCATGCGTATGAATATGAGGTGGTGTTTCAAAATTTGCAGGAAACCTGCCAAATGTTCCGTGTTGACCACTGGAACGATCACCGTAGGCTGCAGCAAAGTTGATTGCATCATTTCCAGGGAAAGCCGGAACAAATTTCTTGTCTTCGACAGGCAAGGCCTTGTTTTGAACTTCCCCAGCCATTGCGGGAACATTTGAATTCAATACAAGACCCACGCTAGCCAAAAGCGCAAATTTAACAATGGAAGAAAGTGTGGGATGCGTTCTCATATTCATACTCCTTTGATGGATGGATAGACGTTTATCAGGTTCGTCCTGCCATAACGCCGCCATCTACATTGTGTACTGCACCCGTTGTCCAGCCTGCCTTGTCCGAAAGCAAGAAGGCAGCATGATTGGCAACATCCTCAACACGCCCGACACGGCCAATTGGGTGAAAGTCATTAAAACCACTGGTTAGCGTATCTTCAATCTCATTTGGATCAATAAACTCGCCATAAATCGGTGTAATCACAACTGCAGGTGCAATTGCATTAACGCGAATGCCATGTTCACCAAGCTCCATTGCCAGATGTTGGGTCATTGAATGTATACCCGCCTTTGCCATTGAATAAGCAGCTGATGGCGTTGCCTTAATAGCCTGGTGCGCCCACATGGATCCAATATTCAGAATTGCTCCACCGCCATGATTGACCATATTACGGGCAACCGCTTGCGTTACTAAAAACGTTGATCGGTTAAGATCCATATATTTATCATATTCAGCACCATCATTTTCAAGAAACGGCTTTGGCGCAAAGACACCCGCTGCATTGACCATTTTGTCAATGTGGCGTTTTTCTGATCCAATTTTTTCGATGATTTTGTCAACTGCATCAAAATCGTAAAGATTAATCACCTGGGTTTCAACATTACCTGGCCCGGCTTTTTCCAAGTTGGCTTTTGCCTCAGCCAGCTTCTCGGCATCATGGGCAAAGATTAAAACTGTGTTTCCTTCTTCAACCAGCTTTTGTGATGTGGCAAACCCCATACCGGATGATCCACCGACTACATAACTTACTTTATCTACCATTTTTGTTATTTCTTCCTCTTAATAATATTGTTTCTTTTTATTTCGTGCCAGGTTGAACAGGCCAATATTGAACAAATCCATCCCTGTTTGGCATTTTGACATCCATTAACGTTTTTGCATTCAGTTCGGTATTCTCATCAATAATGCCGTTTTGCTGCAAAACATAAGCTGTAAGCGCATAAACTTCATCATCAGTCAGGCTTCCTGGTGCATAGTAAGGCATGGCCCGACGAATATAATCAAAGAGCGTTGTGGCATATGGCCAAAAACTGCCAACTGTTTTTTCATGATTTTTATCTTTGAGAGTTCCTATGCCACCAACAAGGTTTCCTGCTGGTCCACCCTTGCCATTTTCACCATGGCAAGCTTGACAATTATTTTCCCAAAGCTCTTTACCAATTAGTGCTGTCCCCTGGCCTTGTGGGAGACCAACACCATCAGGTGCAATTGAAATATCCCATTGCTGAAGATCAGCTTCCGTTATTGTCTTTCCTAACTGTTGGGCTGAAGAGGATGCAATCGCAGAAGCTATCCAAATTAGGGATAAGCATGACGCTTTAAATGTAGACATTGCTTACACCTCCAGAAGATGAGACAGACCAGGCTTGAATGGAATTTTGATGAAACAACTGATTGGAATTGTAAGGCTCATACCATTTCGAGCGAGTTGGCTGAACGGCTCCGGTTTCGTCAGTTGCACGACTTAGCAAGATTGCAGGTTCTGATTTCCAATCCCAAGCCAATTGAAATCTAGTCAGGGCTTTGGAAGCAGGGTTTTGATCAACTATTGCATCTGCCCAGGACTTGCCACCATCGGCAGAAATCTCAACACGTTTAATTCTACCAGCACCTGACCAGGCAACACCTGAAATGAGATGCAATCCAGGGTTGGACGGCTCCATTCCCGGAGATGGCGATGTAATAACCGACTTAACACCCATTTCATATGTAAATTGCTTTGATATGCCATCTTTTTGGAGAAGGGTATATTTTGAAGTTTCATCTTTTGTATGAACGGGTGCATTAAGTACTTTTACGCGCCGTAGCCATTTGACATTCATGCTTCCTTGCCAACCAGGCAACACAAGGCGCATTGGGTAACCTTGTTCGGGCCTCAATCGTTCGCCATTTTGATAAAGGGCAATAATCGCCTCATCATCAACGATCTTTGCAAGTGGAATACTGCGGCTCATCTTTGCAGCATCAGCACCTTCAGCCAATACCCAGGATGCATCAGGGTTTATTCCAGCCTCATCCAATAAAAGCCTGAGAGGCACGCCAGTCCATTCAGCATTTCCTATAAGACCATGAATTTCTCCTGCTGTGCGCTGTTGAGGCTCGTCCATACTATTAAAAAGGCTGTTTCCTGCACATTCTATGAAACAGGTACGACTCACCATTGGGTAACGTAACAGGTTCTCAACCGTAAAGAGCAGCGAGCGTTTTACATTCCCGTGTATAGCAAATTGATGCTGGGCAGGATCAATTTCAGGAATGCCACTATGGTGTCTTTCAAAAAACAGGCCATTGGGCGTAATCGTACCTGCCAGTTTTTCGAGTGGTGTAAAAGATACGCCCGACCCATCGCCAATTCCTTCGGGAAACAGGTCTAGTGCGGGGCGCACAACACTGTTTTCGAAAGGAGACGGTTGACCGTAACCGGTCATCTTGAGGCCGGGCGTCGAGCTCCATTCAGGAACCCGTAGTTGCTCTGCGTGTACTAAACTCCCGGATGCACTCATGGCACCCGCAACAAGACCGCTGCGTAGTAACCAGCGCCTTGATACAAGGCCGCCATTGGCGGCATGCTCTTCACTTGATGGGAGGGAGGTCGGGGAAGAAACCATTGTTAACATCCTGAGTTTAGTTGGGGGGAGAACGCAGAGATACGATTTGGATCAGGCAGAAGCCTTGATCCGATTAACAGCATCATCAGTCCACCATACGCCATTTGCAACCATTCGATAATTTATCAAGGCAGCAAGATAACCATCGCCTTCAGGCACTTTCGCCCCGGCTGTGGCATCGCGGACTACGGAAACTTCGTAACCAAGCTCAAGCATCTCGTAAAGATGAGCCTGGACACATAAGTTGGCAGACATTCCAGACAATATTACCTTATCAATGCCGCGCTTTCGCATCTGCAAGTTAAGGTCATTTTGAGCAGGTCCATAAATTTTGTGAGGAGAACAAATAACTGTCTTGCCATCATTAATGTATTTTTTATATTGAGGCATCCAGTCAGCACCGGATCCATCAAAATCTGCTACATCAAGAGCACTTTTTCGATCAAACATGCGTATAGAATGCATTGTTTTTTCCAGCGTTCCTTCAAAATTCCATTTGTGATCATGCGGATAATAATAGTGAGGAGAAATAAAGGTTGGCATATCAACCTCTTTTGCCGCAGCAAATAGTTTCTCGATATTATCAACGGTTTGTTGTTCGGTGACACTCTCGCCAACAACACCCCAAGTCACACCTTTTTCAGATAGAAAATCAATTTGAGGATCGACGACAACCAAGGCTGTACGCCCCTTTGTAATCTCCATATCAACCTCAGGCAATCCAGGCTTGGCAGGGTCTGCATATGTTGCCTCTGCTTCTTTAGTTGCTGCTGATGCAGAACCCATTGCTCCAGTGCCAATCGCAGCCGCAGCTGCAGCTACAGAAACACCGCTCTTTGTCAGGAGGCGTCGTCTGGCTTGGTCAACCTTTTCTTCATTGACATCGCATCCACAATTTTTTTTACAATCCTTGCTCATAACGCACTTCCTTTTTGGTTTTTAACTGTTGGGAGAATGCCTGAGACGAAACTTGTTGGATTTCAAAATACAATTTATTTTATCATTATCTTGCTCCCAAATTATTTTTTGGTTTTCAGAAACAATAAAAAAATAGAGGCATAGATGAAAAAAATCTGTAAGCTTACAGCTCATAATCTTGCAGGATGCAAAGGGTTATTGTTCTCGTTTAATCACTTTGGAGTTCAGTTTTAATAATTGACGTTGCCAGTAACGTTTTATGTACCGGACACTTATCTGCAATCTCCAAAACCTTCGATTCCAACTCTTCAGGCACCCCGCCTTCAATATAAATTTTTCGCAGGAACTGGTCTATCTTGGCATTTGGATTTGCAGGTTCACGCGTAACTTCGTCCAAATCCTTAAAATGCACCTTGGTATGCGACACATCAACAGATACGCGGCTCAGATCAAGTTTCTTGAAATCCGCGTACACACGCAAGGTCATACTGGTGCACGTTGCAAGCGAGGCACAAAGAAAATCATAAGGAGAAAGGCCAGAATCATAGCCTCCGTAACTTTCAGGTTCATCACCAAATAACCGGTGCTTGCCTGCTTGCACAATTTGCTGGAATTTACCATCCAGAGTTTCAGTAGAACGAATAGATTCAATGCCATCGGCTCCTTGTTGAGCGTCATTGGGCAAATATCGCTCAATCCATCCAGAAATAACACGCGCTGTATAAACAGCATCAGACTCTTTATTAAGAAGGTGATCTGAATCATCAAGCGAAACAAAGCTCTTTGGGTGCTTCGCTGCAACAAATAGCTCAGTGGCATTTTCTATTCCAACAGTCTTATCGACCGGTGAATGAAGGTTAAGATACGGCAAACCAAGTGACGAAACATGATCAATAACAATATCGCTTTTAAGATCCTCTATAAACTGTTTTTCAATCGTGAAACTCTGACCGGATATTTCAACTTTCGCCTGCCCATCATTAGTAATTTGCTCGAGGCTACTTTCAAAAAGTCCAAGTAAATGCCGGGTACTGGAAGGTGCACCAATCGTACACACTGTCTTGGCTTCCGGTATTTTTTTTGCTGCCACCAGAACTGCCGAACCTCCCAGAGAATGTCCAATCAGAAGCGAAGGTGCCTCATAATTTTTTCGTAAATAATCTGCAGCGATTATCAGATCAAGAGAATTGGAGGAAAAATTCGTATGTGCAAATTCACCTTTTGATGATCCCAGTCCAGTGAAATCAAATCTAAGTACAGCTATCCCCTGGCGCGCCAGTTCTGTTGAAATCTTGCGGGCGGCCAATATATCTTTTGAACAAGTAAAACAATGAGCAAATAAAGCAGTAGCTCGTATCATTCCAGCAGGTAGATCAAGACGGGCAGAAAGTGCAGAACCATTATGACCCTCAAATTCCACTTTAATACTGGTAGCATTTAATAAAGTTTTTCCATCGTTCATCATCGTTTCCAATAAATTATTCTGTTAATCCGGATTTGTTGGCACATTTCGATCAACAAAATCCTGGCGGATGAATGCCACATGCATTAAAGGCAGGATTTCAAGAAACGAGCATCTTTTCAACTTCCTGCTACAATTTTCATAATAACAAGATATGCAAAGCCGTTTCGGCATCCATTTTTATTGATTACATGCTCCTGCCCAAAATAAATCAAAAAATGGAATGAATATTCAAGACGTTAATTCTCAAGATTGAAAGCCAAAAACGTTGAATAGGCATAAACAGCAAGAAAATGATATTTTTGGAATGTGAAAGAATATCGATGTTTTGTTTGTTATCTAAATGACAGTTCGTTTCAAAAAAAAATCAAATATCAATCAAGATAAACCAGTCTATGGACAGACAATAAACAAAAATGAAATACGCATTTGACAAATTTGAGTTCGATTGTTTGAAAGGCGAATTACGCCGTAATAACCAATTGGTATCGCTTGAACCACAAGTGTGTCAGCTCTTGACAATGCTGATTTCAAAGCATGGTGAATTTGTCAGCAGGGAAAAAATACTTGAAGAAATTTGGGTTGATCGTACCGTTTCACCAAATGTAATTGACAACCGGATACGCGGGGCACGTATCGCGCTTGGTGACGACGGCAAACGTCAAAGATACATTAAAACATATCCCAACCGCGGCTTTCGCTTTATCGGTGAAATAAGTAATTTGGAGGATAAAACCACATTTTCGTCCCACATGTCTCATGAAGGCGCTGTTTCCAAACTGTCGGAAAAGCCAAGTATTTTTAAACGTTACCGAGGTGCTGCGACTGCATTTTTCAGTTGCCTTATGATCGGACCTTCAGCGCTGTATATAGATGAAGTTTTTTCTTTTTCTTCGTCAAATCAGGATACTGTTACCTGGAAAAACAAACAGCCAGTCGTAGCCGTTTTGCCTATTATCAAAAGCCGGAGTGATACCGCATCTGAATTATATGGCTATCACCTTGCGGAAGTTATGATCAACACTCTTTCCAAAATGTCCAGCCTTGATGTTATCTCTTCCCTGTCTTCATTTCCAGCAGCAGAAAAGTCCAAAAGCCTAAGGGACGCTTCCAGTACTCTAGGTGCAGATTATCTTGTCACAAGTACAGTTTGGCATGACGGCGATGATCTTAATGCAACGGTTCAATTTGTCAGATCAGATAATGGCGTTGTTGCATGGTCGAAAACCTTTCACAAACAATTAAGCAATGGCGGCGAATTGGCTGCTGAAACAGCAATTGCACGAGAAGCTGTGATAAGTATTTCAAATTATCTTGGACTTCCTGCTGACTTCACCCTGGATAAAACAGTAGCTCAAGGTGTCCACACATTATTAATCAAGGGTAACAAGTTAATAGACTCCGGCTCAAGCAGCGATATCCTTGAAGCAATTAGCACTTTTAGACAGATCATAACGAAAGAGCCATCTTACGTTCCTGGCTATTTGAAACTCGCATACGCCTATCACAGAGCTATTAAATATGCAGGTTTTCCTACAACAACTGCAGCTAAGGAAATCAAGCAATTTTCCCTGACTGCCACAACCCTTGCCCCTAAAAGTGCAGAAGCATTTATCATGCAAGGGTTAGCTGCACAGAACGGAGCACATTTGGATAAGGCACTGCAACTTTATGACAATGCACTTGCAATCCAACCCAATCACCGGATAGCCATATTGTTACGTGCGGAGGTTCTGGAAACTCTGGGGCGAGTAATTGAAGCAGGAGAATCACTTCAATATGCACTCACATTTGATCCCCTTTCATCTGAAGTTCTCTCACAATTGGCCCGTATCCGGTTTGGTAGTCGAAATGTTGACGAAGCACTTGGTTTGGCAAAACAAAACCTGCGCTGGAATAGAAATAGAATTGAAGCGCTAGTTGATCTGGGGCAATTCAAGCGGGAAACTGGTGACTACATCGAGTCTTACCAACTATTGACAAACGCACTTGAAATTAATCCATCAAGTTTTGATACTCAGTTTCAGTTTCTTTTGCTGATGAAAAGTCTTGGTAAAATTGAAGAAGCCCTTCCCTATTTGACAACAACCACAATTAAAGCTCTGGCTTTTGCTTTTGCCGATAATAAAATTGAAGCACACAGACTTTCTCAAACTGACCCTGGTGGCGCGGTAAGTCCGCATGTGGAATATATTTATGGAGATAGCAAACCTTTATATAACTACTATATAAAGTCTGGGCTATATAATCGATATAACGATCAAAATAACACTATTTCCATGGAACACATATTTGATTTAGTGTTCAAGGCTCATGTTTACCAAGAGAATGGAAACGAAGAAAACAAACTTTTTATGGGAAGCCTCAAGAATTATTTTACAAAAATCCCACTATCAGATTTTAAAACAGAAGAAGAATTTATTGCAGCCACTGCATTTAAAGTACTTGAGAGAAATTTTGATGTTGCCCTTGAAATAATTGATGAACAGATCAAACGCGGATTTCTTTCTGTGGGGAGCCTTGAACGATCCCCTGTTTTTGAGGAGTTGAGGAATAAACCCGGATTCAAACAACGAATCACTAATATGAAAAAGTTGGCCTATGCAAAATGGAATGGAATTTACAGCACCATGGCCAAAAATTAGATGCCGGCCTTCATTCTATGCCATTCCTCTTTTGCCAAATTGTACCAAACACAACATCAATTTTTTGAAGTTTTTAAACATGGAATAATGCTCTCAATTATAAGTTAACAGAAATTGGCAGCAGCATTTGATATGGTTGCTGCTGTTGGAACAGCAAGTATTTTTTGCTCGGCCCGGTAGCTTTTTGGCGTAAAGCCAATCATCTTCTTAAACGTAGCTGTCATATGCGATTGAGACGAAAACCCTGCTCCATATGCTATCTCACAAATTGGCAGCAGTGAGTTGCTTAACATTTTGCACGCCATTTCCACCCGTTTTGACATAATATACTGGTGTGGAGTCTGACCTGTCTTTGATTTAAAAAGACGACAAAAGTACCCTGGCGACATTTGGCATTTTGCAGCCAGGTCTTCCAGAAGAAGAGTTTTTTCAAGATTCCCCAATATGTAAGCATCAACAATTCGTAGTTTCCAGTTCGGCAATTCTGATGTGTCACTGAAGCCTTGCGCTTCGTATTGGCAAGCAAATTCAGCGCGCCCAACAACCGCAAGCGCTTTTGCATATTCATCAACATCCAAAGAATTGAGCGAGATGTGGCGCTTTGCAGAATGTGCAAGCAGATAAAGGCAAGGTGACTTTTGGCGCAGAATGGAGTCGCAAGACTGCTTGTCACTCATTGACAAAAATGGCGCAAGCCTTGATGCTCCACAAATTTTAATCATCATGAAATCACCACTTACAGCAACTTTCTCACAACTCGAATCTGCCATTATTAAAAGACATTCACCGTTGAGTAACCTTCGCGGAACAACTGACACTTGCAATGTCCCAAAGGCGATTATTAGGTAATCTGATTGTTCGTCTGTCACAAAGTTTAATGGACCATCATCTTTGGCAGACATCACCAGATGCGCATTGATTTCCATACCCTGTACCGCAGCGTTCTGTTGTATGGCATTAGGAATTAATGTCTTTGTATTTTTTGGTTTTGTATTAACCTGATACATTTCATACTCCTAAAAGATGCGTAATATTCTATGACCATCTTTGGGAGTTTTTCATTTCGTAGCAACGCTAGAAGTTTCATTTTATCTGTAGGTTATCTATTTAGATTTCTGTAGATGGCGTACAATGACATTGTCGACACAGATACATAACAACGGGACTTAGTTTTCTTTCCAACTTTGTTAAATATTTTTACACCAAGGGCTTTAAGATAAAGACTTGGCATTTTCTTCCTCAGCATCAACATAAATCTATCCTGAAATAATTCGGTCTCTGCAAATCACGGGCATGTGATCATATCAAATACTAAATAGCTTGCTATTAATTAGCCTACAATTTATTTATCAGACCCACTCAAACTTAATTAGGAAAATGAATATGAAAAAGATACGCTCAATCTTCCTCAACATTCTTGCAGTTACAACCATTGTTGTTTCAAGTGCATCTGTCTTGGCAGCAGAACCTGCCAAAACAGTTGTTTTAGTTCATGGTGCGTTTGCAGATGGATCATCATGGAACAAGGTCATCCCAATTCTTCAGAAGAACGGTTTGAAGACAATTTCAGTACAAAACCCACTTTCATCACTCAAAGATGATGTTGATTTTACCAATCGCGCACTTAAAGAAGCAGAAGGACCAGTCGTGTTGGTTGGCCATTCATGGGGCGGCATGGTGATTACAGAAGCTGGAGAAAATGAAAAGGTGAAGTCACTTGTTTATATTTCTGCCTTTGCCCCGTCGAAAGGTGAGCATCTTCACGACATTCTTAATGATGCACACAAAGTAAAGAAAATCCCGGGTGTTCCCGGGTTTGCAAAACCAACTGTTGATGAAGAAGGTTTCATTCGTCTCGAGGAAGAAACCGTAATCAAATATTTTGCATCAGACCTTCCTGAGTCTGAAGCGAAATTAATTGCAGCCAGTCAAGGCAAACTTCACAAGGATACTTTGGACCAACCGGTATCAGTTGCTGCCTGGGAATCAAAACCAAGTTGGTTTATTGTATCTGCAAATGACAATATGATTGCACCGGATGTAATGCGTCTTATGGCAAAAAAAATTAGCGCCAATACGACAGAGCTCTCAACCAGCCATGTACCAATGCTTTCAAAACCTGCAGAGGTTGCGGCCATAATTCTGGATGCTGCTAATTCAAACTAATCCCAAACGGTGCTCTGGAGGATATCCTAGTCAGCCAACTGCAGTTTGCATACGAAACTTGAATGCCCGCTTTTTTTCATGAGCGGGCATAATCGTATGCCTGCATGAATCAATTTAGTTTCTTTATAAATGATATTGAAATACTGCTCGCATTAGGGAAATTTTCGTTAATCACTGTAGTTACTGCTTTAAATCGAATTGATGACCCAATTTCCGACATATCATAAGCTCCTACAACACCAAGGTTTAAAACCTCTGCCCGTCGCCCATCGATGCCCACACGCACACCAAATTGTTCATCATCTTCAATCTGCCTGTAATAGTTTCCACCAACTCCCAATTGAAGTCTCCCCAAGCGCTCTGAAACTGCAAAATCAACATTGACCAAATCACCTGTAGAATATTTTGTGATCGAGTTCTTCAAATATTCACTAAAAGACAGTTTGGCGCTAAATTCAGTACCTTCAGCAAATATTGGTGGAGTCGTATATGTAAAAGCTATGTTAGGAGCAATATCCCAAGTATTAAGCCCTAACGACAAGCCATTTGATATAGATAATTCAGGGTCATACTTGCCAATCGGTACGACCACGCCGAGCCCCAGACTTACCGCAAGCCCCTCCAGTATTGGAAGTGCGCCTGGGTGCCTTGACGGCCTTACCGTCCCCATGAATCGTGACCATGAAAATTCTACATAAGGATCCCGTAGACCCGAAAAGCAGCGTTTGTTAGTACCGGCAAAAATCCTGCCACATGTTCTACCTACTGAAAATGTTGCTCTTGCTCCAACCTTGCCACCAAAAATATCCAAATCTGGTACGTAAAGAAATGTAAGAGCAGCTGACTGGGTTGTCGTTTCCAATGAGTCCAGAAAACGCACTCTATTGCGATTGCCATCGTCCAATCCCCTATTTCTGACATAAGCCAAAGAAGCAGCGCCGTATAAACCTGCCGGGGGAAGAAACGCAGCGCGAATGTCCGAAAAACCAAGTGGTCCTGGTGTACCTCTTTCCAGAGAATTAGCAGAAACAAATGTTACTGTAGAAAGCAACATCGCCAGAAATATAGTTTTCATCTATGACTACCAATCTCTCATGATTGATAATTATCATATCTATTTCTCTAACCTGGAGCAAACTATTAATAAAATCAGTATTTTACCACTATGCAACATAACACATCGATAACTGTCATGGTTTTACCACCTTCCAACACACTTCAGCTTTCTGTTTATAAATAATGAAACCCTTAGTCACCGGGGCCAGGCTCAGGAGAGAAGTCTGCCTCTTTCCCCTTTTGTCCGTTGAGATCATCTGCATTTGGTAACGGATCACGTTTCTGGGTTATGTTGGGCCATACTTCAGAATATTTTGCATTCAGATCCAGCATCCCAGGCGTTGCTTCTATATCTGCATCACTGAAAATTGCTTCTGCAGGGCATTCTGGGACGCAGACACCGCAATCAATACATTCATCCGGATGAATAACCAGCATATTGCCACCATCATAAAAGCAATCCACCGGACAAACTTCAACACAGTCAGTATATTTACACTTGATACAATTTTCGGTTACCACAAAAGTCATGCTCTAATTCTCTTGATCCCTTTTGTTCATTGATTCAAGCGCGGCTGTCCCGAACCCGTTCGATCAGATATTCCCGCAAAACAGCTGCATGGTTTTGTTCAAGATCTGCATTTGCAAATATCAATGTAACAACATCATTATTTAACGCATCCTCGATAATATGAAGCGAGGTATTATCTTTAAGTTCGGTAAGGTATTGCAGGCGAAACTCCTGCCAACGACTACGGCCCTTGTGATACCATCGCCTAAGATCAGAACTTGGTGCGGCATCCTTTGCCCAACAAAAGAGGCTTGCTCTTTCTTTTGATATTCCTCGTGGCCAAAGGCGATCGACAAGTATTCTCTTGCCATCAGTTTTCAAAGGCGGTTCATAGATACGCCTTAGTTTCAATAATTGTTCAATTGGTGTGGATGATTGTGACATAGATAATTTCCCAGAATTATTTGCTTTAGTAATGCATGGCAACTGCTTGAGTAAAATTGTTAAGCAAAAGCAGTTTTGGTATATCAGCGATAATCCACACCGTGTGACAGATATCTTTCTGTTCAAATCGTATTTTTAACCTGTAAGCCTTTTTGTTTAAGGTATTATTCTATTTGCTGTTGTACCTCTGGTATCAATGTGCTGTCGCTCAGGAAAGTGGCCTGTAACAAGATGTCGCCTTCTCGTGCTGCGAGCCAGTGCATGGCATGCGCTGGTATCACCAAAACATCACCTGGAAAGTATGCAATTTCTTCCTCAGGATTAGCAACATCACCGTTCCCCCAGAAAAGCTTGCCTGAAACAACAGTAATGATCCTTGTCCCACTATCGGTTGCATGCGGAGGGACAGTTACACCGTCTTTTACATGCAGTTGAAACGCAGCGGGAATCCCATCCTTGGTAACAGCTAACGGCGTCATCATTGCATTTTCAAATATTGGTTTTTTAGGCAATTGCCCTTTATCAATCTTTTGACACGTCGGCATGATATGTTTCCTTCCGAGATATGCATAAATGTGAGTGTACAAAGAGAAAATCTTTTGCATTCCAATATAATATATATTAAATATATCTTTAAAAATTGCAAGCCCATTAACTGATATGCTGGAACAACATCAATTTTCATGAAGACAGTATTTCCAATGGAAATCCAGGAGACTAAATTACAAAGGATTTTATTATAACTGAATACAAAAAGAACGCCGCTTACCTGAACCATAAAAAAAGGCAAATTATCTCAATTACATTTTCGCAATTCGCCCTCAACGATAACCCATACCATCTATGTAATCTCTCATAAGTTGGTCCTGCTGCCTTGCTTCAGCCAACAGTTTAACCAATACGCATTTAGATGATAAAACTCCAAGCGGATTATTCTCTTCATCAACCACTGGCATTGCATTGAGATTATTTATGCTCATCTTTGACCATACATTGTTGAGATCGTCCGTAGCTTTGCAGCTATGAATGTCACTACACATAAGTGAATTACACTGAGTATCAGAGCCCGCGTTCTCATGATAAATACCTCGCAGAATATCACCCCGGGTTAAAACTCCAACAACCTTGCGGTTTTTAGAGCAAACAACAATCATACGATTTCGGGATGTACTCAATAGGTCTGATGCCTTGGAAAGACGATCATCTCCGTTAACAATTCTCAAATCCTGTTTCGCAATATGCAAAAGGTCATTAACACTGATCATTACAACACCTCATATGGTTTTTAATCATTTGCTTATGTAATAATTTATTTTGTAGCTTACTTGCCAGACTGGGATAAAAAATCTGTTTTCATTCCATAATAAAAAACTTCTTTGGCTACTCGATGGTCACTCCATGTTCGAACTGCGACTTGTGTAAATTCCAAACGTCCTAATTCTTTGTGCACAAAGTCTACATACCACGTAGAGAATGTTGTTTGCCCTCCCACACCGCTTGCTAAAACCTCAGTGGTGTTGAAGCATTCCACTTTGGAAAAAAAAGTTTTTTCACGGGCGAGATTTGCTGCCTTGCCAATGGTTGGTGCTTTGTCATTCTCCTGGATTGAAACATTATCGCAGTAAAACTTATCGAGAGCTTCACTCATTTTACCCTTTATAACCAGATTGTTAAGCTCATTATCAAGTATGAGTAATTTTTGTTCCAGTTGCATAATATTCTTATTTTGCATGTATTACTGCCCTCAATAAGTTTGTTTATAATCCTTGCGCCAAGGCTTGTCAGGTAACACGGTCTAGCAACAGAAAATCTTGACTCCAGAAACTTCTGCGATGCATTCTGCGCCATATCATTATAGCATTCAATAAGATATTTATAAAATATATCTTATATTTGAGTTGGCGCAACTTGGTGCTAAACAGCAATCGTTTTAGCATTGCGTAAAAGATATATATAATATATAACTTTAAAACTTGATGGTTGGAAGGATTTTAATATGGAAACTTATCAATCAACATTCTCGGTAAAACGGCTCTGGAAAATTCTTGGTGCCAGCCTCATCCTGTTCTTTGGGACGCTGCTTTACCTTGGTCACGAAATTTATCAGGTTGCACCACCCATCCCTGAAAAAGTTCAGACAGAAAGTGGGAAAACAGTATTTTCGCGTTCTGATATCCAGTTTGGACAGAACGTCTGGCAATCCACTGGCGGCATGCAGCAAGGGTCCATTTGGGGGCATGGAGGATATGTAGCACCTGACTGGAGTGCCGACTGGCTTCAGCGTGAGGCAAATGCGCTATTAAAACTCTATGAAGCAGACGAACCACTTACAAACCTCAGTGAAGAAGCAAGGAGATCAGCTTATCTTGGAATGCTTCGTAATGAGATGCGGACAAACACCTACGATCCCAAATCTGGAATTATTAAAATTAGCGACCGCCGTCTTCAGGCCATAAGCAAAGTACAAGAGCATTATAGACAGCTCTTTATGGCAGAAGGGCAAGAATATCTGGATCTGCGCCGAGAGTATGCAATGCCAGTACATTCTGTCTTAAAAACAAATGAAGCAGCAGCACTGAATGCATTTTTCTTTTGGACTTCGTGGGCCGCATCTACCAATCGCCCTGATGAAAACTACACTTACACAAGCAACTGGCCGCATGAGCCGTTGATTGAAAATGTACCAACAGCTGCAAACTTCATGTGGAGCATTGCTTCAGTCATTCTTTTGTTGGCCGGGATTGGTGCTATCGTATGGTATTATGCAAAACAATATGACATCTGGCGTGACAACGTTGAACCTGAACATGGTTTTGCCAAATTTGACTTCCTGGAAAATGCAACCATTACACCTTCCATGAAGGCAACTGCAAAATATTTCTGGCTTGTTACAGCCATGTTCACCGGGCAGGTTTTGCTGGGCATGGTGACTGCACACTATGCAGTTGAAGGGCAAGGGTTCTATGGCTTGCCGTTTGTTGAATATTTGCCATATTCCGTGACACGAACCTGGCACACCCAACTTGCAGTTTACTGGATCGCAACAGCATGGCTTGCAGCAGGTCTCTATGTGGCGCCACTGCTTGCGCGTAAAGATCCTCCTTATCAGGTATTTGGTGTTAACTTTATTTTCTTCAGCCTTGTCATTATCGTTGCCGGCTCTTTCGTGGGTGAATGGGCTGCAGTACATCGTTTTATCGAAGACATGACAATCAATTTCTGGTTCGGTCATCAGGGATATGAATTTGTTGATCTGGGGCGATTTTGGCAAGCCTATCTGGCAATCGGTCTATTGCTTTGGGTTTTCTTGATGCTGCGAGCCATGTATCCGGTCCTCACCATGGTTTCCACTAAATGTCAGGCACTGACATCAATCGAAAACAAGTCACTACTCTTTTTGATTACCCTGGCAGCAGTTTCAATTGGCACGCTCTATCTGGCTGGCTTGATGTGGGGTCAGCACACCAATATTGCAATCGCAAACTACTGGCGCTGGTGGGTAGTCCATCTATGGGTGGAGGGTGTCTTCGAAGTATTTGCCACTACAATGATCTCAATTCTGTTTGTTCACATGGGACTACTACGAATTCAAACAGCTACCGTTATGGTATTATTTGCTACGATTATATTCCTGAGTGGCGGTGTTTTGGGTACGTTTCATCACTTATACTTCAGCGGCACCCCAATCTCCGTAATTGCAGTTGGCGCAACATTCTCTGCCCTCGAAGTCGTTCCTTTAATGGTAGTGGGTTTTGAAGCCTACAACCATGCAAAACTGGAAGAAGTTGAAACATGGGA